>JBHICV010000001.1:0-64867 GCA_046759765.1 Acidimicrobiia bacterium
CAGCTCGTACTCGAAGTCGGTGACGGCTCGAAGTCCCTTCACAATGACATCCACTCCCTGGGAGCGGGCGTAATCAACGAGAAGCCCTTCAAACGATCCGATCTCCACTTTCGGCTCATCTTCGAATATCTCTTCGAGCATCTCGACGCGCTCCTCGGCGGTGAAGGCAGGGCTCTTGGAGGGATTGCGGATGACGGCGACGACGACATGGTCGAAGACGGAGACCGTTCGCATGATTACGTCGACGTGGCCTTTGGTGGGCGGATCGAAGCTGCCGGGGCACAAGGCGGTGGTCATCGGGTGTCTTTCTGATAGCGAAACAGTTCGTCGTCCCCATACCGGCGACGTGAGACTAGATGTAGGCCTGAAGGCGGCTTGGGAGGGTCTTCGCCCACCCTCCGACGTACAACCACGGTAGCTCCCGGCGCCAGCCGCGGCTCCAGTTCCGACATGACCTCTATTACGGAAGCTAGCGACTCCGCATATGGGGGGTCAACGAAGGCGAGATCGAATGTCTGCGACGAGCGACGCAGGAAAGCTCCTACGGACGAAGCGAGGACGGTTCCCCCGAGACTGAGCTCCCGCACATTCGTTTCAAGGGCATCGACTGCGTCGGGCGATCGATCGACAAACGTCGCCGATCGAGCCCCACGACTGAGCGCCTCCAGCCCAAGGGATCCGGAGCCTGCGTACAGGTCGAGCACTCGGGCACCCTCGATCGGCCCGAGGCTCGAGAAGAGCCCCTCTCGAGCCCGGGCGGTCATGGGCCGCGTGTCCTGAGAGGGAACCCGAAGAGACCTTCTCTTCGCCTTGCCCGCGATGATCCTCATGAGATCGAGAGCCAGCCGGCTTCGGTGCCGACGAGAGCCCGCACCTCGTCGACGATCTCGGTGTGGTTCAAGAGACGTGGATCAGCGGCGACGAGTCCGAAGGCCTCCCGACGCGCCTTGGTGAGCATGTCAACGTCGCGGAGAATGTCGGCGAGCTTAAGGTCGGTGGCGCCCGACTGTTTGGCGCCGAAGACGGTCCCTTGCCCTCTGATCCGCAGGTCCTCCTCTGCCAGGGCAAACCCATCGTTGGTGGCAACCATCGCCTGAATCCGCGCCTGGGCTTCGACTGTGGCGGGGTCGGTCAGCAGGATGCAGCTCGAGGCTGCCGTGCCCCGGCCGACTCGGCCGCGGAGCTGATGGAGCTGGCTCAGTCCGAAACGCTCCGCGTCCTCGATGATCATGAGGGTTGCATTGGGAACGTCGATGCCCACTTCGATCACGGTCGTCGCTACCAGGACGGCGAGGTCTCCTGCTCGGAATGACGCCATGACCTCTTCTTTGTCACGGGGTCGCATCTGGCCGTGGAGCAGTCCCACATTCAGGTCGGCCAGTTCTTTCTGCAGACGCTGGTAGGACGCAGTGGCGGAGGCCGCCTGGACCTTGGGGCTGTCGTCGACGAGCGGACACACGACGAAGGTCTGATGGCCGGCCGCGGCTTCGGTCCGAATTCGGTCGTAGACCTCGTCGACCTGGTTCCACGAAAGAGTTTGTGTCCGAACGGGTGACCGGCCGGGCGGCATCTCGTCCAGGAGGGTGACGTCGAGGTCGCCGTAGAGCGTCATCGCCAGCGTCCTCGGAATCGGCGTGGCGGTCATGATCAGCAGATCGGGATCGGCATCCTGGGCTTTCTCTTTCAGCTTGACGCGCTGATGCACGCCAAAACGATGTTGCTCGTCAACTACCGCCACTCCGAGCTGAGCGAAGTGGACCCCTTCTTGTATCAGTGCGTGAGTGCCAACGACGATGTCGATCTCTCCCTTGGCGATCCAGGACAGGACCTCCTCTCGCGATGATGAGCCGAGTTCCCTGAAGTTGACTTCAGCTCGGCTGGAGGTGAGTAGGCCCAGCGTGACCGATCTTTCGGAGTGAGCCTCAAAAAGCGACCCGGAGGTGGGGCGGAGTCCGGCCATCTCCAGGAGATGTCGAATGGCCAGGTAGTGCTGCTCGGCGAGCACCTCGGTCGGCGCCATGACCGCCCCTTGATATGAGCCCTCCACGGCAATGAGCAGCGCGGCCACCGCCACCACCGTCTTGCCGGACCCCACCTCACCCTGAAGTAGCCGATGCATCGGATGGGATGCGGCCAGGTCGCGCTGAAGCTCCGCAATCGATCTCTGCTGGGCGGAGGTCAAAGTGAAGGGAAGACCCGAGATGAAGGCTTCGACCAGCTCACCGGCCGGTTCGTGGGCGATGCCGACCGCTTCGTCGATGACCTGCTGTTTGGAGATCGCCAGAGCTATCTCCAGTCGAAACAGCTCGTCGAATACGAGCCGACGCCTGGCGTCGGAAACGACGTCCAGAGACTCGGGAAAGTGAATGTTCGAGAGGGCCTGATCGCGATCGACCAGCTGAAGGCGCTGGAGGATGTCGCTCGGGATCGGGTCGGAGACGGGACGGCTGCGCTTGAGGGCGTTGTGTATGGCCCGGCGAAGGTCCCACGGCGCGACCTTCGCCGCCCTCGGGTGGACGGGGACCACGCGGCCGGTGGCAATCGCCTCCCGTGAGAGCTTGTCCACCGCCGGACTGTTCATCTGGAGCCGGCCACGGAAGCGCTCCACCTTGCCGAACACGGCTACCTCGGTCCCAGGTGGGAACTGGTCCTTCCGGTACGGCTGGTTGAACCAGACGACCCACAGATAACCGGTTCCGTCAAACAGAATCGCCTCTACGAGAGTGAGATTCCGCCGTGGGCGACGGGAGTTCACCTCGGTGACCTCGGCCACGACCGTCACCTCCTCCCCCTCGCGAACGTCACGCAGCGGCAGGGTGGTCCGCCGATCGATGTAGCGGCGCGGAACGTGCAGAAGGAGATCGGCTACCGACGAAATCCCCTCCTGCTGGAGCGCTTGGCCGCGGGCACCCCCCAATCCCTTCACCTTGGTGACGGGAACGTCGGCTAGATAAGCGAGACTCCGGCCGCTCACTCGACAGATATGTAGTAGGCGTACACAGGCTGCTCCCCGATCGCGGTTTCCGTAGCGGTTTGTGGGCGATTCACCTCGAGCCAGCCGAGCGCCTGCTCGGTGGCGTCGTTTTCTGCCTCAAGGCCGAGAATCATCGTCACTAGCTCTGCTTGGGGAGGAACGATACGTTCCAGCAGTGATAAGAGGGCTTCCGCCGGCGTCCCTCCGGCCGCCAGCACCTCCTCCGCAGACCGTCCGATCCAATCGCCTTCTGCCACCTCACGGACGGTCCCGTCGGTGATCCTCGCTGCCGCTTCCGTCATGCGTCTGAGTGTCTCGGCTGCCTCGAGTTCCGGCTGGTAGGCGACCATGGCGGCAATCCCCTCCGTCATAGATCGCGTCGGAACGAGATGGACTCGCTTGGGAGTCAGGCCATCGACGAGAGCAGCAGCCGGGAGAACGTCCGGGTGATTGGGAAGGAGAACAACTTCTGAAGCCGGCGCAACTTCGACTCCGGCCAGCAGCTCGCTCGTGGAAGGGTTGAGCGCAGCCCCTCCCTTTACCACCGCTTGGGCGCCGAGCTGCCGGAAGGTCTCCACCAGGCCCCGCCCTTCGACCACGGCCACCACCCCGATGTCAGCCGCCGCGGAGCCGGGAATCGGTTGGAAGGAGAGATCCCGTAGGTCATTGACTTCAATGTCGTGAGCACGGCCGACGTCCAGTGCGGCTTCGATCGCGGGCCCAACACTGCTGGTGTGGAGGTGGCATTTGTATGCCCCGGGAACGCCGACTGTCACGACCGAGTCCCCGAGCGAACTCCATTTGTCGCGCAACTCTGAGATTCCCGTCTCGTTCGCGTCTAAGAGAAGTATTACCTCGAAGAACGGCTCATCTGCCGCCGCGATGGTCCCGGCCGGCACTGCTCTGAGCAGGTCATCCGGGAGCGCCGGGGACTCGCCTCCAGCTTCCTCAGCGAAAGCCGCTAATAGGAGCAAGACTCCCGCCCCGCCGGCATCCACCACTCCCGCCTCGCGCAGGACTGGGAGCAGCTCGGGCGTCCGACGAAGCGCCAGCTCGCCTTGCTCATAGGCGGCGTCGAGCACGGCTGATTCAGCGCCGGCATGAGCGGCCCGCTGGGCTGCTCGAGCTGCCTCCCTGATCACCGTCAGCATCGTGCCCTCTTGAGGGCGGAGAACCGAGGAGTAAGCCTCGTCGGCGCCGTCTGCCAGCGCGCTCGCCATTGCCTGGGCGTTCAGGCTCTCCTCGGCTCGGAGCCGGTTCGTGATCCCGCGCAGGATCTGACTGAGAATCACGCCGCTGTTGCCTCGAGCCCCCATCAGCGAGCCGTGCGCGACCGCGTCGCAAACATCTGCCAATTCCGAGATGCCCTCGACCTCCGAAGCAATAGCTGACGCAGTGAGAGCAAGGTTGGTGCCCGTGTCGCCGTCGGGCACGGGGTAGACGTTGAGGCGGTTCAACGCCGTCCGATAGTGGTCGACGTGACTGCGGAATAGCCGGATGACTGCTACCAGCGTCTCCCCTGTGACGGCTGCCCTCCCCTGCGGGGCCGATGAGTATATGTAGGGTCCCTGCTAGCCTTGCGGCCGCCTCGAGGTTTCCCCCGATGTCCTATCGATGTGAGATATGCGGTAAAGAGCCGTCCTTCGGTCGCAACGTGACGTTCTCGCACAAGCGAACGCCGCGCCGCTGGTTACCCAATATTCAGCGCGTGCGAGTCCGCCACGGGTCGAACAGCCGCCGCATCCGCGTCTGTACGTCTTGTCTCCGCGCCGGCAAGGTCGAAAAGGCCTGAACGTTCTTGTGTCGTTTGAGCACCGTATCGGTAGTTGAACGTCACAAGAATCCCGGGCGAGATTTCTTGTGTCATTTGACGACCGTATGGGTAGTTGAGCGTCACAAAGACGGGGGCGACTACGCTCGGAGGCGTGCAAGGCGTGGTCGAGATCTACGACCCCAAGACCGGTGCCGGTGTCATTGTTCGCGACGCCGACCGACAACCTGTCTACCTGCGAGCGGGATCGCTGGACGGCAGCCTCTTCCGAACGCTGCGACAAGGACAACGGGTCACATTCGAGACCGTCGACGACGAAGGGGGGCCTTACGCGGCTTCCGTGCGACTCGGCTCGGAAGGACAGTGATCCGACCGTTATAGTCCTCGCCAAAGCGAAGGAGGGTTCGTGGTTCAGGCGTACGTGCTCATCCAGACAGAGGTGGGCAAGGCCGCCCAGGTGGCAGACGAAGTCCGCAAGATCCCAGGAGTCGAATCGGCCGATGACGTCACCGGCCCCTACGACGTGATCGTGAGAGTCTCAGCTGATGACGTCGATGCGCTCGGAAAGCTGGTTGTCGCCCGGGTGCAAGGGATCGAGGGGATCGTCCGAACCCTCACCTGCCCGATCGTTCACCTCTAGCCGAGCTTTTGGGCGATCGTGGCCGCGCTCTGCAGCGCGGTGCCGTCCGCACCCACTGCTGTGAACTGGCGGGCTGGCTCCCCCTCCGCCTCCGCGAGCATGCCCGACAACAGCTCGAATCTGGATAAGGGGGGATCGATCCACAGGTAAGCGGCCAGGCTCCCTGGGATCGTGTTCACCTCGTTGACCCATATGTCTTCGGCACGCACGAGGAAGTCGATCCGGGCCACCGACCGCAACGCCGCCACCCGGGCCACCTGCTCGGCGTAGGCGCGTATCCGGGTTTCGATGCTCGACGGAAGCACCGCCGGCAGCTCCCGCTCCGAACCTTCGAGGCCCCCTCCGGAGAGATATTTCTGGTCGTAGCTGTATATCGGACCGCCCTCGGGCCGGGCGGGCGCTTCCAGAGCCGACAGCTCGAGCTTGGGGTAGGTGCGCACAGCGACGTTGACGTCCCTGCTCCCCGAGATAAACGGCTCGGCGACCGCTCCGTCGCGCATCAGCGGTGACGTAGCGGCCAGTTCAACCGCGGTGGCGTAGTCCGAGACGACCTCGATGCCGATCGACGAACCGCCAAAGCGGGGCTTGACGATGAAAGGGGGCTCGAAGGACGGACTCTCGGCATCTGCATCAACCAGCTGCCTCGGCAGCGTAGGCAGCCCAGACGCCACCGCGACGGCCGCGAAGGCGAGTTTGTCCATACCCAGCGCCGAGGCAGATGCGCTGGGGCCCGTGTACCGAATCCCGGCGAGGTCGAAAGCGGCCTGCAAGGAGCCATCCTCCCCGGGGCCTCCGTGGCAGGCATTGAGAACCACCCCGATCTCGATTCGCTTACGCCCCCTCGAGAAACCCCCACCGGTCTCGGCGCGGAACGAGACCGTGCTCGATTTGGGCGGGGGCCCTTCGACAAAGTCGGCAGCCTCCAGCATCGGGTCGACCTCGTGCCAAGTGCCGGCTTTGCTCCAGTAGAGCGCGATGGCGGAAGTCCCGCCTTCGACCAGGGTTCGAGCGGCCTGCAGCCCGGTGAGAATGCTGATGTCGTGTTCGGGAGAGGGTCCGCCGAAGACAACCACGTGTGTCATGGGAAAGCTCTCACGGGTAGTGGTCGGGAAGATCGTTCTCGTAGAGAACGATGTCGCCCGGCCCCAGGTTGTTGCGAGCCCATTCGACTGCTTCCGTGCGTGATCGCACCAACTTAACCTTCGCTCCCCTCTCCCGAGCTCCTTCGGCCAGCGACCGCCGGTTGGTTTTTCCAACAACCACAACGTCTGTGGCAACAAGAGCCGCGGCTTCCGCGAATTCTCTGTTGGCCGCATTCTGTCGGGATCCCAACTCGACCATGCCCGGCGTCACCACGACCCGGCGGCCCTTGCGGCCTTCGAGCAATGAGAGAGCTGCGAGCGCGCCCGCGGGGTTGGAGTTGTATGTGTCGTCGATGATGGCAAAGCCGCTTCGCCCTACCGCCAATTGACGCCGATGGGGAGGAGCGGCAACCTCCGCGATCGCGGCGAGGTCGGGCACTGCCGCCAGGGCCCGAGCTACACCGACAGCGCAGGCAAGGTTTCCCGGAAAAAGCGGGGCCTCGGCGAGCCGGCCCATCTCATCTCCGGCCACGAGGATCTGCCCATTGGTGGCTCCCACGTAGACGTCGGCGTCGGAGTCCTGCGATGAGCAAGTGAGCACTCCGTCGTAGGAGCCGGCCAAGTCAGCCAGTTCCGGGCTGTCGATATTGAGCACGATCGTCTCGGCACCCTCCAGGATCTCGGCCTTGGCGGTCACTATCCGCTCCAGCGAACCGAACCGCTCCAGATGCACGGGACCGATACCGGTGATGACCGATACCCGGGGTCGGAGCCAGGAAACGAGCTGTTCGAGCTCGCCCGGGCCGTACGTCCCCATCTCTGCTACGAAAACGTCGGTTCCGAGCGCCAGGTGCTCGTTGATAGCGCGTGAGAGACCCAGCTCGTTGTTGAAGGAAGCCGGGCTCGCTACCACTTGGTAGCGCCCCGATAGGAGTTGGGCTGTGAACGCTTTAGTGGTCGTCTTGCCATAAGAGCCAGTGATGGCAACCACCAGAGGCTCAACCTCCGAGAGACGGTTCTTGGCCTGTTCGACCCACACGCGGCTCAGGCGACGCTCCATAGGAGCTAGAACGCCGAGGGCGCCGTCAAGCACTAACGGCAACAACAGGAGCACGCCTGCAGCTAGAGGGGCAACCACGTCGAGAAGTGCCCCGACGGCCGCGGCGAGAAGCACAAGAGACGCTACGAAGATGCCGAGCCGTCGAAGTCGGTTCGTCCACCGAAGAGGCGAAGACACCCCTCTAACCGGCAAGCCGACGGGCCCGACCGCGCCAACGAGGCAACTCGCCAGAGCCGCCACCGGCCATCGAGTCGAGAGCACCAGGCCGGCAACGCCAATGATCAACAGAGCCGGATTGGGGCCAAACGACCACCAGCGCAAGGCGAATCGCCAGACACGGCCCGAGGAATAGTGTTCCCGCTGGGCAACTCGGAGCCAACGGAGTCCGGCGGGAACGAGGGCAGCCGCGAAAGCGACAATCACCGCCACGCTCATATCAATCTCTCCAAGACGGCGCGGAGATCCTGCGGTGCCTCGCGCGGCAATTGATGACCCACGCCTGGCAAGACCGTCAGCTCGGATGTTGGGATCAGGCGGCGGGCCTGCTCCGCGACGTCTAGTGGAACCTCCTCGTCATCCGAACCCCATATGAGCTCGACTGGGCAGGTCAGCTGATCGAGCTCGTCCTCGTAAGACTCGGAGAGGACTCGGACGAGCACGTCGCGCATGACGCCTCGTGCCGCCCGATAGTCGGCGGAGCCGTATTTTTGCCGCACGGCCTCCATCCGTTCGCTGCTTACGGCCCCCACCTGGTGGAGGCTCTTCCACACTCGGAACCGCAGTGAGGGCCCCGTTCCGCCGAGCTGCACCAGCGGAACGCCCACCAGGACCAGGGCACGCACCTGGTTGTCTAATGCCAGCCGAAGCGCGACTCGCCCACCGAACGAGTGTCCGAGCAAGATCGGCGGATCCACGAAGTCGCCTAGGACTGGTGTGCACACGGCCGCGTATCCGGTGGTTCCCATGGGGGCCTCGGGCGCCGGGGACGCCCCAAAACCAGGCAGGTCAACCGCCACGGCATCGACCCCCCGGAGGGCTTCATGAAAGTCAGTACGGTCACGGCCCCATCCATGAAGGGCAAGGACTTCCGGTGGACCCGTGTCGAACCGCTCACCGAAGAGGGCGCCGTAGTTCTTAAGCACCATCAGAACGCTCAGGTCACGGTCTCTCGCCGCCGACACAACCGACTAGGGGCCGATCGAGCATAACGGAGCACCGAAGAAGCACCATGACTCAAGATCCGTTGCCTCCGTTCCGTAGCCGAACAGTGCGGCTGGCCACGCACGTCGGCTGGCTGGCTCTCGGAGCCAGTTTGGTCGCCGCCTGGGGCGTGGACGCCCTCAGCGATGCTCGCCTGCTGTCGGCCTTCGCCGCGGCCGCCGCCTCTCTGATCATCATCTGGACCCTTCAGTGGCGTAACGCGCTTCGAGGTCGTCACGGCACCGTTGCGCTTGGGGTTTGGGCCGTTCTCGGCATTCTCGTAGTCGCGACGGTAGGGCTGGTGCCACAGATGACGGGACCCGCATTCCTGCTCTCGTTCTATGTGGTGTCATTCTCGGGGCTCCTGAGCCAGCCCGTCTACCACGCGGCCATAACCGGAGGTATCACCCTTGGCTACGCACTCGGTGCTGTCGTAAACACCAGGGAGCCGGTGTCCGCGGTCGTCGTTACTTCGGTAGCGATTCTCATTGTGGGCGCCGTGGGCGGTCTGGCCAGTACACGACTGCGCCGCCAGGTGGCGGCTCGGCAATCTCTCGATCACGAGCTGCAAAAGCGAGATCTGGCGCCTATACGAGGTGATCACGACCCTCACCACCGGCTCGAGCCTTCGCCTTGCCCTGCCGGAGCTGGTCGGCCGTATCGGAAGGTACTTTCGGGCGCAAGTAGGCCTAGTTGCCCTGCACAACCCGGAGAACGCCAGCCTCGAGGTCGTCAGCCCGATCTGGACCGCGGGCTACTCGCTCGAGATCGACCGATACATACTTCCTCTCACCGGCTCGGGTGAGATCGAGCAGACTTTCGTCTCCGAAACGGCGGCGCTGTACCACGACATGACGGGAGACCCCGACGCTCATTCGATTCTGGGCGAACTCGGGGCGAGAAGCGCCATGTGCGTTCCGCTCCGCGTGGAAAACCGAACAATCGGGGTGCTGGTTCTGGCCGACAAGGAGGAGAACGACTTTGACACCCAGGATCTCGACGCACTGACGTCACTCTCGGGACCAGCGGCACTGGTAGTTGCGCAGCTAGAGCGAATCGAAGAGGCGGCGCAGTCGACCCGCCGGATGGAGGAGCTCGCCCGGATGAAGAGCGACTTCGTCTCCGTAGTCAGCCATGAGCTGCGGACACCACTCACGTCCATCATCGGCTCCTTGGCGACACTTTCCCGCTCCGAGCTCGCGCCCGCCACCAAGCAAGGCCGCGAGCTACTGGCATCGGCCCGAACACAAGGCGACCGGCTTCGTCGGCTGATCGAAGACCTCCTTACGGCTTCGCGCCTCGAACACGGAGGGCTACCGCGAACCCCGGCGGAGATCGATCTGCGCGCATTCCTCCGAGAGGTAGTCCAAACCATCCCCACCGAGGGAAGGCGCATCTCCATCGACGTTCAGGAAGGAGCTGAATATATAGTCGCCGACTCCGATCACCTCTCGCGGATCATCATCAATCTGGTCGACAACGCCTTGAAGTATGCAGGATCGAGCCCGATCGAGATCGTGTCCGCTCGTAAGGGGAAGAGGCTCGTTCTGTCGATCATCGATCACGGATCGGGCATCCAGCTACAGGAGCAAGAACACGCCTTCGAACGCTTCACTCAGCTCGAGCCGGCACAGACCAGATCACAGGGCGGCGCAGGCCTGGGCCTCTCGATCGTCAACGGGCTGGTCAAGGGTATGGGGGGAACACTCGAGCTGCGGGAGACGCCTGGTGGCGGCGCTTCGTTTATCGTCGAGCTATCCACCGGGATAGTCAGCGACCCAGGCGACTTGGTTACTCAGACTCCACTCCGCTGAGGGCCGTACCGGCGGCTACCGCATGGAACCCTCCGTCAACGTGGATGATTTCGCCCGTCGTTGCCGGGGCCCAGTCCGAAAGCAGCACACAGACCATTCGCGCCACTGGCTCAGGATCGGAGGCATTCCAGGCCAGCGGAGCCCGTTGAGCCCACACCTCCTCAAAGACATCGAACCCTGGGATAGAGCGGGCCGCAACCGTCGCCAGCGGTCCGGCCGATACTGCGTTGACTCGGACGCGGTGCTGCCCGAGGTCTCGGGCGAGGTAGCGCGTAATCGACTCAAGTGCCGACTTGGCCACCCCCATCCAGTCGTAGGCCGGCCACGCCTGCCGGTTGTCGAAGTCGAGCGTGACCAGAGACCCCGCCCCGGCCGCCTGCATCAAGGGCAGCAGCCCCACGGCCAGAGTCTTGAAGGAGAACGCCGAAGTGAGGAATGCGGTCTCGGCGCTCGCGGCGGGAGTGTTGAGGAAGTTGCCACCGAGAGCGTCTTCCGGTGCGAACGCGATCGCATGAACCGCCCCGTCGATCGCACCCCACCTTTGGCCGAGGTTGTCAGCCACTGAGGCCATATGCTCGGCGTCGTTGATGTCGAGCTCGAGCACCTCGGGTGGATCGGGAAGCCGTTTCGCCACCCGCTCGGTCAGGCGAAGGCCACGCCCGAATCCAGTTAGGACGACCTCGGCGCCTTGTTTCTGCGCCACCCGAGCTGTGTGCCAGGCGATGGAATCGTCGGTGAGCACCCCGGTGATCAGAAGTCGCTTTCCTTCGAGCAACACGGTGTCTCCTCGCCGGGGCGCCATGCTAGGTGGGAGTGAACGTCGTGATCGCCCTGATTCCAAGCCCCATTACGAACAACAGGATCAGGCCCCAGGCCAGAGCCGGCCGACGGGCGAGCTGGGCCCGATATATGTAGGCAAAGCTCAACGTGAACAAGATCACCACGCCGTAGAAGACGTGGAAAGTGCCCGGCTCCAGGCCTTGACCCAAAAGCACCAGACCGGCGCCCACTTGAATGAGGATCGCCGCGATCCCCATACCCGCCGCGATCGTGAACACCCGGCCGGGTTGCCTCTTGGCCAGTGCAAGAACCAGGCCCCAGAGCCCGGCGATGCCACAAAGGCCCACGGCCACCCAGCCCCAAAAGACATGAAAGTCCGCAATCAAGGAGCTCTCCAGCGGAGCGGTTGGGGTGGACTCTGCACGCCGGCCGACACAGCCCGAGCGTAACTCAGACGATCTCTGTCAGCTCACCCGTAGTCAGATCGAGGACAAACTCGCGATCACTCTTCGAGTCCGCGATCCACCGCGCCAGTGTGGCGCCTTCCTCTCGCACGACCCACCACGCGTAGTCCTCACTTCCACCGGCGAGGTACGCCTCGCGCGCGACTCTGCCTCGTGCCACAGCATCGAGCTCCACGCTGAATTTGCCGAGGAGCTGCTCCCTGGTTCGCTCACGATCCTCGATGAACTCGACCGCCTCGAACATCTGTCTCAAGCTACCGCGGCCGACGGGTGGTCCCAAGACCCAACCTAAGGTTCCCGACCGGACTAGCCCGGGGTTAATCCTCCAGAAGTACGTCGGCGAACTGATCGCGTACGACTTTCTTGTCGAACTTCCCAGTGCCGGTCTTGGGGATCTCGTCGGTGAACTCGATACGATCCGGCAACCACCACTTGGCGACCAATCCTCCTAGGTGTTCGCTCAGATCGGCCTCTGTGACTTCAGCTCCCGCCCGCGGTACCACCACAGCCAGTGGTCGCTCTTGCCACTTGACGTGCTTGACAGCGATCACCGCCGCCTCAGCGACGTCAGGATGGGCCATGAGCGCGTTCTCGAGATCGAGCGAAGAGATCCACTCCCCTCCCGACTTGATGACGTCCTTAGCCCGATCGGTGATACGAATGTATCCCTCAGGTGTGATCTTGCATACGTCGCCGGTCCGCAGCCAGCCGTCAACGAACGAGTCCGGGCTGCGAGGGTCACGCAGATACTCGGCCGCGATCCAGGGGCCCCTGATCAGCAGCTCCCCAAAGGCCTCACCATCCTGAGGCAACTCATTGCCCTCTTCATCGACGATCTTCACTTGCAGGCCCATGATCGGCAGACCTGCCGTCTCGAGGAAGTCCAGCCTGCGCTCGAAGTCCCATTCGGCTGCCTCCGGCTTGAGCTTCGCCACCGAGGCGATTGGGTTCGTCTCGGTCATCCCCCAGCCCTGAATCACTTCAAGCTCTCGGTTGCGCCAGAACCAGTCGATCATCGCCCGTGGCACCGCCGAGCCCCCACACAGGAACGCACGGATGGACGAGGTATCTGCCTCCGGGTGCTCGATCAGGTACTGCTGGATTCCGAGCCAAACAGTCGGCACTCCGGCCGAGAAAGTCACCCTCTCGGTTTCGAATAGCCGCAGCAGTCCTTCGGGCGACAGGTCTGGCCCGGGATACGTGAACTTCGCCCCCGCGGCGGTGCCCATGTACGGATAGCCCCACGCCGCGGCGTGGAACATCGGTACTACCGGCAGGATGTTGTCGTCCGCCGAGATGGCGATGTTGGCGAGGTTGGAGATGGTGTGTATGTACGTCGACCGCTGGGTATAAGCGACCCCCTTGGGGTTGCCCGTGGTCCCGGACGTGTAGCAGTACATCATCGGTGAGCGCTCGTCGAGGGGCGGCCAGGTTGCCTGGGGCTCAACCCCGTCGATGAGGTCTTCATAGGCGATGGCGTTGGGAAGATCGACCTCCGCGCTCTCACCCATGACGACATAGGCCTCGACGTCGGGGAGGTCGGGAGCGATGCGGGAGACGAGCGGCACCAAATCTGGGTCGACGAAGATCACGCGGTCTTCGGCGTGGTTGGCGATGTAGGTCAGCTGGTCCGGAAAGAGCCGTATGTTGAGTGTGTGGCAGACGCGGCCCGTGTTGGCAGTGGCCCAGTAGATCTCATGGTGGCGCTGGTTGTTCCAGGCGAACGTTCCGACCACCTGTCCCTCTTCGATGCCGAGCCGATCCCGGAGAGCGGCCGCCAAACGCCGCACCCGCTCATCCGTGTCGGCGTAGGTCGTCCGCTTGATCGACCGATCCGCTTCCACGGATACGATCTCCTGGGACGGATATATCCGGACCGCGTTGTCGTAGAGAGTGGACAGCAAGAGCGGAAAATCCATCATGTGCGCCATGGGTGCCTCCTGAGGCGGCTCGGCGCCATCCTACGCACGGTGCGAGTTGTCAGTAATCAGTTCTCAGTGCCTCCCCCTAACCCCCTCCCGCATGCGGGAGGGGGAATCGGCGGCGTAGCCGGCGTTCGTAGGGGGAGGTGGCCCGGAGGGCCGGAGGGGGTTAACTGACAGAACTGACGACTGAAACTCCCCCAATGAGAAAACCCCGAGGGAGCCGAAACCCTCTCGGGGCTTTCCTCTCGATCCAGACTCCACCCCGAAGGGTAGTCTCCGAACCGAAACCCGAATAAGTCTCTCGACTTATTCGACGCCACTATGGGGTTGCCCCCGTAGCGGTGCAGAGAACATAAGTGATCACCCCAAGCCCGTCAAACCAGACACGAGGAAAGTTTTCGCGAGAAAACCGCCAGTTATCAGTGATCCGTCATCGGTTTTCAGCATTCAGAGAACGCTGGGCGGCTGAAGACTGAGAACTGACATGGGAAACTGCAGGAATGAGAAAACCCCGAGGGAGCCGAAACCCTCTCGGGGCTTTCCTCTCGATTCAGACTCCAGCCCCGAAGGGTGGTCTCAGAACCGAGACCCGGATAAGTCTCTCAACCTATCCGACTCCGCTATGAGGTTGCCCCCTTAGCGGTGGAGAGAACATAAGGCGTCACCGCAGGCCCGTCAAACCAGAAACCAGGAAAGTTTTCGCGGGCAAATAGCGGTCAGCTGACACCTGAAAGCTCTTTTAAATTGCATCCATGTCATTCGCATCCCGTATGCTCTTGGTATGACGTTGGAGAACCTCTCACCGTCCCGGGCCGCGGACTTCAAATCATGTCCACAGCTGTTCAGGTTCCGCGCCATCGATCGTCTGCCGGAGCCCCCGACCTCCCATCAAGCGCGGGGAACGACCGCTCACTTGGCCCTGCAAGAGCTATTTGATCTACCGGCCACAGAGCGGACCCCCCACCGCTTGCACGAGCTTTTTCGCGAGGCCTGGGCCTCTTTGCGCCTCTCAGAAGAGTTCGCCGGCCTGTTTGATGACGTAGAAGCCGAGCGCGAGTGGGGTCTGGAGAGCCTGGCGCTCCTTTCTAACTACTTCTCGGTGGAAGACCCGGCGCAAGTCGAGCCCCGAAGCCGTGAGTACGACATGACCGAGGATCTGGATGGCATTGTTATCCGCGGCATTCTCGACCGAATCGACGAGCTGCCGGACGGCAACCTCATCATCACCGACTACAAGACGGGCAAGCCGCCCCCGGAGCGCTACGCGTTGTCCTCGTTCTTCGCCTTGAAGATCTACGCCTTGCTCATCCGCAAGCAGACGGGACGCACCCCCATTGAGCTGCGGCTCCTGTATTTGAACGGTCCGGCCCTTTATCGACTGTCAATCTCCGACGCCCAGCTCGACGGGATGGAGCGCCAGCTCCGGGCACTATGGCAAGCCATCAACCGGGCGATCGAACGCGATTTCTTCCCCCCGCGGGCGGGGCCTCTGTGCAACTGGTGCTCCTTCCAGGAGATCTGTCCGGCTTGGACGGAGTTGCCCGTGCCCGCACTCGCCGGTGCTGCTAGCTCCTGATCACGGATAGACGCCGCGGACCAGCTTGGCGGCCGCCACCCGCCTGATTCCCTTGATGAGGGCCGCCGTCCGCATATCGGTACGCTCCTGCTTAGAGACCGCGACCACTTCATCAAAGGCCCTCGAGAGGATCTCACGTAATCGTCCGACGATCTCGTTCTCAGACCAGAAGTAATTCTGCAGGTCTTGGACCCACTCGAAATAGGAGACCGTGACACCGCCGGCATTGGCGAGCACATCCGGAACCAGGAAAACTCCTCTATCCCGGAGTATCTCGTCTGCTTCGAGCGTGGTGGGGTTGTTGGCAGCCTCAACAATCAGCTTGGCCTTGATTCGGTCCGCGTTGGCCTTGGTGATGACCCCTTGAACCGCGGCCGGAATAAGCAGGTCGCAAGGGAGCTCGATCAGCTCCTCGTTGTCGACCTCCTCGGCATCCGGGTATCCCCGGAGGTAGGTCTGGTGGTCGACCCAGTCTGCAAGAGCCACGACGTCCAACCCCTCGGGGTTGTAGAGGCCGGTGGAGATGTCGGAGACGCCCACAACCTTCAGCCCGATCTCGGTAGCTGCAATCGCGGCATATCGGCCCACATTCCCGAACCCGTGAATTACAACACGCATGCCTTCGAGTGGAAGTCCGGCCTGGCCGGCGGCAGGAGGAACGAGCGTTATCACGCCACGACCTGTAGCCTCGCGCCGAGCAACCGAGCCTCCGAGGGCCGGCGGCTTGCCGGTCACCACGGCGGGAACCGAGTGGCCGGCGTGTTGGCTGTATGTGTCCATTATCCAGGCCATGGTCTGTTCGTTGGTGCCCATGTCCGGCGCGGGAATGTCCTTGTTCGGGCCGATGAACTGGATGATCTCGGCGGTGTATCTACGCGTCACTCTCTGGGCTTCTGCCCGGCTCAGCGAGAGGGGATCGACGCGGACGCCACCTTTGGCGCCACCAAAAGGGAGCCCGACTATCGCGCATTTCCAGGTCATGAGCATGGCGAGAGCCGCCACTTCTCCGAGGCTCACATCCGGCGCGTACCGGATGCCGCCTTTCGTCGGCCCCATAGTGAGGACGTGCTGCACGCGATAGCCGTACAGCGTGTCGACGTCTGAGTAGTCGTCGCGACGGAAGGGGAACGTCACGATGGTCGATCGCTGAGGCCGTCGCAGCCGCTCGGCAACGTTGTCGTCGAGGTTGATCAGCTCAGCTACATGCTCGAACTGCGCCACCGCCTCCCGGTACATGGGAGATTCCCACTCCCGGTCGACGTCGAGGGTCCTTTCCAAGGCCATTCGCGATCATCACAATCTAACTGTGCGCACAGGACAACCAGGGGATAGAGATCCTCCGACCCTATACACGATTGGCCTCGGCGATCGGAGCTTCTCGAAGCTCGAGCGGATGCTCAGCGAACACGCCGTTACGACTGTTGTCGACGTCCGATCCGAGCCGGAACCGAACGCGGGAGAGACGAGCCTGGCCGAGGAGTGTCGGATAGTCGGCCTCGGATACGTTTGGATGGGCGACCGTCTCGGAAGCCGTCCACGCCATCCGTCGCTGCTGGGTACGGACGGTGAGCCCAATTGGCCCGCCGTGGTCGCCGCACCCGCCTTTCGCGCCGGAATAGGAGAGCTGAAGACTCTGGCCACCCAAGGGCGTGTTGTCGTCCTCTGTACGGAGGAATCGCCCGAGGAGTGTCACCGGTCCCGTATTGCCTCTGAGCTCGAGGCCGAAGGAATCGACGTGCTACACATCGTCGGTGGGGGTCTACGGAGACACCAACCGTCGTTTGACATCTGAGAGTTCTTGTCACAGTCGGGGGGTACGGTGACAACATGAAGCTCGAAGAAGCTCTCCGTAGGGCCGGGGTGTCGTTCATCGTTGTGTTCGACGGCCCCCCCGAAGACTGTCCACTGGCCGAAGCAGAGCAAACTGATCGGGCCGCCTGAGAGGTGTCGGACAACGCGATCGGGCCGATGGACTGGACTCGGGCCGTTGCCGACACCGACGGTCAGCAGCTAGTTCTGGCCGGGCCGGGAGCAGGCAAAACCGAGTTCCTCGTCCGCCGCGTCGCCTTTTTGATCGAGGCCGACCTGGCCGAGCCAAGCGAGGTTCTCGTGCTGGCTTTTTCACGCCGGGCAGCCGCCGAATTGCGATCCCGGGTAGAGGACAAGCTCGGTCGGTCGACGCTCCAGATTCCGGCTTCGACTTTTCATTCGTTCGCCTATCGGCTGCTGGAGTTCGTCGGACCCCACAAGGTTGGTTGGTCGCGCCTGCCCAACATCCTCACCGGCCCGGAGCAGATCACGTTCGTCGGCTCATTGCTCGAGGGCGAGAGTCCCGAGGAATGGCCTCCGGCCTACCGCGGCCTGCTCGGCACCCGGACGCTGGCCGAGGAGGTCACCGAGTTCATCCTCCGGGCCAACGAGAGCCTCATCGACGAGTCATCCTTACGGGAGCTCGCGGCCAACCGAGCCGACTGGAGGGTGCTTCCGGAGTTCTCGGTCCGCTACAGCAGGGCGTTGGAAGAGGAGCATCGAATTGACTACGGAACGCTCCAGACGACCGCCGCTCGGCTGCTAGAGCAGCGCGACATACGGCGGGGCATCGCCGATGACTACCGCTATGTCCTCGTCGACGAGTACCAGGACACGACCCGGGCCCAGGCGCGCCTCCTTGAACTGGTCAGCACCGAGGGAAATCTCACTGTGGCCGCCGATCCCAACCAGTCGATCTATGGCTTCCGGGGGTCCCATCCGGAAAACGTCGACCGGTTCGCCGAGAAATACCCGGACACCAAGCGAATCTTCCTCGAACAATCGTTCCGAGTTCCCGAAACTATCCTCGCCGCCGCCGACAGGATCAGGTCGGCCTCGCCCGCGTTGGCAACGAACCTCGAAGTCCGGGCCGCTGCGCACTCGGGATCCGTGGAGGTTCGTGTCTTCGATCAACACTCTCACGAAGCCGAATGGATCGCGTCCGAGGTGCACCGACTGCATCTTTTCGAGGAAATCCCGTTCAGCCGCATCGCGGTCCTCGTGCGCACCAAACGCCGATTGCTCACCGAGCTGTCGAGAGCCTTGGCCCGCAGGGAAGTCCCCCATGACGAGCCGCAGTCGCGCCTTGCCGATACCGCCGCCGTCCGGGCCCTTCTGGATTGTTTGGAAGTATGCGACCTCGAAGCCAAGGCTGATCGTGCCTCCCACCCAGAGGCAGCGATTCTTCGCCAGTCGGCCGACGCGGCCATGGCTCGCATCTTGCTCGGCCCGCTCTTCGAGACGCCGTTGGGGCTTCACCGGGATCTACTTCGGCAGCGGAGGAGTACCGGCGCCTCTTGGGCGGACGTTGTGGGGAAGTTGCTCCCCGATGGGCAGGGGCTCTCTGATCTTCTGTCCGACGACCGCTGGATAACTGCACCAGCGACCGAAGGCTTCTGGACTTGGTGGACGAGGCTTCCGCAACTCGTCCCATTCGTCGAACGTGGCGACACCGCTGAGGATCGCGCGGCGTGGAGCTCACTGGCACAGGTTCTCGACCGCATCACGGAGCGCCAACCGGCGACCACGCTCCTCGACTATGCCCGGCTCGTCTCGGAGGAGGACTTCGAGGCAACACCGTTGCTCAGCTACCGAAAGGTCGACGAGGACCGCGTCACTTTGGCCACGCTCCATCAGGCCAAGGGACTGCAGTTCGACGTCGTCTTTGTCGCCGACGCTGTCGAAGGCGTGTTCCCGGACCTACGTCGGGAGCGCTCGATACTGCAGTCTCACCTGCTGACAGAACAGACGCATACGGGAACCGAAGCGACGAAGGCGCGGCTGGCCGAGGAAATGCGGTTGGCCTATGTAGGCATGACGCGGGCCAGAAGAAGGGTGATCTGGACCGCGACAATGGCCGGCATCGAGGAGGGTTCGGCAAGACCCAGCCGATTCCTGCCGCTGGTGGCCGGGGTGGAAACCATTGCCGAGCTGTCCGGTCCTCAGTCCGCCGAGATCCCCCCCGTTACTCCCCGCGCGGCCGAAGCCGCCATGCGGCGCGCTCTGCGCGACCCTGCTGAGCCTTCTGCTAAGCGGCTCGCCGCGACTGCCGTCCTGGCCTCGTCGGTGGGGCTGCGCCCGCCGTTGGAGTTCGCGGGCGTCAGGCCTCCTGGACCCGACCGGGGTCTCACCGACGTCGATGTTCGCTTGTCACCGAGCCAGGCTGATCTGTACGAGCGATGCCCGCGCCGTTACGCGCTCTCCCGGCGGCTTCGCGTGGGTGAGGAGGAGAATGTATACGCTCGTTTCGGGTCTCTGATTCACGAGGTACTCGAGGCCGTCGAGCGGACCGCCATGGCACGCGGCGACCAGCACGGATCGCTGGAGGAGGCGGTGGCCGAGCTGGATCGGAGGCTGCCCGACTACGAGTTCGGCTCGCCGGGTCCGACCCGAGCATGGCGCCGTCGAGGCATCGATTGTCTCGAGAGTCTGTACACGCAATGGCCCGACGGGCGCGCGAGGCCGATCTCCCTCGAACGGGAGCTCCGGCTCGAGCTGGAAGGTACCCGCTGGCTGGGCTTCGCCGACCGCATCGAGGAGCTCGAAGGCGGCGCCCGCCGGGTGGTTGACTACAAGACCAGCAAGCGCGTTCCGCCGGTCTCAGAGCTCGCACTCCAGCTCGGCTTCTACCTCCTTGCTTCGGCAGCTGATCAGGACCTCGGTCCCGACGTCACCGAAGCCCAGGCGTGGTACCCGCTCGGCGGCAAGAAAGTGACGGTGCGAGAGCTCCCGACCTCGGAGCTACCGGACATTCGAGCGAGGCTTGTTGCTATTGCCGACGGTATTAGGAGGGAGAACTGGCAGCCCCGTCCGCACGAGGGCTGCGAGCGCTGCCCAGTTCGGATCCTCTGCCCGGAGTGGCCTGAAGGACAGGAGGCATTCGTCAGATGAGGCCGACTGTGGAGCAGCAGGCGATTACGAGCTATCCCCTGGGGCCTCTTCGTGTGGAGGCCGGGGCGGGGACCGGCAAGACGACCACACTGGCTTGGCGAGTCGCAGATCTGGTCAAGCTGCACAACATTCCGCCCCAAGCAATCCTCGGTATCACGTTCACGAACAAGGCCGCCGAGGAGCTCGCCGACCGGATCCACTCGGAGCTCGGGTTGCAGCTGAGCCAAGAGGTCGAGGTGCATACCTATCACGGCTTCGCCAATCAGCTAGTACAGGAATTCGGTCCGCTACTAGGTATCGAGCGCAGCTTTTCCGTTATCACCCCCACCTTCGCCCGTCAGCTATTGCTGGATCAGGTGGCGGTGGGTTCATTCGACGAGCTGGATCTCACCTTTCCGCGCGGGATCGTGGCCCGTCTCATCAAGCTCTCCTCGGAACTGAGTGATCACCTCCGGACCGCGGATGACCTGCTTTCGGCCTCAGCCCTCCGCTCGGAGATCCCCTGGCCCGCTCGGGCCGAGCTCGCGACCCTTCTCAAGAGGTACGAAGCCAGCAAACGCCGACTGGACCTCCTCGATTACGGCGATCTGATAAGAGTCGCCCACCACTTGGTTGCCGACCATCCGGAAGTCGCTGATCGGGTGCGCAGCCGGTATCAAGCGGTGTTGTGTGACGAGTACCAGGACACGAATCCCGCCCAGCGCGAACTCTTGCGAGCACTATTCGGAGCGGGGTTTCCTCTGACTGTGGTTGGCGATCCCAACCAAACGATCTACGAGTGGCGAGGAGCGACACAAGAGAACTTCGCGGCTTTCCCCGTGCACTTCCCGAGCGCCGACGGCACACCCAGTGACACCAAACCGCTGTCACTCAACCGCCGATCAGACAGGCGGATCATCAAGGTTGCCAACGCGGTCGCCGGGAAAATCGGCTCCACCTCCCGGCTACGCCCTCGTCCCGGCGCGGGGCCCGGCCACGTCGAGGCTCGTTGGTACTCGACCGCACTAGACGAGGCGCACGGCATCGCGGAGGAGATCGGGCGGCTCCACTCCGAAGCGGCGACCCAATGGCGGGACGTGGCCGTTCTGTTTCGGAAGAACAAAGACATATCACTCGTGAGGGATGCGCTCTCGGACCATGACATTCCGGTCGAGGTTGCCAACCTCGGCGGATTGCTGGGCATCCCTGAGGTGGTCGAGCTTCACGCCTGGCTTCGAGTGATCCGAGATCCCCGCGATGGAGTGGCGTTGACTCGGATCCTCACGGGTACCCGCTTTCGGCTGGGCCTTGGCGACCTGCGACCACTGGCCTTCTGGGCGCGCCGCCGCGACGGCCGAGGTGATGAGCCTGAGCTCGATGCTCCCACCCACAGCCTGATAGAGGCGATCGAGAATGTGTCTGAGCTGGACATCAGAGACGAAGCGAGAGCCCCGCTGGAGGACTTCCTTCGCATCTACCGGGGCCTTCTGGCTGATGCGCAGGCGGTCAGCCTGGTCGAGCTTTGTAGGAGGATCCTCGACGCCATCTCAGCCTGGGACGAGATAGAAGCGATGCCGGACGCCGGGCGTCTGTCCGCCCGACTCAACCTCTATCGTTTTCTCGACCTGGCCGAGGACTGGAGCCCGCTCGAGGGACGGCCGAGCCTTTCGGCCTTCCTCGACCATCTGTAGCTGATGCAGGAGGAAGAGGCCGAGGATCTAGACGCGGCTCGCCTGTCGAATGAAGACGCGGTGGCTTTGCTGACTGTTCACCGAGCCAAGGGACTCGAATGGGACGTGGTCTTCGTACCGGCCCTGTATCGAGGCAACTTCCCTTCCTACGCGCGCCTCCACGAGGACCCGTTCAGGTTCCCGCAGATCCTCCCGTACGAGCTGCGGCTCGACCGCGACAGCTTGCCGCCAATCACGGACACCATGTCCGAGCAGATGCGAAAGGAGGTTCTGGGAAAGGGCCAAACCACGCAGGAGTGGCGAACGGCATATGTGGCCGTCACGAGGGCCCGTTCCCGGCTATACGCCTCCGGTGCTTGGTGGGTCGGATCGCCCGCCCCACAAAAGAATCCGAGCCGCCAGAGCGATCTCTTCGAGCTCATCGCAGGCCACGCCGACAAGGTCGTTGTTGCCGAGAAGCCGGGCCCCAGGCCGAAGCGAATTCGGCGCGAGTCAAACGGCGGTGCCCCCGACCCGGTCTTCCCGGACGGCTGGCAGAGCGGCTTGCGAGCCACCCTTGCCGATCCGTCATGGCCGGCCGATAGGGCCGCGAAGCTGGGCGTAAGCGACCTCTTCGAGCAAGAGCGCCAGCAGCTGCTCGACGTGGTGGCTCAAGCTACCCAACCCGCAGAGGCTTCTCCGACCTCGGAGAAAGTTGAGACCTCGGCAACCGGACTGGTCACATACGCCACGTGCCCTCGTCGCTTCTACTGGTCGGAGATCGACCGGCTCCCCCGCCGGTCAACCAAGGCGGCGAGACGAGGAACGCTGATCCACCGCCGCATCGAGCTCCACAACAGCGGGATGGTGCCCTTCGAGGAGTTGGAAGCCGACCTTTACGACCGCACCACAGACGAAGGGGTGAGTGGAGGCCGAGGTGATCCGTTCGAAGCCTTCATGGGGTCACGCTTTGCGGAAGTGCTACCCCGTTGGGTCGAGATACCGTTCGAGCTCCAGCTAGGACCCTCCACTCGGGTGCGGGGCCGGATCGACGCCATCTACACGAACGGAACCACCGAGGTTGTCGACTTCAAGACCGGCAAGGGACCGAGCAGCCGCGCGGCCCGAGTGCAGCTGGAGGCTTACGGGCTGGCTGTGGCCGAGACGGGCTTGGCCGAGCCGCCGTTCCAGTTGACGTTCGCCTTCCTCGGGCAGGGAGTCTCGGAGGAGTCCGAGCAAGCGGACACCGCGTGGCTCGGCAACGCCCGCAGTCATCTGACCAAGTTGACCGAGGCCATCCAAGCCCGCAACTACGACGCCACCCCCTCCTACAGCTGCCACTCCTGCGACTTCCTACGTTTTTGCGAGCCGGGCCGGGACTGGGTAGACCTGCACCCGAGCTGAAGGACATAGGCTCTCTTGTTACTACTCGGAAACCTTTCCGCCCTCCACGTCGATCACGAGCGTCACTGGGCCGTCGTTGGTCAGGTCCACCCTCATCCGGGCGCCGAAAGAACCCGTCACAACATCGAGATCCTCGGCCTGTAGCCGATCCACCAACTCCAAGATGAGCTCCTCGGCGGTCTCCGCGGGTGCCGCCCTGGTGAACGAAGGTCGCCGGCCCTTTCGTACGTCGCCGTACAGCGTGAACTGACTCACCACCAGAACGGAGCCGCCGACGTCGGAAACGGACAGATTCATCTTGTCGTCTTCGTCACCGAAAATCCGGAGCCCGGCCAGCTTTTGGGCCAAGACCTCAGCATCCCCGGAGTCATCGCCGTCGGTGACGCCGACCAGAACACACAGACCCGGACCGATTTCGGAGACCGTCTCTCCATCAACCGCTACGGACGCCCGGGAGACCCGCTGGACCACCGCGCGCATCAGTTGTCGGACGGATCAAGCGGGTACGTGGAGTAAAGCGCCAGCTCGCCTTCCTGCCTCCGCAGTACTTGCCGCCAGAGCTCTTCGGGCTGTCGCGTGAAAGGGTCGGACTCTCTGCCATCGACCACGAACCAGGCCGGCTCATCGAGCTCGGCATCGAGCTGGCCGCTCCCCCAGCCCGCGTACCCGGAGAAAATGCGGACCTCTGCGACCGGCCCGTACTTCTCCGGGTCGAGAGAGAGATCCAACAGACCGACGGAGTTCGTCACCGGCATCCAGGAAGGATGGCCTACCTCGCCTTCGGCGCGGGCCATTCCTACGGCCACCTCGCGCTGTACGGGTCCGCCGATAAACACCAGCTCGGGATCACCAACGAGGCCGGCCCAGGCCGGCAAGGGCTCTCGTGCGTCGGCATCTGTGGGATGGTTGAGCACCACGCCCACCGTCCCATCCGGTCCGTGTTCGACCACCAAGACCACGCCCCGCACAAAGTTGGGATCCATCAGGTTTGGAGCCGCAACGAGGAGTCGACCGGGTTCCACGACGGTGTCCATCCTCGGCGATGGTACTGAGCCTGCCCGTCGGGCAATGTGACAGAATCGCTCGATGGAAGCCCGCGACCGGGATACCCAGCATCCGGAAGTCTTTCTCCTGGACGCCTCCAGTTCCTTCGAAAGAGACTTGCTGGCGCGCGAGGCGGAGCGCCGCCAGGGTGAGAGCGCCGCCGAGGCACTGACCATTGCCTCGTCCCGGCGGCGGAGAAAGCGAAGGCACCGGACCACGCAGCTGGAGGCTCGTGCCCGATCCGACGATAACCCCGCCTTTGTACCGCTCCGAGTCGTTTGGCTGGCCCCGGAGCGCCACGGCCGCCGGTCATTTCGAGTCAGCGACTTTCTTCGCTTCGGCGACATCCGCGACCCGGATCCCGTGCGTGCTCGCTGGCTTTATGCCCGGCGACCTGAGCTCGTTCGGATTGTGGACGGAGCATCCGCGACGGCAGCTGAGCTAAAAGACCGCTGGGCAGCCTCGGGCGAGCGCATTGCCCTGGGGGACTACGTCGAGCGGCAGGCCCACCTGGCTCTGGAACGTGCCGAGCGTGAAGTTCGAGGGGCCAGGTACAAGGTGCCCAGGTTCATTCATGAGGAGGTTCTTGCCCAGCCGTCGCTGGCCGAGGAGCTGAGTCGGCTCGCCGAGGGCAACGACGTCGCCTCGGTCAGGAAGCAAGCCACCGGCTACCTGCGCGAGATCGCGGCTTTACCCAACACCTACGTGATCGACGTGGCAGTCAGCCTCGTCCGCTGGCTCTACCGACGCGGCTACCGGGACCTGCACTACAACGAAGAGGTCTTTGCCCAGCTCTCGCGCCTGGCCAGTGAGCACCCTCTGGTGTTCCTGCCGTCACACCAGTCGAACCTCGACCACCTGATCCTCTCCTATTTGCTGTGGGACAACGAGCTCCCTCCGAACCACACGGCAGGCGGGGTGAATTTGAGCTTCTTCCCGGTCGGGCCGCTGCTACGCCGCACCGGCGTGTTCTTCATTCGCAGGTCCTTCCGGGAGAACCCCGTCTACAAGGCAACGCTCCGGGCCTATCTCGACTATCTGATCGAGAAGCGGTTTCCCCTCGAGTGGTACCTCGAAGGAGGCCGGTCGAGGTCCGGCAAGCTGCGAGAACCTCGCTACGGGATGCTGTCCTATGTCGCCGACTCGTTGCGTCGGCGGCGCAGCGAAGATATCTACCTGGTTCCGGTCTCGATCGCCTATGACCAGATCCAGGACGTCGGGGCTCACGCCGCCGAGCAGCGAGGAGAGCCCAAGGAGAAAGAGAGCGCCTCCTGGCTCGTTCGGGCCGTACGTTCGCTCCACGGTCGGTTCGGCAGCATCTATGTGCGATTCGGCGAACCACTGTCGATGGCCAAGGAGCTGTCCCGAGATCCAGACCCGGCCGATCGCGTCTTGGAGACCCAGAAGCTCGCCTTTGAGGTGATGGTCCAAATCCAGCGCGTCACCCCCATCACCGAGCCGGCGCTGGTGGTGTCGGCCTTGCTCTCGAACGGCACCCGGGCAAGGACGGCGGCGCAGCTGCAATCCGATGTGGCGGAGCTGGACACCTACGCTCGGATCCGCCAGCTGCCGTTGGCCCCATTTTTTGACCTCGGTGGATGGGAGCAGGTGGCCGGTGTGCTCGAGCTTCTCGCGGGCAGAGGGCTCATCGCGACGTTCAACGAGGGACCGGAGGCCGTTTACCGCATCCATCCGAAGCGTCACCACGAAGCCGCGTATTACCGGAACACGATCGTCCATCACTTCGTCGCCGGCGCCGTTTCCGAGGTCGCGCTGCTGGCCGGATCGCATGCCGAAGGCGACCCAGAGGACAGGCTGCAGGAGGCCGTCCTAGCTTGGCGGGACCTGCTGAAGTTCGAGTTCTTCTTCCCGGAGAAGTCGGCCTTTTGGGAGGAGGTCCGAGCCGAGCTGGAGATCGGCATGCCAGGCTGGGCGAACGCTATCGGCGAGGGAGGACGGGCAACGGAACAGTTGCTTTCGGACTCGGTACCAATACGCGCCCACTGGGTCCTGAGACCGTGGATCGATGGATACTTCGTCACTGCTACCAAGCTGACGCAGGAGAGGGCGGCTATCGACGAGGAGGCCTTCATCAGGAACTGCCTTGGTCTCGGGCGCCAATACCTTCTGCAGGGTCGGATCGCCAGCCCGGAATCGGTATCGAGGGTTGTGTTCGAGGGAGCAATGATGTTGGCGGCGAACCGAGGTTTGCTGGACCGGGAGAAAGGACTCACGGATCGCCGCAAAGCGTTCGCCGACGAGGTCAATCGCGCTCAGGGACGCCTTCGGGTAATCGATGAGATTGCCCGCCGACAGAGAGCCGGCCTGTAGGTCAGACGGCGACGATTGCTCGACGCAAGCGCCAGGTAGCCGTGCCCAGTAGCGCACCGGCAAAGACGAGCAGCACTCCCAGCTGCGGAAGGATATCGGCGATGGTTCCGTCCCGTCGGACAAGCTCCGCGAACGCATCGTTGGCCCAGGCATGCGGCGTGAGGAACGCCAGCTTTTCGAGAGTGGGCGGGAACAGCTCGATTGGAACCATGGACCCACCTAATGCCGCCAGGATCAATCCCAAGAAGACGCCTAGGGCCCCTGCCTGCTGGTCGTTTCTCAGCGAGGACCCCATGAGGATCGCCGCGCCGGTCCCGACGAGTGAGAAGCACACCAGTATCGCAAGCGTGCCCAAGGGATCGCCCCAGTTGACCCGGAAGATGAGGAAGGTCCCCACGACGATGTAGAGACCTTGCGTCAAGGCCACCACAAACCTCCCTGCCCCCTCACCGGCAACGATGCTTCCCGAGGGGGTAGGTGTGGCGAGCATCCGGCGTGTCACGCCGAACTGCCGCGTCTGGATCAGTGCCGACGCACCAGTTAGCGAGGTCAGAAAGACGAAAAGGACGAGCTGCGAGCTCGCCCCGAGATCGAACCGCCCGAGGAGAGCGAACTCCGCGAACTCCGACTCTCCCGCCGCTTGGACCTCAACTGGGATGGACGGAACAGCAGCCGCCACCCGCTCCGCGGTCTGCAATGAAACGTCGAACGGCGCCAACCCCAGCGTCGACGCGAATCGAGCAGAAGACAGCACGACGCTTTGGCTGCGAACCGCAGCTTCGATCGGCGCCCGCAGCAGTTGCGCGTCCGGCTGGGCCACAAACCCCACCGTTGCCGCCTGACCCGAAGCAAGCCTGGCGTCGTAGTCAGCAGGGATGAGCACTGCCGCCTCCGCCCGCCCGCGCTCCACCGCCTCGAGTGAGGCACTCTCAGAGGCCTGAACCACCACCAGCTGGGGAAGCTCGTCGAGCGAGCGAGTCAAGTCGGCTGCCAGCGGGCCACTCTTCGCGCCGCTCACCGCGACCGGGGACTCTCCGGTCCCTCCGAATGCCACGCCGATACCGAGCACGAGCAATAGGGGAAAGATGAAGACAAAGAAGATGTTGCCTCGCTCCCGCAGGAACCTGATCAGATTCACCGCGGCAATGTGGCGCGCTTTCACGGCGCCAGCATCCTGCGTAGGCCGAGCCGAGCCACTGCCAAGGAAGCAACCGCAAACGCCAGCAGGGCCGCCACCGCCGGCATAACCGAAGAAGCACCACCTCCGCCCGCCAGATCGCCCAGACCGCGAAGGAACCAGGCGTGGGGCGTGATAAACGCCAGATTGGCCAAGAAGGTGAAACCCTGGGTGGTCGGAAAGAACACCCCTCCCAGGATTGCCATGACGAGCGCCACGATTGCCTGAGCGACCCCTGCCTGTTCGGCAGTTCGTGCCTGGGTGGCGACGACCGCCATGATCCCGACCGCCGCCACTACGGCGGAGAGCACCAGCAAAGTGACCCCGAACGGGTCGCCCCAGCTCGCTCCGAGCAGCAACGTGGTGGCCAACACCAGGATGGCCACCGATCCCACACCCAATACGTAGGCCGCGAGTCCCTTGCCTGCCACGACTGAGGCCCTTGGTATGGGAGCCGAGAGAAGCCTGGCCATGGTCCCCTGCTTCTTCTCGTCCAGCATCCCCGCCACGCCCACCTGGACCGTGAAGAACACGAAGAGTATGGCCATGGCGGCCGAGTAGTAGGTGCTCAGATCGAGCTGTCTCGAAGCAGCCGTCGACGTCTCTACTGCAACGGCTGCCGCCTGAGTCGCAGCCGCGCGCTGCAGGTCGGCCTCTACGGTTGCTCCCAGGCTCTGGGCCGTTGCCACCGAGACCGAGATTCGCTGTAACTCGGCGGAGAACGACTCGGCGATCGAGGTTGCCACCTGAGTGCCCACCGGAGCGTCGACGAATCCAACCACTCGGAGGGCAAGCGGCGCTCCCTGCAAGGCGGCATCCGAAAAGCCGGAGGGGATGAGGAAGCTCGCGTCCACCTCACCAGATTCTGCGAGGTCAACGGCCTCTCCCTGTGAAGCGACCTCGCTTATCTCGACGGTACCGTCGGCGGCGACGCCGGCCAGAACCTCATCGACGAACGCCCGCCCAATGACTCCGCCGTCACCGTCGTGCACCGTGTACGCGAAGTCGATTGCCCCTTCGTCGATGTTCCCCAGCAGCAAGCTGAAGATCGTCGCCAGTCCGAGTGGCGCCGCCAGCCCGAAGATATACGCCGACCTATCTCGCAGCCGCTGCCGCAGATCCTTGCCGGCGATGACGAGCGCGGACGTCAATCGCGCAGCGCCTTCCCGGTCAGATGGAGAAATACGGCCTCGAGGTTCGGCTCGGTGACCTCAACGCCTGACACCGACGACCCTTCCTGCCCGACCACCCTGATTAGCTCGGGCAGCCGCGATCTTGCGTCATCAATCACTAACTCGATCGAGCCGTCGGCTTCGCTGACTTTCTCCACGCCCGGGACCCGTGCAACTGCTTGGGCCGCTGGAGACGTGGCCCCCGTAATCGCCATTCGCACGGTGTCGCGCTGACCAATCAGGTCCACCAGCTCACGCCGCGTGCCCTCCGCCTTTATCTCACCCTCGTCGAGGATCCCGACCCGGTCACACAGCCGCTCCGCTTCCTCCATGTAATGGGTCGTGTAGAGGATGGCTATGCCCCCGCCTGATAGTTCTTCCACGTTGGTGAGAATCGCGTTGCGGCTCTGTGGATCGACACCCACGGTGGGCTCGTCCAAGAGCAGCAACTTCGGTGAATGGAGCAGGCCAATCCCGATGTTGAGACGCCGTTTCATTCCTCCGGAGTAAGTCTCGGTCCGATCGCAGGCTCGATCAGCGAGCCCGATCACCTCGAGAACCTCATCGACTCGGCGGGCAAGGTCGGTTCCCCCGAGTCCGTAGAGCCGTCCGAAGAAGCGGAGGTTCTCGCGCCCACTCAGATCGGGGTATATGGCGAGCTCCTGCGGCACGAGTCCGAGGTTGGCCTTCGCGGCCACGGTATGAGTATCCAGAGGCTCGCCGTCGACGCGCACCTCGCCGGCGTCTCGCTCGAGCAAACCCGCCACCATCGAGATGGTCGTGGTCTTTCCCGCTCCGTTGGGACCGAGCAGACCATATGTCTCCCCCGGTCCGATGTGAAATGACACGTCGGACACGGCGAGAAGGGCGCCGTATGACTTGGTCAGCGCCTCGACCTCGAGCATGCGCTGGGGTCCCACCGAGGCACCGTACCAGCGCCATCGGTAGCTTGACGCGATGCGTTACCGCGACCGAGTAGAGGCGGGAAAGCGCCTCGCCAAGGAGCTCCTCGGCGTAGGAGACGGAGATTCTGTCGCTCTCGGCCTGCCCCGCGGAGGGGTCCCGGTGGCAGCGGAGGTAGCTGCGGCTCTCGCTATTCCGCTTGACGTCGTAGTTGTACGGAAACTGGGAGCCCCTTTCCAACCCGAGTTGGGGATAGGGGCAATCGGCGAGGAAGGCGTTCGGGTCGTAAACCGCGAGTTGGTCGCTCGGTTGGGAGTGACAGAGGAAACCCTGGACCGCATTACGAGCCAGGAGGAGCAGGAACTGGCACGACGGGTGAGTACCTACCGCGGCGAGCGTGATCCCCTCGTTCTTTCGGGCCTGACGGCGATTGTCATTGATGACGGCCTTGCGACCGGCTACACGGCCCGGGCGGCCATCGAGGTGGCCCGACGGCGCCAGGCGGGCCGAGTCGTGCTCGCCGTGCCCGTCGCAGCTCCTTCGGCAGTGGTGGAGCTGTCAACGGTTGCCGACGAGGTCGTGTGTCCCGAGCAGCCCCGCTTCCTTGGTGCCGTCGGCCAGTGGTATGAGGACTTCGCGCAGACGTCCGATGAAGAAGTGATCGGACTGCTAGAAGGGTGATCCGACCTAGGAGGCGGCTACCGCATCTTCAATAGCCCTCGTCAACTCCCCCGGCTCGAAGGGCTTAGAGACAACGGCGTCCATGCCCGCCTGCGTGCATTGACTCTCTACTGAGGCAATATCGTCAGTCGTCGTAGCGATGATCGGAGTGTGGGCATTGTCTTCAGTCGATCGGATCTGTCGAGTGGCTTCCACACCGTTCAGCCCGGGCAACCCGAGATCCATGAGAACGAGATCAAATCGAAACGCATCCAGCGCCTCGATTGCCTCCTGCCCCGTTACAACCAAGAAAACCGAATGGCCGCGCGTCTCCAGCATTCGTTTGGCGGACATTCGGTTCGTAGGACTGTCGTCGACTACGAGGATGTCGAGTCGGCTTCTCCGCTCCCTGAGCCAGTGGCGGGTAACCAGCGTGGTCAGGTCGATGGGTAGCGCGCCGCCGAGCACCGCGTTTACAGCTTCCTCCAACTCTTTGCCCTTCACGGGTTTGGTCAGGTAGCCGGCAACTCTCAGCTCCCGACATCTGGCGCCGTCTCCTCGCTGGCCGACGGCCGTGATCACGATGACATGGGTTCCGTCGTGCTCCGGTTTGTTTCGAATCTGCTCCGCGCCTGCGAGCGGATCGCCTCGGGTATCGAGGATGACTGCCGCGTATGGCGCGTCCCGGTCGCGAGCCTCCGAGAGTCCCTCGAGGCATTCGGTGTGTGAGGAAGCAGTGGTCACCGCCAGGTCAGAGTTTCGGAGCATGCCACGGATCGTCACGCGGTTGAGGTCGCTGTCGGCAACAACGAGCACAGGGAGACCCTCTATGCCCCTTTCGCGTTGGAGCTTTGGCTCCGGGACGGGAGGCACGGACAGTCCAAGTGGAACCTCGACACGGAAGCGAGAGCCGCCTACTGGCGCGCTTTCGACCGAGATCTGTCCCCCCATCCGCTCTACGAGCTGTCGTGATATCGCCAGGCCGAGACCGGAGCCTCCATATAGCCTGGCCGTCCCGCGGGACCCTTGGGCATATTCATCGAATAGCTGCGCGAGGTCCTCTCCAGAGATTCCGATCCCGGTGTCCTCCACTATGAAAGTGAAGTCGGCCGTTTCGTCTCCTAGGTCGGCCGTCACCCGGACCGTAACCGAGCCTTCCTCGGTGAATTTGATCGCATTGGAGACGAGGTTCGAAATGATCTGGCGGAGCCTTCCGGGATCGCCAGAGACGTAATCGGGCATGCCCGAGGCGAGGTCGAGCGTCAGCACCAGTCCTTTCTCGTCTGCCCGGGGAGTGAATACTGCGACTGCATCGGCCAGCGTGTCCCGAACGCTGAACGGAATGTCATCGAGCTCCAACCGGCCGGCCTCGATCTTGCGTAGATCGAGAAGGTCGTTGACGAGCGTCATCAGCGCCTCCCCAGAGGCGCTCACCAGCTCTAGGTACTCACGCTGGTCAGGCGTGAGGCGAGTGTCCATCGCCACCTGGGTCATGCCGAGAATGCCGCTCAGCTGAGTTCGGATCTCGTGGCTCATGTGGGCGAGGAACCGCGACTTCGCCTCCGAACCCGCTTCGGCGAGCTCTTTCTGGCTCTCTACCTCGGCGAGTCGAAGGCGCGCTTGCCCCAGCTCACCTCGCAGGCCCTCGATGTCCACCTGCGCGAGCTGCTCGACGGGATTAGGCGCGGGCTCTGACATGAGTCGCTCCTCAGCATCATCGGCGGGTTCGAGACGCAAGTTGAGTTCAGCGCTGACGGCTGAGTGATAGCTTTCTGATGTGGCCGATAGTTACCGCCACCTGGCCGAACGTCTCATCCAGGACGCGATGGAGGGCGGTGAGTTCGACGATCTTGAAGGAGCCGGTGAACCCATTGCCGACCTCGGCGACGCCTATGACCCGGGTTGGTGGGCGAAGGCCTGGGCCCGGCGAGAATTAAAGGACCCCCGGCAGAAGGCGCTGGAGGACCACGTCCAAGACGAGCTGCAGGCCTTGAGTGGGACTCTGGACGAGACCGAAGTAAGACGTCGATTGCAGGATCTCAATCGCTTGTTGGGAAGCCATCCCGCCGGCGCGGCGGTGGAACCGATCGAGGTTGAGGAGGCAATCGTCGGGTGGCGCCGACATGGCGCCCTTCCGCCGGCCTAATGTCCCGGCGCTCGGTTACTTGGCCGCCGGCTCGAAGTAAGGATTCTCTCCCGCCGCGTGGTCCGTGACATCCGCCACGGCTGTGATCTCGGGCACCGCCTGCAGGATGGCGGTCTCGATTCCTTGGCGCAGGGTGACCGCGGCCAGACCGCAACCCTGGCAGCCGCCCATGAGACGTAGGTAGGCGGTTTCACCCTCCACCCCCACCAACTCGGCGGCGCCTCCATGGGCGGCAATCGCCGGGTTGATATGAAGATTGAGCACCTGGCCTACTCGCTCCGCGACCGATCCTTCCAGCTCCCCCACTTCGGGCGCGATCACCGGAGAAGGTGTGTTCGGGTTGTTCATCACGAGGCCTGGGTTCAGCAGATCCTTGGACATGTCCAACGAAGCGCCGCGAATGTTCTCGACGTCCCGCTCCGGGATTATCAAAGGCAGCTCCCCGTGACGCTCGAGGACGTCGGTCTCCTCCTTGTCAACGACGGGTATAAAGCTCAGGTCGTAGGCGAACTGGTTGCCGCGAGTTCCCGTGACCTCGATCAGCAGCGCGTACTCGTCGTCCCCGGGCTCCTGAGCCCGGAACTCGAGAATCTGCGTTGCAGCCTTCTCTGTTACCTCGATGATCTGACTTTCAGTCACGGACTCATCGTAGCCCGCAGCCCGCTATTTCAAACACGGTGATAGTGCAAAATGGGGGCATGCCCACGGCCCTGCTGATCCTGCCCACGGCAACCTATAAGGCCTCTGATTTCATCGAGGCTGCCGAACAGCTCGATGTCGACATCGTTCTGGCCTCAGAGGAACCCCCGACCCTCTCGGAGGAGTTTGTGCTCATCGATCCCTCGCGCCCGGAGTGGTCGGCTGCACAGCTCGAGCAATACGCCGTCGAAAGAGGTGTGGATGCGATCATTCCCGTCGATGACGGCGGAGTTCTCATGGCATCACTCGCCGCCAGCAAGCTGGGCCTAATTCACAGCGCTCCCCATGCCGTGGCCACGACTCGAAACAAGGCGATGCTCAGACGGGCGCTGGCCGGTCGTGGCGTTCCCCAGCCTTCGTTTGCGATCATCCAGGGCGCGGACGATGTTGAGGCCCGATGCGCAGAAGTCGGGTTCCCGTGTGTCATGAAGCCGCTGTCTCTCTCAGGCAGCAGGGGTGTTATCCGAGTGGATGAGGCCCGTCAGGCAACCGATACGGCCGAACGCATACGCAGAATCCTGGCTTCAGCTGGAGAGAATCCGAACTCGCCTCTTCTGGTGGAGCAGTACGTATCGGGAGATGAGATCGCCTGGGAGGGCGTCCTCAGGGAGGGCAAGCTCGAGGAGCTTGCCGTTTTCGACAAGCCGGACCCGGCCGAAGGGCCGTATTTCGAAGAGACGATCTACACGACGCCGTCCCGGCACCATCCGGAGATGCTGCTCGAGGCGCGCGACATTGTGGCGAAGGCCGCCGACGCGGTCGGGTTGACCGAGGGCCCGGTTCACGCGGAGCTGAGAATCGACGGCGGCCGGCTGTGGTTTCTGGAGATGGCCGCCCGCTCCATCGGGGGTCTGTGTGGCCGGGCACTTCGATTCGGGTTGATACCAACCTCACTCGAGTTTGTCTTGCTGCGCCATGCGCTTGGTCTGCCGGTCCAAACCAAGCGCGAGAGCGTGGCCTCGGGAGTGATGATGCTGCCGATTCCTTCCGCAGGCGTTCTCAGCGAGGTCCGGGGCGAGGAGGAAGCGCTCGCGGTTGAGGGTGTAACACAGCTCGAGATCACGATTCCTTTGGGTCACCGTGTCGTACCCCTGCCCGAGGGTGACCGATATCTGGGGTTCCTCTTCGCTAAAGGTCCCGGACCGGCTGACGTGGAGCGCGCACTCCGAGTGGGTTATTCCAAACTGGAGCTGGTTATCGGCTCTTGATCGCGCCGTCTTCCCCATCGACGAACCTGGGGGCGGTGGCGGTCCGGCGCCGAACGATCCGACGTCCACGGGGCGTATGGTGCCATGGTCAGCTCCGCCAGATCCAGCAGCGGCTTGTCGTAGTTCACGCGCCAGGCCGAGAAGTCGCGCCACGCCTGCTCCCGGTCCACCCGCATCGGAAGCCCGGCCATGGCCAGCCGGTCGTAGGTGGCGTCGAATTCGGCGCGGATGATGCTGATGGGATCGGTCGGCAGGGGATTGGGATCGAACGCGACCCCGTAGAAGTCGGCGATCCGCTGGAGGGCGAGATATCCGGCACGGATCGTCAGGTCCGCCTGCGGATGGCGGGGAAGGTCGAGCGTCGAGGCGGTCAACGAGCAAGCGTCGAGTACGACTCCCGCCGCCGTCACCCAAGACCGCTCGGCGTGCGGCGACCGGAAGAACGCCAGCGCACCGTATGAGGTGTGAGTCTCCTCGAGTTCAGTGAACCAGGTCTCCCAATTCCCGAACTGCTCCGGCAGTTCCGACAGCCATCCGAGCTGATGGGCTCGCTCGAGGTATTCGACCGCGGTAGGCGGGCTCCCTGCCCTCACCTCGAGCAAGGCGACCTGGGTCTCACGCCGGGAGAAGATGTTGTACATGGCGGGCAGGAAGGCGATCATCAGCGCCAAGAGCACTAGGCCGAATACGGCCTGAGTGAAGGCAAGAACTCGGGCCGCTAGGGAGTCGACCGGCGCGAAACCCAACGTCAAGAGGGAGGACCCGCTGGTGTGAAAAGCATCAGCCCAGGTTGTTCCCTCCACCGCCCAGAACATTCCCATGTAGCCCACCAGAACCAGCGTCAGCCACACGACTGGCAAAGAAACGAGCACCACGGGTGCATAGAGCGCCATGATCCGGTCCCGTACTTCGAAGCCTCTTCGCTCGCTCGCCAGAAACCGGAAGATGCGCAAGAGCACTGAAAACACGAAACGCGAGAGCACGCCGCTGTAGCTGCGGGGAACCACCACCGTCCGGATGGCAGACAACAGCGTCCACGCCACAAGCGACGCCCCGGCGACGAAGATAAGAACTCGCAACACGAGCATCGGAGGTCGATCGGGAGCCTAGCCACCGCCCACGTCCATCCCTTGACCCGTTATGAGCCTTCGTGCGATGTCCCGATACGATCATTCGCTGTGAGGGTCCTAGCCACGCTGTTCGTCTGCCTGGCTGCCTGCAGCTCGGTAGAGAATGGAGCCACTTCCACGCCTCTGCCCGTCACGTCGCAGCCCACATCCCCGCAATACGTCGGCTTCCTGGACGAGACGGGCAATGTGGCTCTTGCAAGCCCGGGGGGAGGCACGGTCCGGCAACTCACGGAGGACGCCTCTGATCAGCTCATCTACCGGCAGCCCACGTGGGCACCGGGCGGCAACTTGATTGCCTGGACCGCAATCGAGATCACCACGAGCGGAGCAACGAGCGAGGTTCAAATAGCTCAAGCCACCGGCGGGATCGTGGCCACTCTCTCGATTCCCGTCGCTCCGTTCTACTTGTATTGGAGCCCCGACGGGGGATCACTGGCGGCACTCGGCTCCGGTGCTCGCTCGATCGAGCTCTGGGTTCTTGACGTGGAGGAAGCAAGCGCTCGCGTCGTGGCCGAGGGTCAACCGTTCTACTTTTCATGGTCCCCCGACTCACGACGTCTGCTGTCACATGTTTCGGACCAGTGTGTCTCGCTGCTCTCACTCGACGGCCAGACCGAGCTCATCTCTCGCTCTTCAACGGGTTATCAGGCGCCTGGTTGGAGCGATCGCGATGAGTTGGCATACGTCGTCGGACAGGATGCCAGTGTGGCAGGCCCGCTTTTGGCCCAAGGAACAGAAGGGCGGCGTCTGGTTACCTCCGATATAGAGACGCGCACGGTAAGGGTCGTGCAAGCGTTCGCGGGTTTTGCCTCCCTCGGATTCAGCCCCGATGGATCCCGGCTCGCATACTCGATAACACCCACCGACGCACGAGCTACTGCCGGAGCAAACCTCGGACCGCTCATGGTTACGAGCCTCGATGCTTTTTCCTCAGTTGAAGTCGAGTCCGACCCAGTCGTTCTGTATCAGTGGGGCCCCAACGGGGAGCAGCTGCTGTATGCGGTGTTTTCGGGTACCGGGCTCCGGTGGAAGGTATGGGATGGCAGCCGGACGACGGATTACGGGCCGTTCATCCCCACCGATCGCTTCCTGTCCGAGTACCTGCCGTTCTGGGATCAGTACGCGTTGAGCAGCCGGCTGTGGTCCCGGGATGGAACCGCGTTCACCTACGCCGGCCGTACCGACGAGCGCGACGCGATCTTCGTCCAGCATCTGGACGCAGACTCACCCACCCCCGTCGCCGACGGCTCAGTGGCCTTCTGGTCACCCTGAGTCGGCGCGCTGGGCCGCCTAGTCTCGGCGCATAGGCACAGTGATGATCGTCGCCGGTGGGGATGCGGTTGCATCAGAATTGCTGGAGGCGGTCCCGGACCCTGACTACGTAATCGCGGCTGACTCCGGTCTCGACCTGGCGATGCAGCTCGGAATTCCGGTTGACGTCGTGGTGGGTGACCTCGATTCCGCATCCGAGCAGGCCGCAGACACTGCTCGGGCGGCCGCAGTCGAGTTCTCGATCCACCCCGAAGACAAAGACCAGACGGATCTGGAGCTCGCTCTCTCACTCGCCGGCCAACACGAACCAGAACGGGTGATCATCGTCGGAGGAGGTGGGGGCCGGCTCGACCACCTGTTGGCCAACGCCGCGTTGATCGAGCATGCCCCCTTTCGCGACATCCAGTGGATCACAGCCGACGCCTATACCTACGTCGTCCGGGAACGTGCGCAGATAGGCGGCGTCCCCGGAGGTCTGGTCACGCTGCTGGCTATCGGCTCCGACGCGACGGGTGTGCGGACGGAGGGCCTGGCTTGGGAGCTAAACGGAGAGACACTCGAGGCCGGAAGCAGCCGCGGCGTCTCCAATCGATTCACCGAACCGGTGGCTCACATAGAAGTAGCCACCGGCGCACTGCTGGTGGTTGTGAACCAAGCAGCACACGAAGCATAAGCAGGCGCGCCTCCGGTGCAGGGAAGGGTCCAGGGAGTGGGGGGGAAGGTTGTCCCCTCCCCTATCGCGCACCGGAGGCTTCCGGGCCGGTACCGGCGACCGGCCTGATCACTCTAGCTCCGGGGTACCTCCTTCCACGGTATGTCCTTATCCCCTCTGGGTTCCCCCGGAAGGCCCAAAACCCGCTCACCGATGATGTTTCTCATGATCTCGGAGGTGCCCCCCTCAATAGAGGTAGCACGGGCTCGCACGAAGTTCTTCTGCGGATCTCGGCGTGAAATCTGGAGCGAGGCGGGCCGCACCATCTCGTACGTGGACGGGTAGAGCATTCCCTCCGGTCCGAGGAGATCGAGCCCAAAGCTCGTGATCCGCTTGTGCAGTTCGGCCCAGTGCAGCTTTCCGGCCGCTCCCGCGGGTCCCGGAGTTCCCACCTCGCGAAGCTGGCCTGCTCGGATTGTGGTCAGGCGGGCCGCCTCGGCCTCCACCCACAAGCGCATGAGCATGTCCCGACGAGCCGGATCACGCTCGTCGATCCTCCGCCAGGTCTCGACGACTTGCTTGATGGGACCACCACCTTTGGGAGGCACGTCCGACCCGATGAACACGCGCTCGTGCATGAGCGTGGTTATTGCCACCCGCCAGCCATCGCCCACCGCTCCCAGGCGATCCCCATCCGATACGCGCGCGTCGGTGAAATAGACCTCGTTGAATTCAGCCTCACCGGTGATCTGGCGCAGAGGGCGCACCTCCACGCCCAGCTGTCGCATGTCCGCAATGAAGTATGTCAGCCCGTCGTGCTTGGGGAGATCCGGATCGGTACGGGCCAGCAGCATCCCCCAGCGAGCCGTGTGCGCCAGAGTCGTCCAGACCTTCTGACCATTGATGACCCACTCATCGCCATCGCGCACGGCCTTCGTCGCCAGGCCAGCTACGTCCGAGCCTGCCCCGGGCTCGGAAAAGAGCTGGCACCAGATCTCCTCGGCCGTGAACAAGGGTTTTAGCCACCGGAGCCTTTGCTCCTCGGTTCCATGAGTGGCAACTGTGGGAGCGCCCATTCCGTATCCGATCGGGTTGCGGGCGATGTTGGACACCGATCCCCCGCCGGCCATGATCTTGGTGTTGATCACTCGCTGGAACGCCGGGGCAAGTCCTAAACCTCCGTTCCCTTCGGGGAAGTGAACGAATGCGAGCCCGGCATCGAACTGGGCCTCCCAGAAGTCAACGTCTGGAACAGAGCCGGGCGGGTGCTCCTCGAGCAGATCGGCAACTCGCCTCTCAACCAGCTCCCGTGTCACGGCCGCACCGTCAAAGACGAATGGGAGAGGACCGTCTCCTCGCGCTCCGCGGTGTGCGCCTTGATTCGGACGGTGTTGCCTTCGTCCCACATGCGCGTCACGATCGTCTCACCTGGGAAAACGACCCCCGAGAACCGGGCCCGGTAGCCCGAGACCCGCCCGACATCCCCTTCGAGCATTGTGTCCACTACCGCCTTGCAAACGATCCCATAAGTCGCCAGGCCGTGGAGGATCGGTCGATCGAATCCGCCGAGGGCGGCGAAAGCCGGGTCGGCGTGGAGTGGGTTGCGGTCGCCGCTCAACCGGTAGAGCAGAGCCTGCTGCGGAAGGGTTTTGGCCGTCGTTTCATGGTCGGGGGGGCGCTTGGGAGCGTCCTCGGGCGTGGCGGGGCCCTTATCACCACCAAATCCTCCCTCTCCTCTCAATACGAGAGAGGCGCGGTTCACGAAGAGCGGCTCCCCGTCCGTAAGTGTCGTCACCTCGGTGACGAGGACTGCGACCCTTCCCTTGTCGTAGAGCCCTGCGACCCTGCCCCGGTGCGTGGCAGTGGCCTTGGGCGGAAGAGGCCCGCTCACCTCGATTTCATGCTCACCGTGGAGGAGCAATGCCGGATTGATGTCGAGCCCTTCGAGCTGGGCGATCCCCATCATGGCCATGAAGGGAGGAATGGTGGCGAAGGTGGGCAGCACCTTGAGGTTGGCCTCGTACACATAGGACAGCTCTGACGGCTCGGTCGGTGGGTCTCCCGCTCCGATGCCCAGGTGGTAGAGAATGACTTGGTCCTCCGTCCATTGAGTCTCGACCTCGGGGAGCTCGGCTCCGCGGACCTTCTCCGCCTCGATCGGCATGCCTCAGCCCTGCAGCGCCTGGAGTAGCAACGACAGATCTTCTGAGTTGCTTTCCGGGGTTTCGAAAGTCGTGATATCAGAGATCTCGGCCATGTGATCACGGACCTCCTCCGGCGTCGGAACGCTTCCTGGCTTCGCCACCCATCCTTGGCCTACGCCAACGAACACCCTGGCGAACCGCCCACCGCCGACGGAAAACGCCTGGTGCGTGAGCTCACACTCCTCAGACGCGAGATACACGACCAGGGGTGTGACGAGCTCTGGTTCCACCATCGCGGCGAGAGGACCTAGAAGCTCTTCTGTCATCCGCGTTTTTGCCACCGGCGCGATGACGTTCGATCGGATGTTGTACTTCTGCCCCTCAATGGCCAGCGTGTTGGACAGTCCGACAATCCCGGCCTTGGCGGCCCCGTAGTTCGCCTGCCCGAAGTTGCCGAAGATGCCGCTGGGCGAGGAAGTGAAGACTATGCGTCCATAGCCCTTCTCCTTCATGACCTGGAAGGCAGGCTGGGTTACGTGGAAAGCACCCCTCAGGTGGACGTCGATCACAGCGTCGATCTCGTCGGTCGTGAGGTTGGCGAAGCTCCGGTCCCGGAGGATTCCCGCGTTGTTGATGACGACATCGATGGAGCCGAAGCTCTCACGCGCGGTCTCAGAGATGGCCCGACCTCCCTCTGGCGTTGCGACCGAGTCGTAGTTGGCCACCGCCTCGCCCCCGGCATCCGTGATCTCGGAGACGACTGCGTCGGCCGCCGACGCAGTCGCGCCGGTGCCATCCACGGCGGCACCGAGGTCGTTGACGACCACCCGGGCGCCGCGGCGGGCCAGCTCGAGCGCGTAAGTCCGTCCGAGGCCGCCGCCTGCGCCTGTCACGATCGCCACGCGACCATCAAAGTGGAGATCGGGCATCACACCTCCTCCGGCTCATCGTCCCAGAAAGGCGATGGGCACCAAAATGGCCAGTCACCCGACCGCTCGTGCGTCCCGCAACGCCGCTACCTCGTCTGGCGGGTACCCGAGTTCTGAAAGGATCTCATCTGTGTGCTCCCCCGGGTCCGGGGCCGACAACCGCCGTTCGGGTTCGGTCCGGCTGAAACGGGGCGCTGGTCCGGGCTGAGTGACGCCATCCACTTCAATGAACGTCCCCCGCGCAGTGTTGTGGGGATGCTGCGGCGCCTCGGCCAGCGTGAGCACCGGCGCCACACACGCATCCTCAGCTGCGAACACCTCCTCCCATTCGTCCCGAGTTCGAGACGCGAACGCGTCGCTAAAGAGTGCTCGGAGCTCGGGCCAGCGGCTTCGGTCGTATTGATCCGGGAGGTCTTGCGGATCCAGCCCTAGCCCTGAAATGAGGCGCGCGAAGAACTTCGGTTCGAGGGCCCCCACGGCCACGAAGCGCCCGTCGGCGGTCTGGTAGGTGGAATAGAACGGCGCTCCACCGTCGAGCAGGTTCGACCCGCGCTGATCCTGCCACAAGCCACTCTCAAGGAGCTCGTAGGTCTGGAGCCCGAGGAGAGCGGCTCCTTCGACCATCGACGCGTCGACTACCTGACCCTGGCCTGAGTCTCGGGCTTCCCAGATCGCGGAGACCATCCCGAGCGCTAACAGCATGCCACCGCCCCCGTAGTCACCGACCAGGTTGAGCGGCGGAATCGGCGGACCCTCGGTCGGGCCGATCGCATGGAGGAGTCCGGAAAGTGCCAGGTAGTCGATGTCATGTCCTGCGACTCCGGAGCGCGGCCCCGTCTGACCCCAGCCCGTCATTCGTCCATAGACGAGCTTGGGATTGAGCTCCCAACACCGGTCGGGCCCGAAGCCGAGACGCTCCGCCACTCCAGGCCGAAATCCCTCGATCAGTCCGTGGGCGCCTGCGGCGAGTTGGAGGAGAACCCGAACTCCGTCCTGCTGTTTGAGATCGATGAGGATCGACCGCCGACCACGGCTGAGGAGTCGACTACCAGACAAGGGGTCTCGGTCGGAGCCCGAATCGAGCCGGTCGACCTTGCTGACTTCAGCACCCAGGTCCGAGAGAAGCGTGGCGCAGAACGGCCCCGGGCCGATTGAGGCCACTTCGACGATGCGGAGTCCGCGCAGCGGACCCACGATCCGGCTAGGCCGTCGCCCTGCGGACCTGGAAGGCCGTTACCAGCTCGATGAGACCGGTGATCACCAGGTTGATACCGACCAGGATCGCGACGACGAGGACGGTTGCCTCGGGCCACACCAGCAGCACGATTCCGAGAATCAGCCACAGCGCGCCAAAGACCGCCCTGGCTCCTCGGGCTACATCGTCCTTGCCGAGGATCGCCTGGAACAGCTCAATGGCGCCACCGAACACCCAGAGCAGGCCGAGTAGCACGATCAACAGCTGCAGGCTTTCGGCCGGGTTTCTGATCACGACCAGGCCGACCAGCACGCTGAGAATTCCTCCCAGGAGTGCCAAACCTCGCTGAGCGAGATCACGCTCGGCGAGGGCGTAACGAACCGGAAGACGCCCCAGAGGAATAGGAAGATCCCCGTCAGGATGACGACTATCTCCACTGTCCTGTCCGGCCATACCAGGACCGCGATGCCCAGACCCAGGGTGATCAATCCGACGATGAGAACGAGGATCCAGCTGGCTCCGAACTCGGGACCCGGCGGCGCACCCGTTGACGAATCGCTCATCTCAAAGCCCACGACGCTCCTTTCTGTGGGTGAAGCTATCAGTTGTGCTGCCGGGATGAGCGGATGATTACACCATTCGGGCCGGCAGTGGCATGGCCGGCGATGCAGAGCTTCGGGCCACTCCCAGTAGCGGACCGACGATTACGAGGAAAACCACGAAGTGAGTCACCAAGAGCCAGCCCGTCGCCACATCCGTTGTCGCCATAGTCAGCGGCGCGAGTAGCGAGGCGAGGAAGACGAGCAGGCTGGCCAAGCCGAAGAACATGGTCGGCCTGGGCACGAAGCGCAGGAAGAGATGCAAGGTAGCGGAGGCGAGGATTCCCGCTCCGAACGCAAGCCCGAAAACCGCGCGGGCAGTGATCGAGTCGACCTCCTCCGAGATGGGGCTCTCCACCAGGAGCTCGATGCTCAAGACCTGCGTGGCGAACGAGAAGACGATTACGCCTGCCACTCCCGCCAGGACCGAAGTTACGAAGCCCCCGAACCACAAGCGGCCGGCGTTTACCTGCATCTCCGCCTCCCGAGGTCGCGGGAAGGGTACCGCTTATGCTGGCTCTCCAATGTCCGAAGTCGTCTGGAACGCCGACCCCGCCACGGTGGCCCGATCAGCAACGTCGCGCTTCATGGCCGCCCACGGCATCGCCCAGTTTTCCGACCTCGTGCGCCGGTCCCAGGAGGAGCCAGAGTGGTTCTGGTCAGCCGTCGTCGACTTTCTCGGAATACCTTTCCGGGCTCCCTTCGACCAGGTGCTCGATGTGTCACGAGGAAAACCCTGGGCGACGTGGTTTACAGGGGGCGAGATCAACCTCTCCGACGTGTGCGTTGATCGATGGGCAGCCACCGACGGGGACCGAGTCGCGGTTATCAGTGAGCGAGAGGAAGCAGGCGATCCGCGAACGGTCACGTTCTCGGCCCTCCGCGACGAGGTAGCCCGTGCCGCGGGCGCGCTCTGGGAACTCGGTGTCGGCCGCGGAGACACCGTGGCCGTGTTCCTTCCGATGTCGCACTACGCCGTCGTCTCGGTGCTTGCCATCGCTCGTGTGGGAGCGATCGTCGTGCCGATCTTCTCGGGCTACTCAGCAGAGGCCGTGGCGACGCGGTTGATCGACTCCGCACCCACCGCGGTGATCACGGCCGACGGCTTTCGGCGGCGTGGCCGGCTTGTCGAGATGAAGGAGACACTCGATGATGCCGTCCGCTTCGCCAGAAAGGACGGACGCCGAATATCCCAGGTGCTGGTGGTGGAGTACGCAGGGCGAGCCGACACCCCGTTCGACCCCCTCCGCGACGTCTGGTGGCACGACCTCGTCCCGGTGGCGGCGCCGGCAGATCCGGTAGCGACCAGCTCCGAGGAGCCGGTATTGCTGGCATACACGTCCGGAACCACCGGCCGTCCCAAAGGAGCGATCCATGTTCACGGCGGCCTAGCCGTCAAGTTTGCCGCGGAGGGCGCCTTTCAGCTCGACCTCCAGCCAGACGACGTTCACATGTGGGTATCCGACATGGGCTGGATCATGGGACCGTGGATGGTGGTCGCGGGTCTGGCCAACGGCGCCACGATCGCAACTTATGACGGTGCCCCCGACTTCCCCGACCCGGGCCGGCTTTGGGAGATGACCGAGAAGCTCGGGATAACCGCACTAGGGATCTCTCCCACGCTCATTCGGAGCCTCCAGGGATTCGGTGATGAGCACGTCGAGAACCATGATCTGGGGACGCTGCGGGTATTCGGGTCTACCGGGGAGCCTTGGAATCCAAGCCCTTGGTGGTGGTTATTCGAAGTAGTCGGCCAAAAGCGAGTCCCGATCGTGAATATCTCGGGCGGAACCGAGGTCGCGGCCTGCTTCTTGTCCGTCAACCTGCTGCAAGGCTTGAAACCATGCTCTCTGGGCGGACCGGCCCTCGGTATGTCCGTCGACGTGTTCGACGACAACGGTCAACCGGTACGAGGAGCCGTCGGGGAGCTGGTCTGTCTTGAGCCGTGGCCCTCGATGACCCGAGGGTTCTGGGGTGATCCCGATAGATACGTGGAGGCGTACTGGAGCCGCTGGCCGGACGTGTGGGTTCACGGCGACTGGGCGTCGATAGACGAAGACGGATTCTGGTATCTCCACGGCCGCTCAGACGACACTCTGAACATCGCCGGCAAGCGCGTGGGGCCCGCTGAGATCGAGTCGGCGGCTGTCGGACACCCAGACGTAGTCATGGCCGCCGCCATCGGCGTCCCGGACGAGATCAAGGGCGAGAGGATCGTGGTCTATGCCGTACCGGTCTCCAACGCGGCAACGGAGGGCCTGTCAGAAGAGATCGCCGCTCTGGTCGTCGAGGGTCTCGGGAAGCCGTTCCGACCGAGCGAGGTGGTTTTCGTTACCGACCTTCCTCGTACTCGGTCAGCCAAAATCATGCGGCGTCTGATCAAGGCGAAGGCACTTGGAACTGACCTGGGGGACCTCGCCGGTCTGGAGAATCCCGACGCGGTCCGTGAGATCCCGTTGCTCGCCGACTCCGCCGGGCCCTCTCCTCAACCCCCTGACTGAACGGAGCGGATGTAGGCGATCACCCGTTCGATCTGGGCGTCGGTCAGGCCCCTCACGGGAGGCATTCGTCCCTGACCGCGCGTGATCGTCTGGACGTAGTACGCATCGGAGCGGTCGGCGGACTGCGAGCCCGGGCCGAGGCTGGGCCCGCGTGGGTTCGTGAAACCGCCGCCGCCTTCGAGGTCATCGCCATGACAGCCCGCGCAGCGGCCCGCGTATACCTCTTCACCCGAGGCGTCCGGAGAAAGCGGAGGGCTTCCGCAGGCCGCAGCTAAGAGCACAAAAACCGCCATCAGCAACGAGCGGCGCACGGTCGGGAGGCTAGGTGGCACCCGAGATGAAGGCGCCCTTCTCACGCCCGTGACAGGAGCTGTGGCCATCCACGGACATAGGGGTCTGAGCCGCGGTTAGCCTTCGGGGAATGAAAGAGAGGAAGAAGCGGCTGGCCGAGCTTTCTCGACCCAAGAAGGTAGCGATCGCCGTGCAGATCGTGATCCAGCTAGCCCTACTCGTCACGGCGCTGTTGGACCTATGGAGGCGGCCCGCGGCCCAAATCAGGGGCAGCAAGAAGCTCTGGTTTGCGCTCGCGTTCGTCAACTACATCGGGCCGATTGCCTACTTTGTCATCGGGCGGAAGCCAGCCGAGTCTGTGACCGAGGCCGCGGAAGAACTGCTAGCGGCCTGAGCTGAGCGAGTCGGGGCCGTTCTCGCCCGCCGTCACTAGCTCAAATCACGATATCGAAAGCCTCGAGCAGGACGGTCACGATCAAGCCTGAGATCAGCACTCCGATCGTGATCAGCCCGAAGGCCTTCTTGTGCTCGACGCCGAAGACGTGGGAGGCCAGCGCGCCGGTCCAGGCTCCCGTAAACGGAAGCGGGATGGCAACGAATGTGATCACAGCCAGGTCACGTAGACGCTCGAAGCGGGCTTCCCCCCTGGTTCTCGTTCGCTTCTTGAGTCGGTCGAGGAACCGATGCAGGCCGGCCCAATGGTGCTCGGCCCAGTCCGTCACCGGCCCCAGCAACGCCAGGATGAATGGGATCGGCACGAGGTTGCCGATCACCGACCAGGCGTAGGCCTCGAGGGGGCCCATGGCGAAAATCTCGCGGGCTACCGGCAATGCCAGCCGAAGCTCGAAGATGGGAAGCATCGCTAGGAACATGACAGCCAGTTGAGGAGGAAGGACTGATTCGACCCAGGCGACGATCTGCTCGCGCACGAGGCACGAGTATGGCTATCGGGATGTTCGGTTCCGAGGACCGGTTGCACGGAAGTCGGCCCGTTCGTACCATCCGCTTCCCAAGCAGTGCTGGTGGATCAGCCCCCTGGCACAGGTCCACCACACAGCGAAGAACGGGGCTCCGGCTCGCACCCCCTTGCCGGAGCCCCGACCTTCTCAGCTGGAGGACGGATGAGGATCGCGGTTATAGGCGCCGGGTCTTGGGGAACAACCATCGCTTCGGTGACGTCCGGCCGGACGAAGACGACGCTATGGTCGCGGCGGCCCGAAATCGCGGAGTCAATTCGGACCAATAGGCGCAACCCCGCTTATCTCAGCTCCTACTCACTTCCCGATGAGCTGGAGGCAACCTCCGATCTCGCGGAAGCCATTTCCGGTGTCGACCTGATCGTCATGGCCGTGCCGTCCCATGGCTACCGCGACACCATCAGCAAGGCGTCGGGGCTCATCGAAGGAGAGGTAGCGATCCTCAGCCTGACCAAGGGCATCGAGCAGCACACACTGCTGCGGATGACGCAGGTCACCGCCGAAGCCGTCCCCTCCCATCCTTCTTCGCTGATCGGAGTCCTGACCGGACCAAACCTCGCTCCGGAGGTGATGGCCGGACAGCCCACGGCCAGCGTCGTGGCGTTCGAGGAGGTCGAGGTCGCTCGCCGGTGCCAGGACGTCTTGATGTCCAGCTCCTTCCGTATCTACACGAATACGGACGTGGTGGGCTGCGAGACCGCGGGGGCAGTCAAAAACGTCTTGGCGATCGCGGCGGGAATGGCAAAGGGCCTCGGCTTCGGAGACAACACACTCGCGGCTCTCGTCACCAGAGCACTCGCCGAGCTCACGCGACTGGGCGTCGCGCTGGGAGGCGAGCCGGTGACATTCGCCGGGCTGGCTGGCATGGGCGATCTCATTGCCACATGCATGAGCCCAACGAGCCGCAATTACCGCGTCGGATATGGCCTTGGCCAGGGCCGAACCTTGCAGGAGGTAACCGACGAGATGCAAATGGTGGCCGAAGGGATCAAGACGACGAGAGCCGTGCTAGATCTCGCCGCTCGGGCCGGCGTGGAGGTTCCCATCTCAGAACAGGTTGGGCGAGTTCTCTACGAGGAAGCTGCACCCTCGGAGGCAGTTCTGGCGCTGATGAGCCGAGCTCCGAAGGACGAGCGGGACTGAAAGCGTCAGGCTTCGGCTCAGGCGGCCTCCCAGGCCGCCCGACGAAGTGCTCGGTAGAGGAGGTCGCGGTCACCAAGCCGACGCCGCAGATGGCGTTCCAATCCACCGACCGGATAAAGGTTCTGCGGGGCCCGCGGTTCCTTGTGACGGCCGGACGCGAACCGTGGGAGCGTCGCCGACACGAGGTCGGCTGTCGCGGTTGCTTCAGATGGCTCGAGCTCTGCGGGCGCTTCGCATCGAACGATTCCCGACATCGGGCTGGCATCCGATCCCGGGAGGCGCAGGTACCACGAGTATCGACTCCATGATGTGGTTGTCAGAAACACTGGCGTCCGCTGACCAGGAAGCAGATTCCCCAGGACCGGCTGAAGCGCAGGAGGTAGATAGTTGACACGATGGGTCTTGATGTAGCCGACAGCTCCCCGCGGCCCGGCGCGGCCCCTCAAGGGGCCATCCACCACCACCAGTTGGCCCTCCGAGGCGGGCAGGTCGCGCTCCAGATCACCCATCCTCTGTTGAACTCCGAGCCACAGCTCTTCGGGGGTCGATCCGGCGGTGGCGTGTAACTCGTATGTGGCCCGTGACGTCACCAGCGCCCGAGCGTCTCCAGCCGGTGTGAACAGGCCCCTCCGTACCTCAGCTGCCACGATGTCGGCGGTGCCGTTGCACAAGACCGCGCCCGCTGCGTATGAGGCGCAGACACCCATCACCGCCGTTTCGCCCTCTGTGATCCAGAGGTTGGCGTCCACTCTTCGGACTCCGTCTATGAAGAGAACGTGCTCAGCAGGTTCCCCGGTTGGCGACTGCGGGGTCCATTTTTCTCCCGGTATCTCGATGTCGACATCGACAGGTCCGGAAGGCTCTTCGGACCACATGTCGGTCGGAGTCCCGTAGTCCGGATCCCACGGCTCAACAGAGAACCTCATGAGTCGATTCGCCGCACCGTTGCGGTCTTGGCACCTTTGGTGACCTCGAACCTGACCGGTACCTGCTCGGCGAGCTCGGTTACGTGGGTGACAATTCCGACCGTTCGGCCCCGGGCTCCGAGCTCGTGAATGACACCTCCAACCGTGTCTAGGCTCTCGCGATCGAGTGTCCCGAAACCCTCATCGAGAAAGATCGTCTCCATGGGCGAGCCTCCTCTGGTTGACAAACGGCTCAGCTGCTCGGAGAGAGAGAGCGCCAGCGACAGGGACACCAGAAATGTCTCACCTCCTGAGAGGGTACGAACCGAGCGCCTCTCATCGGCGTTGCGATGATCGACGACCTCGAAGCCTCTCCCGGCGAGCCAGAGCGAGTACGACCCCTGCGAGAGTTCCGTCAAGAGCTCGTTGGCACCGGCAACCAAAGCCCTCAGGGCCTCGTCCAAGAGCCAAGCTTCGAAACGATCGGCCCGCAGATGGAGAGCCAGCATCTCCGAGGTGGCCCTACGGCGGGTGCTCTTCTCGATCCCGATGCGGATCTTCTCCAACTCAGAGGCCGCTTCGGAGATCCGATCGAGCTGATGTCTCGCCTCGGCTAACTCGGCGAACGAAGCCTTCTCCCGGCTGAGGACATCTGTGGGTTCCAGTCCGTGCTCTCGCATAAACTCGTCGAGCTTGTCGGCCAGCTCGACGGCCTCGACCTCGTATCTGGCTGCCGCCTCCTCCGCTTCGGTAGCTTCGGCCGTCAGCTCGTCGCCGCGGGCTCGGGCCCACTCGGCGAGTTGTTGCCAGTCATGAAACGGATCGTCTCGCGCCGGTCGCGGCGGATCGAGTTTCGCAACCCGGTCTCTCGCCTGCTCGAAGTCCTTGCGAAGTCGATCGATATTGCCTTCCAACTGCTCCTGCTTTGTTCGGTGCTTGGCGAAGGCCTCGCGGGCTTCGATCTCGCTTTTGCGTGAGTCTGACAGCTCGGCATCTGCTTTCTCGGCCGCCTCGACCTGTGCCGCAAGCTCGTCACGTGGCGGCACCCCCGCAAGCCGGCGCTCGAGCTCATCGATTCGCTCCTGCAGGTCGTGGGCTCTCCCCTCGAGCCGAGCTCTCTTCTCCTCCGCCGCGCTCTTCCTCGCTTCGCTACTGTCGTGGGCATCCTCCACTAGCCGCAGGCCCTTCTGAGCGGCCGTCAGTGAGGCTGCCCGCACCTCCGTCGGGATCGCAGTCACCACCTGTCTGCAGACCGGACAACGGTCACCCATACGAAGATCGGCCGCGAGACCGTGGGCGGCATGAGCCGACTTGGCCTCCTCGAGCGCTTCTCGTGCTGCGAGCAGCTTGCTGTTCGACTCGGCGGCGTCGGCTCGCACGGAAATGAGCTCGGAGGAAGCGATTTCCAAGCTGGCGGATACCTCCGAATGCGCCTTTCGGATTTGAGTCAGCTCCTCCATCCCCCTCCAAAGATCCTTCAGCTCCGCGCGGTCGCCGAGACTGTCTCGGCGACTCTCGGCCGCCGTCAGACGCTCGGTTGCTTTCTTGGCGTCTGCCTGGGATATCACCAGCTGGTGGTTGGCGGTATCGCTCTGATTTCTCAGTGTCTGGGCCTCATCCGGGACTTCGAGACCCTCGAGCTTGCTTGCCTGTTCCGCCGCGGTCCGAGCTGCCTTCCGCGTGGCTTCGGCGTCGGCGATCTTTCTCTCGAGCTCTGGTTCGGATTCAGCCAGGCGCTCGTGCAGCCGCTCCAGGGCGGCGACACGCTTCTCCGCGTCAGCCCTCGCTTGCGAAGTCGCGAAGTCGAGATCCGCTGCACGTGCCTCGAGCCCGCGCACCCGCTCGGAAAGCGCCGCGGCCTCGTGTGCCGCTAGCTCCCGGATCTCGGAGAAGATTCCAAGGTCGAGAAGGCTGCGCAGGAGAGCCTGGCGTTGAGCCGGCCGATCATGGAGAAATCGGGCGAACTCGCCCTGCGGTAGGACGACTGACTTGATGAAGTGATCGAACCCGAGCCCCAGCAAGGCTTCGACGGCGTTGGTGACTTCATCGGCCGTGCCGGCTACGACCTCGTCTCCGTGCTCGAGCCGTGCCTCTTCGGTGCTGGCTCCCCCGTCTTTTCTTCGGCGGACCACTCGGACTGCGGTCCACTCATCGGGCCCCACGTTGAAGTCGAATCGGACCCGGGCTTCGAGCTTCCCGACTGAGATCAGGGGGGCGACGGCCCGCTTGTCGCCGTACCTCGGGACCGACCCATAGAGCGCGAACACGATCGCGTCGATCAGGCTGGATTTTCCGGCTCCGGTGGCGCCAGTCAATGCGAAGAGATCGGCGTCTGAGAAATCGACAACTACCGGTTCGCGAAAGGCTATGAAGCCTGAAACCTCGAGTTGCTTAGGGCGCACCCGCCGTCTCCATTAGCTCCCGAAACAGGGCGACAACCTTGTCGTCCTCTACGCCCTCGCTCGTCAAGTACTCCGCCACGAGCTCATGGGGAGGGCGCCCCAGACGCGGCGGGCGCTCCACATCGTCAAGTTTCTCGGGACTGACGAGTACTACGTCGATGGCCTCGGGAATCATCTCGCGGATCTGATCGGCCAGGCCTGCTCGAGCCGGCTCGTGGAGCTCAACGCGGACATATGCGTCCTCGGTGCTCGGGGCGGCAGCCTCGATTTCAGCCAGAGTCCCGGCGATCTTGAAGAGGCGTCGCCCGCTCGTGATCGGTATCTGGGTGACGTGAGCGGGCAGGCCGGGTTCCGCTTCTACGAGCAAGACGCCTTTGGGATCTTCCGTTTCGCCGAAGTCGAGCTGCAGCGGCGAGCCGGAATACCAGGTCGGACATGGGGCGGGGACACGCTGAGCCCGGTGCAGGTGTCCCAGCGCCGCATAGGTCAACGCACCGGGAAACGCCTGGGCAGGGACGACATAATCAAACACCGTGTGAGCCTGTCGCTCGCCACCGCCCAGTTCGCCCCCGGCCACCATCACATGACCGACAACGATGTTGACCTCATTCGTCGACAGGTCCTGCGTGAGGTGCACGATGATCTCTCGGACCCGTTCGGCGTACTTGCCGCCGTGAGCCGATCTCCCCAGGCCCATCAGATCATCTGCTCGAACGACGTAGCGCTGGGAGATGAACGGCAGCAAGGCGAGCCGCGCCGACTCGCCGCTCGCGGCCTTCATTCGTATAACTCCGCCTTCCGCCGCGGGGCGGGGATGGGATGCGACCGTTACCCGACCAAGCTCCAGTAGAGGGGCCACGGCCTCGAGCCGGCGGGGATGGTCGTGATTGCCGGCCACGATGACAACGGGCGCGATTTCGGCCAGGCCGAGCAGCGTCTGGTAGACGATCTGTTCGGACTGCGGAGATGGGGCAGCCAGGTCGAACAGATCCCCGCCCACGAGAACCAGGTCGACTTCCTGTGCCTCCGCCACACCAGTGACTTCCAACAGCACAGCTTCATGCTCGGCGGCACGGCTCTTTCCACGCATCGTCCTTCCCACGTGCCAGTCCGAGGTGTGGAGGATTCTCACGCCGGGAGTCCGGCGAATGGGTCCTGCTGTGAGGCCGGTCCGGCCTCTGAAGCTCGTGTTGCCCACGCGGGGAACGGAAACTCGACGACCAGCGGAATTGGTAGCTCGGGCTGGGAGACGAGCATCGTTCCCGGCTTCATGATGGTCGCCCGCTGGCGATGTGCGGCCGGAAGGAACCCGTACTCCTCGCGGGCTGCTTCGGCCGAGTCCAATCGTCCGACGACTCTGATCGAAGAGTTGGCGATTATCCGGCGCTCTACTTCGCTGGCAGTTTGTTGCGCTCCGATCAGAACAACTCCCAGCGAGCGGCCGCGCTCCGCCACATCCAGGAGAACCTCCTTGATGGGCGAGAAGCCCTCACGAGGGGCATATTTGTTCAGCTCGTCGAGGACCAAGACCAGCAACTCGCGGGTGCCGCCCTGACGCTCTTTCTCCTCGAAGGCCCGACGGACCGTCGCTCCTACCACGAACCTCTTCGCTCTGTCGTTGAGCGTGTGAAGGTCTACGACGGTCACCTGATCGTCCAGGCGGACTCGATGTTGGCCGGGATCGGGGACGTCAGCGCGCACAAGACGCTCTACGTGCCGTACCGCTCCCTGCAAACGGCGCACGAAGGCATTGATCGTGCCCATGCCCATAGCCGGACCGGCCCACAGGTGCCGGTCGGAGTCGTCCTGCACGCGGGCGGTGATCAGATCGGCCAGCTCGCGGAAAGTCCTGAGCTCAACACCGTCGAGCTTCACGCCACCGTCGTCGGTCGTCACCGCGTTACGCAGCTGAGCCATCACGTTGTATATGACCATCGTGTACTGGGCTCGGTCGTCTTCGGCATCGGCAAAGAGGAAAGGCAGCAGGTCGTCCTGACAGAAATCGGCCAGAGTCCAAAAGAAGGACGTGACGCCTTCACTGCGTCCCGCTACGCCGGCAGCCGCGCTCGGCGCGCCTGCCCTAGGCGGCGCGAAGATCGCCAAGCTGCGGAAAGGTTCACCGGCCAAGCCGAGGGCCTGGTAAAGACGCCGGTCCTCCGCGCTCATGGCCAAGTTTCCTCGGTCGAGGTAGAGAAGGTCCTCTCCCTTCACATTGAAGATCAGCGCCTTTGTGTTGACGGCTCGGTCGCCTAGGACTCCGGAGCTGAACAGGCTGTGAAGCAAGAACGTGGCGTAGCTCGTCTTGGTCGCCACCCCGGAGACGCCGCTGATGTTGGCGTGTGCTCCGCGGGTGCCGTCGAGAAACTCCAAGTTGGCGAACAGAGGCTCACCGGACCGGGACAACCCGATCGGCAGCCGCTCGCTCATCCGGTCGAAGAAAAGCGCCTCCTCCCGCTCTTCGGCATGAGCAAGGCGAACACCCAAGCCCGGCTGAGGTGGGACGAAGATCTCGGGCTCGAAGCGAGTCGCCGTTACCTGCGCCGCCTCCATCACTTCCGCCGGCAGCACTCCTTCGGAGATGAGAAAGACGTCGGAGTCGAAGCGTGCGCCCTCATGGCGCGCGCGTACCTGGGAGACGACGCCGTAAATCCTTACCTGCTCGCCACCCGGGAGCTTGCGTTCGAGAGCGACGACATCGTCGAGCTGCAAATAGCGATCGCCCGCCACCCCGACCCAGAACTCCAGAGGCGTGGCGTCCTCTGTGCCGATTACCCGGCCGACAAGCTCGTTCGACTCCACAATCCGGCCCTGCGGCCGAGGGTAGCAACAGGGTGCGACACTGCCGTGTCATGCTTCGGGAGCGATTCGAAGCACCCTGCCGTCGCGAACGGCGACGTAAATCTCGCCCGTGGAATCGACCCCGAATGACGAGAGTCCTTCGAGTCGACCGACCTGGTCGGTCCAGTCGGTTTGATCGACGGCCTCGCCGCCTTGATAGCGAAAGCTCCGCAGGTAGCCCGCGCAGTAGTCCGAGTACAGATAGTGGCCGCCGAGGCTCGGGATTGCGCTGCCTCGGTAAACCACGCCGCCGGTTACGGAGCAGCTGCCCGAATCGCGGTGCGCGATCTCCAACACCGGCAGGGTGAGCCCGGCCACATCGCACCCGCTCACGGGTCGGAAGCAGTGGAGCCCTTCGGTAATCGGCCACCCGTAGTTGAGACCCCCGACGTCGCCCGGGGCAACATCGATCTCCTCGAAGGCGTTCTGGCCGACGTCACCGATATAGAGAAGTCCCCTGTCAAAGGAGAACCGCCAAGGGTTCCTGAGGCCATACGCCCACACCTGGGGCGCGCCACCGCCGTCCACGTACGGGTTGTCGGGGGGTATCTCGTAGGGGACTCCCGAGTCGACATCGAGCCGAAGGATCGTGCCGAGAAGGGTGTCCGGACGCTGGCCCTGGCCGAACTGGTCGTTGGCGCCCCCGCCGTCACCGAGACCGAGGTACAGGTATCCATCAGGCCCGAAGGACAGTTGTCCGCCGTTGTGGTTGCCGGCGGGCTGATCAGCCGTAAGGATCACTCGGACCGGATCGGGGTCGGCCAGGTCGGAGCCCGCAGAACGTCGGTACTCGACGACCCGGGTATCGCCACTTCCATCCGAATAATGCACGAAGAACCGGCCGCTCTGGGCGTAGTCGGGATGAAAGGCCAGCCCGAGCAGCCCTTGTTCGCCTCGGTCCCTGACGAGGTCTCGGATATCAAGGAAAACGCGGAGGTCGCTCGATGGGTCAGTCACGAATATCCGACCTTCCTTGGCGACGACGAAAAGACGCGGGTCCCCGGCAAGCGACTCGATTCCGACCGGGAACGGCAGGCCGGTCACGGTCGTCTCGTAGAAGAGCGAGCTCGGCTCAGGAACCGTCGTGGTCGTTGTCGGGCCCGTGATCTCAGGGGGGGCCGTGGTCGTCGTCGAAATTGTGGCTGGCGGCTCCGCCGCCGGCACCGACGTGGCTGGCACCGGATCCCCTGGGCTGTCGACCAGCGCCGTACAGGCCGAGAGGAGCACGGCGAGAATTAGGGGTCGCCGCATTGCGTCAGGCTAGGAGCGACTTGTCCTTAATTCGCGGCCTTCGACGACCGCTATGGGGCATTGTCGTCAGCTGCTAGTAACGTCTGCCTCGCAGAGTGCCTGCTTCAACGTTCCGCCCTCCCTTGCTCCTTGTATCAAGACCGGGCGAATGGAGACCGGCTTGCACGATCTGATTCCATAGGGCACGACCTGGCCTTGCATGAAAAGGAGCAAATAGGTGAGTACGAACATTTACGTGGGCAACCTGCCCTTCAGCACAACTTCGGGCGAGCTCGAGGAGCTGTTCGCAGCGCATGGGACGGTGACGAGCGCGCAAGTGATAACTGACCGCATGACGGGCCGTTCACGCGGCTTTGGCTTCGTCGAGATGGAATCCGACGAGGCGGCGCAGGAGGCCATTGGGGAGCTAAACGACTCCGAGCTCGAAGGGCGCCGCATACGAGTGAACGTGGCCAGGGAGCGAACCTCTCGTTGAAAGAGTCCGAATCGGACGTGGTCCAGATGTCGGGGGTGGTCATTGAGACACTTCCGAACGCCACGTTCCGCGTGCGACTCGACGACAGCGAGCTCGAAGTGCTCGCCCGGGCGTCGGGTCGGATGAGACGTCGGCGACGTATACGAATCCTCAAGGGTGACCGAGTCGACGTAGACGTCTCGCTCTACGATCCGAGCCGAGGCCGGATCGTCTGGCGTCACAAGTAGCAAAGCCTGTCACACCTCGCCCGTAGGTTGAACGGGCATGAAAAGGCTAGGTCTGGCAATCGTCCTCGCGGTCAGCGCATGCACTGCGGCGCCCGAAGGCGTAACCGTCACGGTCCTCGACGTGATCGACGGGGACACCATCCGCGTTCTTTCGAACGGGAGCCTCGAGGATGTGCGGCTGGTTGGGATCAACAGCCCTGAGTGGGTTGAGTGCCAGGGTCCGGAGGCAGCGGCAGCTCTCGAGGAAATGCTCGAACGGGATAGGGCGCGTCTGGTGGTGGACACCTCAGACCGCGACCAATACGGAAGGCTGCTTCGGCTGGTCTTCTCGGAAGGGGATTTCGTCAACGAGTCATTGGTGCGCGCGGGCCTGGCTATCGCCTTCTCGGTTCCGCCCGACGTCTCGGCCGCCAACCTCCTATCGCGAGCTGAGGAGTCGGCGGAGCGAAGCTGGGCCGGGATCTGGGACCCAAGTGCCTGCGGTCCTCCTCCCCCGCCGGGCATCACGATCGAAGGGATACACAGTGGAGCAGGTTGGACAGGCGAGCCCATCGATGGGGAATCGGCGGTCATCCGCAACATTGGTGCCTCGGCGATTGAACTCACGGACTGGACGCTGCGTGACGCCTCGTCTCACCACCGCTACCGATTCCCCGCCTTGGTAGTAGAGGGTGGAGGCCGAGTGGTGATCGAGACGGCCTGCGGATCCGATCGGCCGGACCGCCTGCACTGGTGCTCGGATAGCCCGGTGTGGAACGACGCTCGGGACCACGCCTTTCTTCTGGACATCCACGGCAACATCGCCAGCCATCTGCGTTATTGAGGGCGCTACCTTCCCTCTCGTGCCCCCAACCTCCGAGCTGGAGCCAGAACCACCGGACCCCTTTGAAGGCGAAGACCAGTGGGCGGACCCGCTCGCACAGGCTCGCGCCGTGGCATCGAATCTGACGAGACTCACCGAAGCGGATTGGGAAAACGACGGCCTTCCTGCTGCCCATTCTCTTCGCCGCAAGCGAGCCGACAGCCCGCTGGTCCTGGCTGCCACCGAGGCGGCGCTCAGCTCGGATCCGTCCCAGGCTCGACTAAGGCTCGAGGCGTTCTCCACCGGTCTCACGTCGGTGGCCTGGGCCCGCGAAGCGGCCGCCAGGCTCACCGGCTTTTCCACCGTGGGGGTCACCTCGCTCGGGTCGGTAACTCTGATGGTTCTCGACGAGGCCCTAGGCATGGGAACGCCACCGGGGTCACTGCTCGTGGACCGTCGGTACCTCGCCCGCGGCCTCGCCTACCTCGATACGACTGTCGCCCAAGGACCACCTGAGGAAGCAGACGCGGTTCTCGCCGCCGGCGCCGCCGCCCACGGCTCGGTGATTTGGACGACCCAATACATCGCCGATGTCATCGTGAGAGCGAGGATCCGGGGGGCCTCCGTCATTGCGGTAGTACATCCGCTCGCCGAGCTGTCGCCCCTCAACCGAGAGGTATACCGGCCCGCTCATTACTTGGTCGAGGCCGACCGGTAGGCTGCTGCTGCCGATGGACCTGCTTTCCAAGCGAATCTCGGCCATCCCGGAGTCCGAAACGCTGGCGATTACGACCCGCGCCGCCCAGATGAGAGCGGAGGGGATCGACGTGATCGGCTTCGGAGCCGGGGAGCCTGATTTCCCCACACCCCCGCACATCGTGGCCGCAGCCGTTGAGGCGTGTTTTGATCCAAGCAGCCACAAATACAGCCCTACGGCGGGCCTGGGAGAGCTAAGGGCCGCCGTAGCCGAGAGTGTCATGGAAGCCCAGGGAGTGGAACCGGCCCAAGTGCTGGTAACCAACGGTGCGAAGCATGCCGTCGTGACCGCGTTGATGGCTCTAGTCGACGAAGGGGATGAAGTCCTGATTCCCGCGCCCTACTGGGTTACCTATCCCGAAGCGGCGCGGATCGCCGGAGGAACGCCGATCGTGGTCCCGTGGGACACGGCGTTCAAGGTCACCCCGGAGCGGCTCGATAGGGCGGCGACACCGAGAACGACTGCCCTCGTCTTCGCGTCACCGTCCAATCCCACTGGCGCCGTTTACACCTCCGACGAGGTCGCCTCCATCGGTGCCTGGGCAGCCGAGCGAGGAATCTGGGTGATCAGCGATGAGATTTACGACCATCTCGTCTATCCCCCGGCGACCTTCACCTCCGTTGCAGTCGGCTCCGATCCTGAACGGACTCTCTTGGTGGGCGGAGTCTCCAAGACCTACGCAATGACAGGCTGGCGAGTGGGATGGGTGATCGGACAGGCCGACGTGATCCGAGCTTGCACCAATCTGCAGAGCCACACCACTTCGAACGTAAACAACGTGGCCCAGCGGGCCGCGCTGGCGGCTCTCCGGGGAGATCAGACGCCGGTCGGCGAAATGCGCGAGGTCTTCGACCAACGTCGTCGCCTGATTGTTCGCCGCCTGTCCGACATCTCAGGGCTCACCGTGAATGAGCCGGAAGGGGCCTTCTACGCCTTTCCGGACGTGACCGGTGTCCTCGGGCGGGCCGTTGGTCCATGGACGCCGACCACGAGCTACGAGCTTGTGGAAGCCCTCCTGGACCAGGCCCTGATCGCAGCTGTGCCGGGTGAGGCGTTCGGAGCTCCGGGCTTCGTTCGTTTCTCGTATGCGCTGTCCGATGAGGCCCTGAGCGAGGGCATGGACCGCCTCGCCAAGGCTCTCATCTGAGGTAAGACGGCCCCTCACCAGTACAATTCGACCCCCGAATCGGAGGGCACGTGGTCGCCGACACGGCGCGCGCGATGCTGCTAGTTGAGCCAAAACACATGTCTGCGACTCGACTCGCGGTAGCCGACGTCGAACAAGGCGGTTGGCTGGCCATCGAGGCGACGGGACTGTCCGGGGTTGATGTCCAGGCCTGGCAGGGCGGGAGCAGGTCGCTCATCTACCCGCTGGTCCCAGGCCACGAGATAGTGGGAAGGATCGCCGACGTCTTCGATGATCATTGGGGAATCGAAATCGGTACCCGCGTCGTGGTCGAGAGCTCGATCCGCTGTGGCGCGTGTCGCCGGTGCACCAGCGGCATGTCGGGCTGCTCATATCGGCGGCCGGTAAACGCCTACGGAATGCTCCCCTCGACTGAGGCTCCGGGTCTCTGGGGTGGGTTGGCGGAAGTCCTTTATCTGGATCCGGGTGCTCGCCTGCACGCCATCTCGGACGACATCCCGGCAGTCGTGGCAACGTTTGCTCATCCCCTGGCCGCGGGTTTCACATGGGCCGTTGAACTTCCGGATCTCGAGGCGGGCGAGAACGTCCTGATACTCGGTCCGGGCCCTCGAGGACTGTCCGCGGTCCTGGCAGCCAAGGAGTCAGGTGCTGGATGGGTCGGAGTCGCCGGACTCCCTCACGATGCTGACCGTTTGGACCTCGCTTCCGACCTGGGCGCCGACCTTGTCACCGACGAGGGAGGTGATGAGATGGAGCGGGCAGTAGCGGACAGCCTCGGTGCCCGCCCAGACGTGGTAGTGGACGTCACGAGTGACGACCCCGAAGCAATTCACACCGCCCTCGATCTGGTTCGAGCCGGTGGGCGAGTAGTGCTGGCCTCCACCAAGGGAGCCCGAGCTATCAGTCAGCTGTTCTCCGACATAATCGTTCTGAAGGAGCTGACGATCCGGGGCGCCTTTGGGGCCAGCTCGGCCGGATATCACTGGGCAACCCGCCAGCTGTCTGCTGACCCCAGGCTGGACCGGATGGTGTCCCACGAGTTTCCTCTGGACGAGGCCTCCCGGGCGATCCAAGCCGCGGCCGGTCTTCTCGGGCGCGACGAGCTCATCTCAGTCGCCGTGACTTCGGTAGGGCTCGACTGAGATGGCGGACCTTACCCTCTTGGTGTGACCGACTGGAAGCCGCCCAAGCGGAGCACCGGCTCATGGGTGGTGTTCGACTTGGCAAACACGATCTTCGCCCTGGGTGTCCTCGGCCTGTACTTTCCCGCTTGGCTCGTATCTCTTCAGGACGAGGCTGCTTCGACTGCGGCGGAGGACTTCCCGTCCGAGCTCGCAGACCTGAGGTTGGGCGTCACGATCTCGGTGGCGATGCTGGTAGTGATCGTCCTCGGCCCATGGATCGGTGCACGGTCGGACTTCGCAGGTAGACGCGTCCCGTATCTGATCGCAACCACGCTGGTGGCCGTCGGGGCGACCTTTTTCCTGGCTTCTTTCGGCGTGCCGGCCTCCTTGGTGCTTCTGGCAGTCGGCCTGATCGGGTTTCACCTGGGTTCGGTCGTCTACGACGCCCTTCTGCCCGACGTGAGCACCCCTTCCAACCGCGGCTTCGTCTCCGGGCTCGGAGTAGGGGTTGGCTATCTCGGATCGGCAATAGCTCTCACCGCGGGTGTTTTGATCGTCGATCGCTTCGGCTACGCGGCCTATTTCCGGACCGTGGCCGTGCTGTTCCTCCTGTTTGCCCTCCCTGCTTTCTTCTTCATCCAGGAGCGAGCGCGGGCGCCCCGAGACGGTGCGCCCTCCATCCGAGTTGCCATAGCCCATCTCGTCCGGTCTTGGCGTCGAACCCGAGCGTTTCCGGGAGTAACGCGGTTTCTGATCGGCCGTTTCTTCTACACGGATGCCATCAACACTCTGATCTCGGGCTTTCTGACGATCTTTGTCCTGAAGGAGCTCGGGTTCACTCTCGGCCAGCTACAACAGCTTCTGGCAATCGCGATCGGCGCTTCGGTCATCGGCGGACTCGGAGCAGGCCGCCTGGTCGACCGTCTCGGACCCCGTTCTGTCTTGCATTCGGCGCTCTACATCTGGATGGCCGCGATCGCGGCCGGCATCGTTGCGGCGGAGATAGACGCCCCCGGCATCGGCTGGCTGCTCGGGCCCGTCGGCGGCGTTGCTTTGGGAGCCACCTGGACTTCGGATCGGGTCTATATGACACGAATCTCGCCGCCGGAGCATCTAGGTGAGTTCTACGGGCTTTACGCCACCGTGGGCCGGTTCGCTACCTGGCTTGGGCCAGTGTTGTGGCTGATAATCGTCGTGGCCCTGGGTCTCGGGCGGAGCGTTGCTATGGCCGCTTTGATCCTGCTTCTCGTAGCGGCTCGCATGGTGCTGCAAGGGGTGGATGATCGCCCACGCGCGGACCTCAAAAGACGCGACGAGGCGCCCAAGTCGGATTGACCATCGAGACCTCCACGGCATAAGGGTCCGGTAGGTCCTCGAAAGTACGGTTCTGCCCAGCCAGGCGGCGGCCGATCTCCGCGAACCACAACTCGTTGGGCATCTCCCACGGCCAGTGGGCCAGCCCCCGACGGGCGCCGATGATCCCTCCGACGAGAGGCGCAACGGCAGCAGAGGTGGCCGTGGCCCGCAACGCGTCCTCGGAGAGCTCTCGAGCCACGGCACCGATCACGACCGCGGCCACCACCACTCCGACCGGCCCCAGCTCCTCCGTGCAGCCGGAAATGACGTCCGGGGCTCTCGCATCGATCCAACGATCCGCTTGCCGCAAGGCTTCGGCGAAGGAAACCGCTCCGGCGACATCCAGGTCGCCGTCGGCTTCCAAGACGGCCACGGTTCGGGCCGCGAGCTCGGAGACCGCGTTGAGGAAGTCGCGCCCGGATTGGCCGAAGCTCGCCGCCGCTACCGCTCCCCCGTAGGTGCTGGCGGCTGCCAACGAGGGACCATCCCGATGAGTGATCAAAGCAGCTGCAATAGCGTCGGAGACGAGCTGATCGACGTTCCCGCGGTACCAGAGACCAATGGGCAGACTCAGAGACGCCGCGCCATCGCCGGAAGGAGCTGCTGCCGTTCTGCCCCCCTCTCTTTCGCTCAGAAACTGCCGGAACCACGTCGGCGCACCCCGGTACGCGTTCGGGCCGTCTTTCGAGTGCGCAAGCGCCACTAGCTCCGAGGAAAGTTCCTCAGGACGGATCTCTCCCCATCTCATGAGGTGGTAGGCAACAACGATCGCCTGTTGGGTTCGAAACCCGTAGAGGGACTCGGCGCTGCCCTGCGGGCGCTGGAGCGCCGCTAACTGATCACCCGCGGCGAGCCCGAGCATCGCGCCCGCTCCGTCGGCACTGGAACGGTTCCTGTCCTCGGCCATGACGAGCCTCGCGATTGTACGACTACCGAGCTGAGTGGTCACTGACCGTCGGGGTAGCCTCCCGCGGAATGGCCAGAGTGCTGCTCATCGCAAATCCTGCCGCTTCCGGTTTCACCGGTGGTCTTCACCGCGATGTGGTCCGAATACTTCGCGAAGCGCATGACGTCGACGCCGTGTGGCCGACGAGTCCCGGCCAGGTCGAGGAATTGACAGACGACGCCGCGGACGCGGCCTTCGACATGGTCGTTGCGTTTGGCGGAGACGGAATAGCCCATCACGTCGCCTGTCGCCTCCGCAACACTGCCATTCCGATGGGGATAGTGCCTGCGGGCACCACGAACGTTCTGGCCCGAATTCTGGGCGTGCCCTCTAAGGCGAAAGCGGCGGCTCGTTACCTGGCCGCTCATATGGATACCCACGTCGTTTCCACCGCCCGCCTGGAAGGACGAGGCAAGGGAATCGAGCTGGACACCTGCGCGACATTCGCGGCCGGACTCGGATGGGACGCGGACGTTGTTGCGATCGCCGAGCAGGAGCCGTACCGCAAGTACCGGTTCGGAGCCATGCACTACGCCCGAACGGCTGGAGCCGTTCTGCTGAAGGACTACCGCGGACGACCCGCCATGCTGCGGGTATCCGCTGGTTCGCGGGTGTCCTTCGGAGTCACCGTCCTGGTGCAGGTGCATCGCCCATACACCTTCTTCGGGCGCGTGCCACTGGCCCTTGACGGCACCCAGTCCGAGGGACTGTCCATCCTCGTCATCGAGGATCTGGCGCTCCTACGAGTCCCGCGAATACTGACCAAGGCAGTCCGGGGCTCAGATCTCGGCCGCATCAAAGGTCTCACCGTCTGGACCGATCTCGAATCAGTGACTATCGAGGCTGAGCCCGCGGTAAGCCTTCAGGCGGACGGTGAGCTGATTGGTCTGATGTCGGAGCTGACTTTGACGCACGAACCCGGTGTTCTGACTGTCGCGGCTCCGGGAAGGGAATGAGGTAGGCCCCTTCGATGAGGGCTGCCTCCAGGCCCACCTGCGTCAGGAGCGCGGCCAGCTCTCCCCGTGGTCTCACAACCTCTCGCAAGGGGATGCCGAACTCGGCATCTAAGACCTGTCTTCCAATCTGCAGGGCTTGCCCAAGAGAATCGACGGCCTGTTCCTGCGCATGGCGCCTAGTGGAGAGGCTGCGCGCTTTACCTGCGGTCACTCCGACGACCAGGGCCAGAACAGATAACGCGGCCGCCAGCAACATCCCGGCATTGAGAAAGAGGGCCGCGGCCGCGCCGAGGACACCGGCCCATCCCAAGAGCAGTCGCGTGCTTGGGGACCGGCGGCGTTGCGGGGCTTCTGTGGGCATTCTCAGGCTGGCCGTTTCGCATGCTCGTCGAATCCGTTCCGGAGAGAACTGCTCTCTGATCCGAAAGCCCAGGTCGGGACCGGCATCGGTGGCCAAACTACCTACGAAAGCAGCAATGAGGTGCGTTGCCTGCGTCACACCGCCACGAGCCAGCGAATGAGCAGCTTCATCTCGCGCGGCCGCCCAACGCTCCTCGAACTCAAGAGTCCCGCCCGGCCCGACACCAGTCGCCTCCGCGAGTAAATCCGCGGCCCGCAGCAGGTCCCCGGCGATCTTGGCTGCCGACGCTCGCTTCGCATCCAGATGGCTTCCCAACGCATCGCGAAACACATCGATCCCCACCGGATCGCCCGAGATCGGATCCGCTGCGGTCCGAATGATGTTGGGCTGGATCGCTCCATCCTCTACCAAACGGGCTGCCCAATCGTCCGCCACGTCGACGGGATCACTCACCAGATCGATCTGGTTCAGCACGAAGAGGAACTGGTCCTGATAGCGCCGGAACACATCGATGAAGTCGCGATGGAGCACGCGATCGTTGTACTTCTCAGGATCAGCCACCCAGACGACTACGTCCACGCGACTCACGAGGTCCTCGACCACGTCGCGGTGATCGGATATCACACTGTCCAGATCGGGAAGGTCGATGATCGCCAAGAACGACGGGCTCGGCTGGGCGATTCTTCTGTCCACGCCCAGCATGTCCAAAAGCGAGGTCAGCTCGCGCGTCGGTTCGGGCGGTACCCAGGCCACCGCATAGTCGGTCGTGGGCCGGATAGCACCGACCGGGGATATCTCCGATCCTGCCAAGGCGTTGAGAAGGCTCGACTTACCGGTTCCGGTGCCACCCGCGATCGCCACGACGAGTGTTCTGCCTAGAAAGCCGCGCCGGAGGCGGATGTCGTCGATGAGCCGACGGACCGTCTCGATGTCACCCGGAGTCGACAGCGGAGCTGCACGTGCGAGTGCGCCTTCGAGCGTCTCCACCGCCGCCGCCAGGTCGTCACGCATGATCTCGGAGCTCGCGCGCCAGATCGCGGAGCGTGGCGTCGAGTTCGTCCGGCGGAGCCCATGCGTCCACCCGCCTGCGGAGGGCGTCGGCTTCTTCGTCAAAGACTTCGACCAGAGCCTCCGCAGTCCTGTCCTCGGGTCGACTTCCCTCCCATTCGGCCAGAGCCTTGCTGGCTCTCTCGGTGAAGTTGGCGAGTGCCTCGGTGAGGCTCACATCGACCCCGGCTGAAGACCAAGCCAGGCCCGTGGCTGCCAGAGCACTCTCTCCCAGACTGATCAGGGACGTTTCGAGGTCCGCCGAAGACTGTTGGGCTTCCAGCAATTCTCGGAGGCTCTCGGAGGCCACTCCCCATGCGGCCTCGACCGCGGCCCGGAGCGACCTGACAAAAGCTGCTTCGCTCTCGATCGCGCTCGCCAGGGCCTCGGTCTCGACCGCGAGGGTTTCGAAGCGGCCGGTATGCGCTCTGGTGAGGACCCTTCTCCTTTGGTCGTCGCGCTGCAGGCTCTCGAGGTACCGGCGCAAGGGGGCGACCGCGGCGGTGGGAAGACCCTCTCCGTTGAGGCTCTGTTCCGAAACGAGCAATAGGCGCGGGCTCTCAGCCGTGGCGAGCAGACCCCCTTGGCGGAGGTAGGTGACGTAGTCATCGAGGATGTCGTCGGCGCCCTCCGGCGGCAGCCGGTTGAGAACGAGGTAGATGGGGATGCGTCTACGGCGGGCTCGAGCCAGAACCGACCATGCGGCCTGGTCGGCGTACCGCTTGGCCGAGGCCACGAACACGCACAAATCGGCCTGCCAGAGGAGCGCTTCGACCGTATTGCGATGGCCCTCGAGGGTGGAATCGAAGTCGGGGGCGTCGATCAGGTCCACTGCCTCGAG
>JBHICV010000002.1:0-49149 GCA_046759765.1 Acidimicrobiia bacterium
AATCCGAACTCGTGCGCAGTTACCTCGAGGATGTCTTCGGCGGTGACCTCCCGAGGCCCTGCGTCGGGGGAGAGGTCGCGGAGGACCTCCTGGGCCATTTCCAGAGTGACCGCCTGATTGGTGAGGGTCGCGTACGCACTCACGCGGGTAAGGGCACCTTCCAGCTCGCGGATGTTCTCCTTGATGCTGACCGCGATGAACCGGAGCACCTCCTCCGAGACCGGATGCGAGAACCTCTCAACGTTCTTTCGCAGAATGGCGAGGCGGGTCTCCACGTCGGGCGGCTGAATGTCGGTGAGCAGACCCCACTCGAATCGGCTGCGTAGACGGTCTTCGAGACTCGAGAGGTGCTTGGGCGCCCGGTCTGCGGTGATCACCATCTGTTTGCCGGACTCGTGCAGGTCGTTGAAGGTGTGGAAGAACTCCTCGAGGATCTGCTCCTTGCCCTCGAAGAACTGGACATCATCGAGAAGCAAGACATCCGTCGTTCGGTATCGGGACTTGAAACCGTCCATCCGCTTGCGGCGGATTCCTTCGATGAACTCGTTGAAGAAGTTCTCGGATGAGATATACCGGACGTACCTACCCGGGATCAGCTCCAGGTAGTGGTGGCCGACGGCATGAAGCAAGTGGGTCTTTCCCAGGCCGGCACCTCCATACACGAACAGCGGGTTGTAGTGAGTGGCGGGTTGTTCGGCGACCGCCATCGCAGCCGCGTGGGCGAAACGGTTGGAGGGGCCCACGACGAAGTTGTCGAACGTGTATTTGGGGCTGAGGCGATGATCGCCCTGGGAGCTCCTGGGCGGGGTCTCGACGACCTTCTCGTCGTCTTCGGTCTCGTCCGGCGAGGTGGTCTCGGCCTCTGGTACCCCAACGCGAGCCTCAAGCACGACGTCAGTGCCCGGACCATAAACCTGAGCGGCTGATTCCGACAGGACGTCGATATGTTTTTCACTTATCCAACGAGCATGAAACTCAGTAGGCGCTACTACACGTAGCGCTTCACCGCGGCGGTCGCCGCCCTCGAGTGCGTCGAGCCAGTGCTGCCAAGTCGACGAGGAAACTTTTGACTTCACTTCCTGGCGAAAGAGGGTCCACTCGCCCGCCTGGTCACCTGAGGCCACCGGCCCTCCGCTTCTCCCTATCGTCCTGTACCGGAGCGCTTTCCACAGGTCTGTCCACAGTGTGTGGAGAACCTCCCGACTGCTGGCGACGGGTATGTAGTCTGCGCCGGCTCGTCTAGAGGGAAGTGGCCGAGGCGGCAACCTCGGCGCGGGCGAGTATATGAGTGCACCTAACTCGCCTCAAGATCGCCAAAATCCGGCCTACGGACTTCTTCGACCGCGCCGTGATGTGCAAAGGGCCTGGTAGGAGAGCCTCGAGGTGCTGGCGGCGGGCCAAAGAGGTGCACCCAACCTAACGAAAGCCCCGCGGGGAGCTTTTCGCGTCCTAACCAAATTTGTCGCGGCTCAGTTATCCTTTCACGACGAGCCCGGATGCGTCTTTGCAAAAGGCCCTGAGAGCCCGTAGCCTCGGCGCGTTTTCGGAGTCGATGGGATGAAACGCACATATCAGCCCAAGGTCCGGCGCCGTAAGAGAAAGCACGGGTTTCGCGCCCGGATGAGGACGCGCGCCGGAAGGGCCACGATTGCACGTCGTCGTTCGAAGGGACGCCGCCGCCTCGCGGTGTGACCGCGTCCTTTGTGACGCTCAGAAAGCAGGCGGACTTCGATCGAGTCTTCCGAGCAGGCCAGCGAATACGCTGTGGTGAGATCTCGGTCGTCCGATGCCCTGGATCGGTGTCTGCAGCAAGGCTCGGCTTTGTGGCCCCCCGCCGAGTGGGCAACGCCGTAGAGCGCAACCGTGTGAAGCGACGACTCCGGGAGGCAGCGAGAATGGTGAGCTGGGAACAAGGCTACGACTACGTAATCATTGGTTCCCGCGAGGCTAAGGAGGCACCCTTTGCGGTGCTGGTGAAATGGCTGACAAGAGCAACTTCGTGATCGAACCGCCTCGCACCGTGCCGGCGGCGGCGGCGCAACGCATGATCAGGATTTACCAAAAATTGGTATCACCGGGCCTGGCCAAGAATTGCCGCTATCAGCCCACCTGCTCTCAATACGCCTATCAGGCCGTCGGCCGATTCGGCTTGGGGCGGGGTGGATTGCTTGCCCTGGCGCGATTGGGAAGGTGCCATCCGTTCCGCGAGGGCGGATACGACCCTGTGCCACGTAGCGAGGAGCTCGCCTGATGGGCTTCCTAGATCCAATCAGTGAGGTACTGGGAACGATTCTGGCGGCCGTCTACAGCTTTGTACCGAGTTTCGGGATCTCGATCATCATCCTGACGGTCATCGTGATGATCATCACGTTCCCTCTGACCCTTAGGCAGACCCGGTCTTCACGGGCGATGCAGGAGATCCAACCCCAGATAAAACAGCTCCAGAAGAAGCACAAGGACGAGCCCGAGAAGCTGCAAAAAGAAATGCTGGCGCTCTACAAGGAGAAGGGCGTTAACCCGGCCGGCTGCCTCTTTCCAATGCTGATCCAGATGCCGATTTGGTTTGCGCTGTTCCAGCTCCTGAGGATGCCAGAGGACTATCTCGATCCCAGCACCGAGCTAGCTCAGAGCATTGGGGCTGGTGATACGGGCTTCCTAGGCGTGGACCTGACGGAGAGTGCGTCGATGGTCATCAGCGCCGGTGGCGGGGTGTTGGGCGTATTTCCCTACGTAGTAATGGCGGTGTTGATGGTGGGGAGCCAGTTCATCCAACAGAGGCAGATGACTCCTCCCTCAGCAGGGCAGGATAGGCAGGCTCGGCAGATGCAAAATATCATGAAGTTCCTGCCGATCCTGTTCGGCTACTTTGCTTTCATCATGCCGGCCGGGCTCGTGCTGTATTGGGTTACCAGCAACCTCTTCCGTATCGGGCAGGGGCAAATCATTATCAAAATGGAAGGGAAGCCCGGCCAACCTCCCGCCGAGAAAGCAGAGCGGGAGAGGGAACCGAACCCTAAACCGAAGAAACCGCAGGGATCGACCAAAAAGCGCAATCGCCGCAGGAGGAAGTGACGGTGGAGTGGGTAGAGGTTAAGGGCCGCACCGTGGAAGTGGCGGTGGACGCGGCTCTGAAGGAGCTCGGTCTGGACCGAGAGCGCGCCGACATCGAGGTGATTCAGGAGGCAGAGAAGGGCTTCTTGGGGATTGGCTCCCAGTACGCCATAGTGCGAGTCAAACCCAAGCCACGCCGGAGGAGGCGACGGGGTTCCCAGCGGGACCGAGACCAAAAGAAGCCCCGACAGAAGAGGAGCCCGCCCGCCGAGGGCAAAGAGCCCAGAAAGCCAAAGAAGGCGCGCCCGAAGACTGAGAGCAAGAAGGAGGAGGCCGTCGTGACTGAGGTTGATCCACAGGAGCAAGCCCAGGTCGTGGAGGGCTTTCTCGCGGGCCTTCTCGAAGCGCTCGGGCTCGAGGGCGACGTCAAGACGGAGACCGAGGATGACATCGTCAAGGCGGACGTGCAGGGAGAGCAGACGGAGGCCCTGATCGGGCCGCGGGGATCGATCATGCAGGCGGTACATGAGCTCACCCGGACGGTGGTGCAGAGGCGCACCAAGCATCCCGTTCGCCTTCGCCTCGATATCGCCGGGTACGTGCAGCGCCGCCGCGAAGCTCTCGCCATCTACGCCGGTCGGCTGGCGGAGCAGGTGCAGGAGGACGGCCAGGAGATCATGCTCGAGCCCATGAACGCCGCCGATCGGAAGGTGATTCACGACGCCGTTTCCGACATTGAGGGCGTCCGCACCTACTCGGAGGGGGAGGAGCCGCACCGATCCGTGATACTTGCTCCCGACGACTCGGACTGATTCCGCTTCGTTTCACGTGAAACACAAGGAAGGCCCCGAACAGGCGGTTGCCGCCGCCAGGTGGAGTGGCTGGGCTTTGGACGAAAAGCAGATCCGGAACCTGGAAGAGTTTGCCGCCTGGCTGCGGGAGGAAGCGCTACCAGCCGGTCTAATCGGGCCCCAGGAGGAGAAACGCCTCTGGGGAAGGCATATTGCCGACTCCCTGGTGTTTGCGGTGGGTTGGAAGACAGTGCCGGGGACGGTCACCGACGTCGGAACAGGGGCCGGTTTACCGGGTGTACCGCTGGCGGTCCTGTGGCCGGAGTGTCGCGTGGTGCTGGTCGAGCGCTCGCAGAGGCGCGCCGATCTCGTCTCGCGCTTGATTCGCATTCTCAGCCTCGGCAATCTCGAGGTACGGGTGGCGGAAGCCGACCAGCTAGAAGCGTCCGCCGGGATGGTCATGAGGGCCGTTCTGCGACCGCAGCAGGCGGTGGAGCTCTGCGGTCGCCTGCTACTTCCGGCCGGAAGGGCCGTCCTCGGCTGGCCCAAAGGGGTGACGTTGGGAGATGCCCGCGCCTGGTGCGGGAAGCGAGACCTCCGTCTCACGCGCCGTGAGGTTCCAGCCTCGATTCTTGACGAGTCCCCTTCGGTTCTTATCATTGCCGCTCGTGGATGAGGAACACCTCACCCGGGTGGTCGCGGTTGCTAACCAGAAGGGCGGAGTTGGTAAGTCAACGACGGCCATCAACCTGAGCGCGGCGCTGGCGTTTCAAGGTGAACGCCTCCTCGTAGTCGATCTCGACCCGCAGGGAAACGCCACTTCGGGCTTCGGTATCGAGCGGGCGGTGCTCAGCAGCTCGGTCTACGACGTGCTCCTGGGCGACATCCCGCCGGAAGATGTGATTGAGCCAACCAGCATCCGCAATCTTCATGTCTTGCCGGCCACCATCGACCTGGCCGGAGCCGAGATTGAACTGGTTTCGGTGATGTCCCGGGAGTCACGACTGGACGGCGCTCTCAAGGCACTCGAAGGGGAATACGACTTCGTGCTGATCGATTGTCCCCCGTCGTTGGGCCTGCTCACCGTCAATGCGCTCGCCGCCGCCGGCGAGGTTCTCATTCCCATCCAGTGCGAGTACTACGCCCTCGAGGGCTTGACCCAACTACTCCGCAACATTGAACTCGTTCGTGTCAATCTCAATCCGGTCTTGAAAGTCAACGGGGTCGTGCTCACCATGTACGACGCCCGAACCAACCTCTCGGCCGACGTTGCTGCGCAAGTACGAGCACACTTCGGCGATACCACCTACCGGGCTGTGATCCCGAGATCAGTAAGACTCTCGGAGGCGCCTTCGTACGGTGAGCCCATTGAGGCCTTCGACCCCATGAGTCGCGGAGCGATCGCCTACCGCGAGGTCGGACGAGAGTTCCGTCGTCGACACGGCCGAGTCTGAGGAGAGACATGACAACACGCAGAGCCGGTCTGGGTAGGGGCCTCGAAGCCCTGATACCCGTGCGAGAGGACCGCGGTACGGGGTTTGCCATGATCCCTATCGATGAGATCACCCCCAATCCCTCTCAGCCACGCAGCAACTTCGACAAGGAGAGTCTCGCCGGCCTGGCTCAATCAATCTCGCAGGTAGGAATCCTCCAGCCAATCATCGTCCGTCCGGGTGATCCGGGCTACGTGCTCGTAGCGGGCGAGCGTCGGTGGCGCGCGGCCCGCACCGCCGGACTCGGGGAGATCCCGGCCATCATCCGAGCCGACGATGAGGGGACAGCACTGACCGAGGCTCTGATCGAGAATGTCCAGCGCGAAGATCTGAATCCTCTGGAGGAGGCAGGCGGCTACCGTCAGCTCCTGGAAGATTTTGGAATGACTCACGAGCAAGTGGCGGACAGGGTGGGAAAGAGCCGGTCCGCGGTCTCGAACACGCTTCGCCTACTGGGCCTACCGCCGGAGATCCAAGGAATGCTGGCGCGCGGAGAGCTGACCGCCGGCCACGCCCGTGCTTTGTTGGGCGCCGAAGATGCGGCGTATGCGGAGCACATTGCCCGTCGGGCTGCTGCGGAGGGGTGGTCAGTCCGTCAGGTTGAGACGGCCGTGAGGGCCAGGTCGGAGACTCGGGAGGTAAAGCAGAAGGATCTGGACACGGCGCGCCCGGCTGCGATTATCGAACTCGAGGAGAGGCTGGCGGAGCGCCTAGGCGCGCCGGTCAAGATCGAGTATCGAGGTAGGAAGGGCCGGGTCGTCATCCGGTATGGGTCTCTAGATGACCTCGAGCGGATCTATCGAACGCTGTTTTCCAGTCCGTAGTCCGTGTTGAAGAAGGACACGATTCCGGCAACGAGGGTGGTGCCGATGGCCGCATCCAGGTTCTTGAGGCACAGAACCGCGGCGGGTGCTCTGGTCTCCTTGAGAATCACAGTCGCTCGCCCCTCGGTTGGGATTCTCATCTGGTCGGCGATAGCGCCGGCTAAAGCGGCACCAGCCTCGCTGTAGCTGAGGGCTGACGCAAAGAAGAAGACGCCTTCCGCCTGGTCACGGGGCACTTCCACTGATACGACGACATCTACTCCTGCCCGGTTAGCTCGCCGCGCTCTGATGCGGGGAGGTAATGGTGTGTCCGCGCTGCGGGAGAGCAGCGGGGCCGCGCCAAGGGCTTGAAGTCGGTGCGCCGCCTGCGAGGCAACTTCCCACGTCTGTGCCGTCTCTTCGACATCGACACAGGCGGGGTCCAGGAAAATTCTGGTACCTACTAGAGAGCGAGGAAGCGAACGGAGCCATTCCCTCTCGCGCAACTCGACACGGCCTGCCTTGCGCGTGGCTCGGACGATGCCCCGGAGTTCGGAGATCACCTCGGGTCCGGCGATACCGTCGGTGGCCATTCCGCGGTTGCGCTGGAAGTCGAGTACCGCGCTGGCAGTGTCGCCTCCGAATATCCCGTCGATGTTGCCTGCGTCAAAGCCAAGCGCGTTTAGCTGGCGTTGGAGCTCTCCGACGTCCTCGCCTCGTATCATCGGCCTTCGCAGGTACAGAAGGCGGTCTCCGAGGTGATAGCTCGCCTCCACGAGTGCCCGCCATGTATCCGGACCCACGATCCCATCTTGAGCCAAGCCTCGGCTCCGCTGAAACGAGGTCACGGCGTCGGCCGTGGCGCCTCCGAACACCCCTGCCTCGTCGGGAGCGTATGGGAGTTGCAGACTGGCGAGGCGTTCCTGGATATCTCGGACCGGACTGCCCGTGTCGCCCTGTCGATAGAGCCGCATTGGGCCCTATCGTCCCATATCTAGTTGAGGAACTCCTGAAGTTCAGACACCAGGTTGTGCTTGGGACGGGCTCCGACCACCCTCTTCTTCTCGACGCCGTTCTGGAAGACGATCATCGTTGGGATGCTGAAAACCTCGTAATTTGCGGCTGATCGCGGGTTGTCGTCGACGTTCAGCTTGGCTATGGAGATCTTGTCGGAGTACTCGTCGGCGATCTCCTCCAGCACTGGGGCGACCATTCGGCAAGGTCCACACCACTCAGCCCAGAAGTCGACGAGAACAGGCTGATCGGCTGCGACTGCCTCGGTGAAGTTTTGATCGCTCAGATGCTGAACGTTGGCGGCCATTTCTTCTCCTTCGGTGAATCGGTTCAAATGAACGCGTCGGGCGGCCCGTTGATTCCCATCGTCAATGGGCAAGCCAACGTTCGGCGTCCATCGCGGCCTGACATCCGCTTCCGGCGGCCGTGACAGCTTGGCGGTAGACGGAATCGGCTACGTCGCCCGCGGCAAAGACGCCCTCGACGGAGGTATAAGTGGAGCCGTCTCCCGCCAGAACGACGTAGCCCTTCTCGTCGAGGTCGATCTGACCCCGAAAGAGCTCAGTGTTCGGTCGGTGGCCGATGGCAACGAACACCCCATCGATCGGAACCTCGGTGGTTTCTTCGGTCTGGACGTTGCGTAAGCGGACGGCGGTCACGGTTTCCGGACCGATGATCTCGGTAAGGACACTGTTCCAGATGACGTCGATGTTTGGATGATCCAACGCCCGGGTGGCCATGATCTTGGAAGCTCGGAATTCGTCCCTTCGATGCACGATCGTCACATGCTCGGCGAACTTGGTGAGAAAGAGCGCCTCCTCCATGGCGGAGTCGCCTCCTCCCACGACGATCAGACGCTTGCCCTTAAAGAAGAATCCGTCGCACGTGGCACAGGCGCTTACTCCCCGGCCGCGTAGCTGCTCCTCACCCGGAATGTCGAGCCATAGTGCCGCGGCTCCCGTAGCAAGAATTACAGATGCGGCCTCGTACTCGTCTGCGCCGGTCCATACCCTGAACGGTCGAGTCGAGAAGTCGACGCGCGTCACTTCACTGGTCACGATGCGAGTTCCGAATCGCTCCGCTTGCTTGCGGAAGCTGTTCATCAGCTCCGGACCCATGATGGCGTCAGGAAAGCCCGGATAGTTCTCCACGTCGGTCGTGAGCATGAGTTGTCCGCCGGCTTCGTAGCCCTCGATGAGGATGGGACTGAGCTCGGCCCGGGCGGCATAGAGCGCCGCGGTCAATCCCGCCGGACCCGAGCCGATAATTAGGACCTTTTCAGACATCAGTGCTCTTGGGGGCTCGCTTTCTTACCGCCCACGCCAACGCACCAAGGAGGACGAATAATCCGCCGAAGAGGAAATAGGTTGCAATTACGCCGATCTGAGAGGCGACTGCCCGAAAAACGCCAATTGCGATAAGGATGAGCGCGACCACGGCCAGGGTGGCGGTCACGATTCCCAAAGAGACGATACGGGTGGCTTTTTCGACTCGCTCTACGGTGAGAGAGCGGATCCAAGCCGCGATATTGTCGAGCAGGTCGGCGAAACGAACGGCTAGATCGTCCACCTGAGCAGCCTAGCGGCGGGAGGTCGCGTCCTCTCTCAAGGGAACTGGGCAACTATCTCACAGGAGCTCTGCTGGTAGGCGACCGCTCGGTTATCAGGGAGCATGAAGAGCTCGATGGGCTCTCCAGCCAGAGTGCCCGTCCCGACGTAGATGGCGGGTGGCACTCCGGCATCCTCCAGACACTCGGGCACCGAGGCTGTAGCATCTTCGGCCAGCTTCTCCTGAAGCTGTGTGACGCTCTCGGACAGCCCCTCTAGCTCTTGCTCAAGCGCAATCAACTGGAGGAGGGTTCCCAGGTCTGCTTCTGTTAAGTCCCCGAAGTCGAGCGGGCCTGGCGCGGCCAGCCCGAGCAGTCCGGGGGACCGCTCCACTAATCCAGCTTCCGGCTCCTCGATGCCTTCAGCGGCGGGCGCAGGTTCAGCGGCGGAAGCGGGTTCGGCGATGGCATCCGCAGAGGCCTCGCTTACTGTCGGGAGTTCAGCTACGTCAGCTCCCGATCCAAGAAGCGTGACACCAAGGCCGGCGACAAGAACAAATCCTGCGGCCGCGCCAAGGGCAGGTGCGAGCCTGACATACCAAGGACGGGCGACCGGTCGGTCCACAACGTGGTGGAGCCGCGATCTTTCAAAGTCGGTCAGCGTCACTTGGTCGAGTGACCTCAAGCTCTGGCGAGCGGACAGCTGTGTTGCCAGCTCAGCAGAGCAGCGCGGACAGGAAGCAACAGTGGCTCGAGCGGCCTCCGTCTCGGCAGAAGACAGATGCCCGCCAGCCAGCGCGGCGATCAGCTCGTCATCGTGGTCATGCATCGTTGTCTCCTATGGGATGCACGGAAGGGGGCGCCAGGTTCCCGAGAGACTCGGCTAGTAGGCGGCGCGCACGGAAGACCCGTGACTTGACGGTGCCCACTGGAACCCCAACTACGTCGGACACCTCCTTGAGGGATAGGTCCTCCATGTCGACGAGCACCACAGCCGTACGAAAGTCGGGCGGAAGACGGGCGAGGGCAGCCTCGATCTCCTGTCGCACCTCGCGCGCGCCTAACTGGTCTTGCTGGGCCGGATCGTCGACTTGAGGCGACTCATCGAGCGGCTGGGCCTGGTGCCGGCGGATACGACGAAGCTGGTCGTAACAGGTATTGACCGTCACGCGATACAGCCAAGTAGTGAAGGCCGACCTCCCCGAGAAGCGGTTTGCCTTGCGATAGAGAGTGAGGAAGGTCTCTTGGGTAGCGTCGAGAGCGGACTCGCGGTCGCCCATGATGCGGAGGCACACGGAGAAGACCCGATCCTCATGACGACTCATGAGCTCGTGGAAGGCATCGGAATCCCCGGACAGGTATCGGTCCAGGAGACCCTCGTCAGTTGGGCGGTCCTCCTCCGTCAAGGGAGGAAGTCCTCCTTCATGGACGGAATCGTACCTCCGCGAGCCCTCCGTAGTAACCATCAGGCTGAGCGGGAACCTCCGTGAACCACAAGAGCCACACCCCGTTATTCCTCGGTGGGAGCTGCACCGCCAGGTTGCCACCCGCCGAGATACCGGTCGAGATCCGATCCCATTGATCGAACGTGTCCGGGGGGCTGGACGCCCAGTAGAGCGTGTAGTGAACACCCCGGGTCAGGTCGAGGGCTTCCATCTGCCCGGGTGTTCCTTGGACGCGGATCGTCACCCCCACGCCTCTCTTCTGGAGGGAGAGCGGGTCTACGTATCGCTCGGTCCTCCAGTGGGTGGCTGGGTCCTCGTCGATCAGGTTCTCGACTACGAACTCACGGGAGTGCTGCTCGGTCCCGTCGCCGAACGGGTCGTAAGCCGCTACTCCAGCGACTGTCACGACCGGCCGTGCGTCCTCTGCAGGGAGAAGAGTGGTGCTCGTCGTCGAGACGGGCGTCGTGACTGTCGTGGTGGCGGGCGGAGGTCGAGCTGGAAATAGGACAGGTGAGGCCGGTCCGGCATCAAGGCTGGTCCCCAGCGCGATCAGGGAGGCCGCCAATACGCCCAGCAGGCCGGCCGGGATCAGCCACGACCAGGAGCTCGACTCTTTGCGTCTGGGCGGCGCCGTGGGAGGTACGGAGCGAAGCGCCTCTGCCAAACCGCGGGCGTCCAGCTTTCCATCTCGCGCGTCTGCCAGGGCGACATCAACGGCAGCCGGGAGTCCGTTCACGACCTGTGATGGCGGCACCGAGCCACGTATCGGCCCCACCAGCGCTGACTCCAGGGTGAGAGCGAGGTCGTGGACATCGGTGGCGGCGCTACCGCCATCATGGGGACGCCCGAAGGTGGCCAGCTTGGCAGGATGAGCCGAGGAGTACAGAACAGCCGATGGCTCTATGTCGCCGTGAAGCACCCCCTCCGCGTGCAACGCGGCGAGCGCATCAGCCAGCCCGGCGCCGTTGGCGAGGAAGTCATGTACCGGAATTGGCTCCGCAGCCGAGATGCGATCGGCGAGGGTGACACCACCGCCCCACTCGCAGATCGCGTAGGCACCGTCCGTGACTTCACCCGCCTCATAGATTGCGGCCAGATGGACGTGAGAAATCCCTGCCGCGCGGTGCACGGCCGCAAGGAACTCTCGCCTTCGGTCGGTCGTCGTCTCCGGACCCAGGACCCGGATCAGGACCGGTCGGTCGAGCGCCTCGTCGGTCGCCAGCCACTGCTCGGTGTCACCGTCTCGCCCAATCCGGATCTCCAAGCGGTAGCGGTCGGGGAGCGGAGGTGGCATTTTGGCTGATCACGCTGGTGAGTCGGGCAGGCTCACTTCAACCTGAAGGCTATACCGACGACACCCGGACCCGTGTGCGTACCGACTACGGGTCCGATGTCGGCCACGAGAACGTCTTCCCGCGAGATGTGTTGCTCGAGGCGCAGCATCAACGCCTCCAGGTCATCTGCTGATCCGTTCAAGACGGCCAGCTCCGCGAGCTGGGGAAGTAGCTGAGAGACCTGATCCGAAATGGCGTCCAGCGCAGCCGAGCGGGTTCGGACGCGACCGGCGGGGGCAATCACACCTCCCTCCAGGGTGAGGAGAGGCTTTATGTCGAGAGCACCTCCGACGAAGGCCTGGGACGTCCCGATCCTCCCGCCTCTTTTGAGGAATTCGAGTGTGTCCAGAGCGGCGAGAATCCCGGTCTTTCCGATCGCAGCACGGGCGGCTCCTTCCACATCGTCGATCGAGTCGTGTTGTTGTGCAGCTCGGGCGGCCTCCAGCACCTGGAAACCAAGCGCCATGCTGACAGCTTGGGAGTCCACGACTCGGACCGGTATGTCATCTTTCATTCGTTCGGCCGCAATCACGGCGGACTGGTAGGTAGCACTGAGGCGGGACGAGAGACACAATGAGACGATGCCGTCGGCGCCATTCCGGGCGAGCTCGTCGTAGGCCTCCTGGAATTGGCCGACGCCAGGAGCGGCCGTTTCCGGTAGAACATCGGAAACGCTGAGTTCGCGCCAAAAGCTCTCGGCAGTCAGGTCGCGTCGGTCGGCTACTTCCCGGTTACCGATTCTGATCGTGAGCGGGACGATCTCGATCTCGTAGTGGCCCGCCAGATCGATTGGTAGGTCTGACGCGGAGTCCGTGACCACACCGATCACGACTGGCCCTCGGCTTTCGATGCTTTGAGGATGTGGAGCGGATGCCGATCGCGTAGGAATCCCTCGGACTCATAGAGAGCCGAAGCCGGCTCGTTCTCGGGCTGGGTGTTCAGCAAGACCGATCGTCCTCCATGTGCGCGAACGTAGCGCATTGACCCCCGTAGGAGAGCCCGACCGAGTCCGTTCCGCTGAGCGCGCGGGTCCACCGCGATGCGTTGGAGGTAACCAAGCGATGCACTCGCTCCGACTATGGCGTAGCCAGCGAGCCCATCCGAGTCCTCTATCGCGAGGAAGGCAGAGCGGGGAACGGCCCGATAAGCCTCACGCAAACCGAGTTCGCCTAGCCGCCACAGCACGTCGAAGGCGGCGCGGTCGACGCCCATGGCTTGCCGCCAGGGCGGGTCTTTCAACTCGCTTATCCCATGGTCCGGTTCTGGAACCGCTCGTTCGAGATTGTGTCGGTAAAGTTCGAGCTCAAGATGGTCCGAGAAGCCGGCCTGACGCCAGATGGAGGTGCCGCCCTCCGGCAAGGGTGGAGATAGCACCGATTCAGCGAGCCCGTTGAGGTAATCCCTGACATTGCACAGGAACCCGGCTCCTCCCCGAATCAGTCGAACGGACGCGTCCGGCATTTCGTCGTTCCAGGGCCGAGCCTCGGCCCTCGCCCATCCCTGCCGCACGGTGATGAGACCCGGCCAGTCTCCCTTGTGGGTCAGTCGCATTGCACCGAACTTACCCTTCCTCTGCTAGGCGCAAGGCCCGCTCCCGCCCACTCGGAGAGGTGGCCCGAAGATCCGGGGGAGTACGAAACGAGGCACGATCCCGTCAGGTCGCGTGCGATAGTTACCCAGGATGCGCCTGATTTACGGCTCGCACAGCTCGTTCGAGCGTCACGACACGGGACCGTCCCATCCCGAGAGACCGGAACGGCTTCAAGCCGTCGATCGAGGCATCCATTTCTCCGGCGTGGAGTTCGCGCATGTGGATCTGTCTGCGGTGGATCGCCAGACCCTAACGCGAGTCCATCCGGCGTCGTATGTCGACGAGATCGAGCGGTTCTGCCTAAGTGGAGGGGGCTTTCTCGATGCAGACACGGTGGCATCGGTCGCTTCCTGGGAGGCTGCTCTCCGAGCCGCTGGTGCTGGCCCGGCAGCTGTGGAATCCCTCCTGCGGGGTGAAGGTGATGCTGCATTCCTGGCCGTTCGGCCTCCGGGTCATCACGCCGAGTCGGCCCGAGCAATGGGATTCTGCCTCTTCAACAACGTGGCAGTTACGGCTCGCCTGCTGGCGGATTCAGGTGAGAGGGTTGCCATTCTGGACTGGGACGTACACCACGGAAACGGTACGCAGACCCTGTTCTGGAACGAACCCGAGGTTCTGTACATCTCGGTTCATGAGTTTCCGCTGTATCCGGGTACGGGGTGGGTCGACGAGGTCGGCGAGGGGCCCGGGGTAGGCACAGTGCTCAACCTCCCACTTCCGGCCGGTACCGCCGGTGACCTTTATCGCGAAGCATTCGAGGAGCTGGTGGTCCCTGTGATCTCCGGTTTCTCGCCCACCTGGCTGCTCGTAAGCTCGGGTTATGACGCTCACGCCGCGGATCCACTCGCCCGGCTCAGGCTCCTGGAGTCGGACTACGGCGCGATGGCGGCCAAGCTCGTCAAGCTCGTTGATGCCGGGCGTACGATATTTCTTCTGGAGGGCGGCTACGACCTCCAGGCACTAGAGAGCTCGGTTAAGGCCACCGTCTTGGGGCTGGCTGGGGTCGTCACTGCGGATGAATCGGACAGACCCACGTCGCCCCAGAGAGCATGGCTCACATTGTCGCTGGCCCGCGAGCAGATGGAGACCTTCTACACGCTCAGCTGAACATCCGCTTGCCGGCGATCTTGCGCCTTAAGGGACCCACAGAAGGGTGCCGATAACGACTTTTGGCCTCAAGGTGGGAGTGATATGGCGGCGTCGCTTGACGATCTACTCAAGAAAATGGTCGAAATCGGAGCGTCGGATCTCCATCTAAAAGTGGGTTCACCGCCGGTCCTTCGTATAGACGGTGAGCTGAATCCGACGTCGCTTGAGGACCTCCTTCCCGACGACACCGAGGCATACGCTCAGACCATCCTCACCAAGCGCGCGGCGGCCGACTTTCGTGAGGACAGTGAGGCTGATTTCGCTTTCGGTAGGTCGGACCTGGGCCGGTTTCGCGTCAACGTCTTTCGTCAGCGAGGATCGGTGTCGCTCGTCTTCCGGCTCGTCACCGCCGGTGGCCAAACTTTCGAGGATCTGGGCCTGCCACCCATACTGGCCAAGCTCTCCGGAGAGCCGCGGGGGCTCGTGCTCGTGACCGGTCCGACCGGTTCGGGCAAGACCACAACGCTGGCGGCCGTAGTCAAGTACATCAACGCCTCCCAACGTCGCAACATCGTGACGATCGAAGATCCGATTGAGGTCGTTCACCGGGATGATCTGTCGATCATCAGCCAGCGGGAAGTGGGTGTCGACACGATGAGCTTCCACGAGGCACTGCGTCGGGTGCTGAGACAGGATCCCGACGTGATCCTCATCGGGGAGATGAGAGATCAGGAGACCGTTCGGGCCGCGCTCCATGCGGCCGAGACCGGACACCTCGTGCTCTCATCACTTCACACGATCGACGCCACGGAGACCCTGAATCGCATCCTGGACTTCTTCCCACCGCATCAACAGCAACAGGTGAGGCTGCTGCTGGCAGGTACGTTGCGAGGAATCGTGAGCCAGCGGCTGCTGGAAAGGACTGACGGCGCGGGACGGGTACCCGCAGTCGAGGTGCTCACGATGAACGGGAGAGTCTTCGATCGGATCGTTGAACCTTCCGAGACTGCCGACCTTCCCGAGGTCATCGCCGACAGCGAGTTCTACGGTATGAAGACCTTTGATCAGTCGATCCTCGAGCTCTTCGAGTCCGGCACAGTGGATCTCCAAGAAGCGATCGCTCACGCCAGCAACCCTCACGACTTTCGGGTGATGGCCGAGCAGATGGGGCTGGTCTCGGTCTAGGGAGCCTTATGCTCCAAGGCCATGGTGCCGGAGCGACTCCGCTGGCTCCTCGAACCCGGCGGTGTTCCCGTTCAGCTTTCACAGCGATTCGTGGCCGCAGGCCATCAGCTGTACGTGGTCGGCGGGTCGGTGCGCGATCTGTTGCTGGGTGATCGGCCGAAGGACCTCGACTTCGCCACAGACGCCCGACCGGAGGAGACGAAGCGAGTCGTGTCCGAGTGGGCCGATGACGTCTTCGGAGTCGGGGAGGCTTTCGGCACAGTTGGGGTTGCGAAAGCGGGCCACACCTTCGAGATCACGACATTTCGGCAGGACGTGTATCGCGACGAGAGCCGAAAGCCCCGAGTCACTTTCGCGGAGGACATTGCCACTGATCTTGCTCGCCGCGACTTCACCATCAATGCGATGGCTCTGCGACTTCCGGAGCCCGAGTTGATCGATCCGTACCGCGGTCTGGAAGATCTCAGCACGCGGACCCTGCGGACACCGATGTCGCCCGCCGTGTCATTCGGTGATGACCCTCTCAGAATGCTCCGACTCTTCCGGTTCATGGCCACGATTGCTTTCACGCCGGATAAGCAGACGCTCGAGGCGACACGGCGAATGGGCGAGAGGATGAAGATTGTCTCTCCGGAGCGGGTCCAGGGGGAGCTGAGCAAGCTCGTGCTAGGGCAGGAGGCAGGGCGTGGACTAGCGGAGATGGTGGACACGGGGCTCGCTTCCTACGTCATTCCGGAGCTGGAGGCGCTTGTCATATCTCAGGACCCCGTCCACAGGCACAAGGACGTCCTCGCTCATACCCTGGCGGTCGTTGACAAAACGCCGGCGAAGCTGGAACTCCGCCTTGCAGCCCTCTTCCATGACATTGGGAAGCCTCAGACGAGGGAGATAGGCCCGGAAGGGGTTACCTTTCACCATCACGAGGTGGTCGGTTCGAGAATGGCGCGCGCTCGACTCAAGGCACTGCGTTATCCGACTCAGGTAGTTGAGGATGTGAGTCGTCTGGTGTACTTGCACCTTCGTCCGCACTCCTTCGCTCTTGGTTGGACGGACTCAGCTGTTCGTCGCTATGTGCGGGATGCCGGGCCACTGCTGCAGGATCTCAATGTGCTCGTTCGGTGCGATGTCACCACGGCGAACCCGCGACGAGCCGGCGAAATCCAAACGCGCCTCGATGAGCTGGAAGAGCGGATTACGGACCTGCAGCGCCGGGAGGAGTTGGCCAGTTTGCGTCCTCCCATTGACGGTCATGAGCTGATGGCCTACCTGGGAATCGAGCCGGGGCCGTTGGTGGGTGAGATCCTCGAGATACTCACGGAACATCGGATCGAGGAAGGTCCTTTCTCTTCCGAGGAGGCATATGACATTGCTCGGGAGTGGTGGATCGGGAAGGGCCAGGACGACCCCGGGGCTCCGCCGGCCTGAGTTGGCCGCGGTCGGGCTATTGCGATCCGTGGGCCCTGACGGGGCACCGCGGGCCCCGGCTACTGTGGCGCCTTTATGAGCGCTGATGTCTTTTCGGCTCGTCGGGACCGGTTCACAGCCGCGATAGGGGACGGCGTTGCCCTCATAGCCGCATCGCCGGAGACGACGCGCAACCGAGACGTGGAACACCCCTTTCGGCAGGACTCCGACTTTTACTACCTGACGGGCTTCGATGAACCCGACGCCGTGGCGCTCCTCGACTCGAATGGAGACGAGCCGTTCGTGCTCTTCGTCCGCCCGAAAGACAAGGAGGACGAGACGTGGACGGGAGTCCGCGCCGGAGCTGAAGGAGCCAAGGAGCGATTCTCGGCCGATGCGGCTTTTCCCATCAGGGAGTTGGAGTCGCAGCTACTGGAGCGGCTCCAGGGGCGAACAACGCTCTACTACCGGACCGCAGGAAGCACCGGCACCACGGTCAACCGCGTCCTCGGTCGGTTACGAGCATGGCACGACAGGACAGGCAAGCCGATACCCATTGAGGTTCACGACCCGGGGCTGCTCCTGGCCGAGCTGCGCATGCGTAAGACCCCCGAGGAGGTCCACGACCTGCGCCACGCTTGCGAGATATCGGTCGATGCTCACCTCGAGTCGATGCGCTTCACAACCCCGGGCCGTTATGAGTACCAGGTCAAGGCCGCCCTCGAATACGTCTTTCGCACACACGGATCAAGCCGAAACAGCTACCCGTCGATCGTGGCGGGCGGAGAGAACGCCTGCATCCTGCACTACACCCAAGGGGACCGGAAGCTCCAAGACGGAGACTTGCTGCTCGTAGATGCCGGCGCCGAATATGGATACCAGTCGGCCGACATCACCCGGACATTTCCGGTCAACGGTCGGTTTTCAGCCCCGCAGAGAGCCATATACGACGTCGTGCTCACCGCTCATAGTGAAGCCCTGGCTGTCTGCGGACCAGGGAGCAGCCTCAGAGAGGTTCACGAGGCAGGTAAACGGGCTATCTCCGAGGGCCTGATCGAGCTCGGTCTCGTGCCGCGGGCTTTGGACGACACGCTGGCCATGCATCTGTACCGGGAATACTTCATGCACGGGACGAGCCATTGGTTGGGCATAGACGTGCACGACGTTGGGACGTTCAAAGTCGACGGCGAGCCGAGACCCCTCGAGCCGGGTATGACCTTCACAGTGGAGCCGGGGATCTACGTCACGCCCAAGGACGGGCCGGTTGAGTTCTCACTCCTGACCTATGACATGGACGAGTGGTCGGAACGCCGCGCACTTCTGGGCACAGAAGCGGCGCGCAAACTAGAGCGGCAGGAAGTCGCGGACGCGCCCAGGGTCGAGCATCCCGTCCCTGCCGAGTTTCATGGCATTGGGGCGAGGGTGGAGGACGACATCCTGATCCTTCCTGGAGGCAACGAGAATCTGACCGCACGCCTGCCGACCCTTCCCGACGACGTCGAGGCGGTGTGTGGCGAGAGGTCCGTTCTTCCCGTGCTCTGATTTAGCGGGCCAGCCACCTCCTCACGGGACTGGGTACTTCGACCTCACCCTTCGCCACCGCCCGGAGAGCCGATCGCAGGTTCTCCTCGTGGAGCCCGCCCGGGGCGGGGGGAAGCTCGATTTCAACTTCGATCATCGTGCCGCCCGTCCGGCGAAGCGAAGCCCCCATCTCCCGGAACACCTGAAGCATTGCCTCGTTCTCGGCCAGAACCAAGGCGCGGAACCGCTTGATCCCATGCTGAACTGCGGTATCAGACAGCGTGTAGAGGAGGGCGGTACCGAGGCCTCGGCCTTGGTATTCGTCTGCAACGGCAACGGCCGGCTCCGCTACTTCAGGCTCGTCGTGCAATCGCACGTAGCGGGCGACGCCGATTCCAGGGTGACCTTCCTGATCCAGGGCGAGCGCGCCCCAGGCGAAGTGGTCGTGGTAATCGACCTCCGTCAGATAGTCGAGCATCTCGGGGGTCAGCTCCGCAACGGGAGCCAGAAAACGGAGGTAACGAGAGCGAGGCGACAGTCTTTCAAAGCCCTCCTTCAAACGGTCCCGGTCGTCGGGTGTTATTGGTCGGATCCTGACGCGGGTCCCGTCTCGGAGTTCGATGTCAGTGGTGTGGCGAGCGACGAAATCCGGATCGGGCTCGGTCATGGACGAATCCTAAGACGGCAATCGAGTAGCCACTCGCCCAAGAAAACCGAGGTGTTGAGGGGCAAAGTTGGCTTCTGGGGCGCTGGTGGCGGATATCCTGAGGTCGTGACCGCCGAAACCAGTACCTGGCTCCGACCTCTTTACCGGGTGTACGAGGAGCGGCTCATCCGGCAGCTCGACCGCGATCGCCTGCCACGGCATGTAGGCATCATCCTCGACGGGCATCGCAGATATGCCATGAAGGAAGGCTTGCCCGACTATGCCGCCAGCTATCGAGCGGGAATGCGTAAATTCGAGGACTTCGTCGGCTGGTCTGCCGAGTTGGGTATCCCGGCCGTCACGGGATGGGTGCTGTCGAAGGAGAACCTGAGCCGACCCGCGTCGGAGCTGGAGCTGTACTACGAGGCGTTGATCGATCTGTTCAGTCGACTTCCCCAGCTGGCCAAGAGACACGGTCTCACAGTTCGATTCATTGGAAGCCTCGACCTGTTGCCAGCGGAGGTAGTGAGGGCAGCCAAACGTGCGGAGGAGGTTGCTGCCAGTGGATTACGTCGACTGACCATCGCCCTCGGCTACGCGGGCCGCCAGGAGATCGTCGATGCCTGCCGCGATTTGGTACAGAAGCTGGTGTCCGAGGGGGTGTCCCAAGCTGAGATGGTGGACCGTATCGACGCCGACACCCTTGCCGCCCATATGTACACGGCCGATCTTCCGGACCCGGATCTGCTCATACGTACCAGCGGCGAATCACGTCTGTCCGGTTTCCTTCTCTGGCAATCGGCCTATGCCGAATTCGCCTTTGTCGATGTGTACTGGCCGGCCTTCAGGCGCGTGGACTTCCTCCGGGAGCTCCGGGACTTCGGTCGGCGTGAGCGGAGGTTCGGCCAGTAGACGGTCACTAGCCTCTCGCCGGGGAGGTAGTGATGCAGATTCATACGAGCAGCTTCTCGGACGGGGGGCGGATACCGGCCGAGTTCGCTTTCTGTGTCCCGGACGCTGAGACGCACGTTGCCTTCGGGGCCAATCGAAACCCTGATATCTCCTGGTCCGACCTTCCTTCAGGGACGCGGTCGCTGGCGCTCATCTGTCATGACCGTGACGTGCCGACCAAGCCGGACGATGTCAACCAGGAGGGCCGCGAGGTTCCGGCTGACCTCCCGCGCGCCGACTTCTATCACTGGGTGCTGGTAGATGTCGATCCCGGGCTCGGGGGAATCGCCGCGGGCGAATTCTCCGATGGAGTAACTGCCCGGGGGAAGGGCCCAGGCGGTCCGGGGGGTACTCGTCAGGGCCGCAACGACTACACAGGGTGGTTTGCGGGCGACGCCGATATGGAGGGTTCCTACTTTGGATATGACGGACCCTGTCCTCCCTGGAACGACACGATCGTCCATCACTACACGTTCACGTTGTATGCCCTGGATATAGACCGCTGCGCGGTCGAAGGCGAGTTTGGCGCGGTTGAGGTTCTGGAGGCGATCGAGGGTCATGTCCTGGACCAGGACTCGATAATGGGTACTTACTCGATCAACCCGGACGCTCGCTGAGACGCGAGGCCGTCTAGGCCTCCGCCAGCCACATCGACGCCAGCGCGTCCGCGTACTCGTTCCATCGGTATCCCGAGTGAGCTGCGATCCACTTGAGCGTGAGCTCCGGGCGGACTTGCAGCTTCTCGTAGATGGGACGGACGAGGTCGAGATTCTGGATCGGGCCTGACTTGCGCTTCCATCCGCGGGCCTCCCATCCCGCAGCCCACTCCGTAAACGTGCGGTACGCAAGGTTGCTGTCGGTATAGACCGTGATCTCGGTTCCCTCGGGTACAAGGTCGATGCCCGAGCTGAGCGCGGTCAACTCCATCCGATTGTTGGTGGTGAACGTCTCGTGACCGTGCGCCTGATCCAAGATCTGATCTGAGACGACGTAGACGGCTCCCCAGCCGCCGGGCCCGGGGTTAGGCACCGAGCTCCCGTCTGTGAAAACCCCCGTCGTTGGCCCCGCGGTATAGGTGGCCAGTACCTCGTCGAGCGTCAGCAGGCTTTGGCTGTCGAACAGCGACGGTTCCCGATGCGAGCCGGCCTCTGCGTGACAAGAAGCGCACAGTCTTGGTTCCCAGCCCGGATACCGCTCACGGATGTGTTGTGGAACCGTGAATTGGCGGCCGCAGTTTTGGCAGGTCAGTGCCATTTGGCTCTCGCTCGTTCAACCAGCACGTTCGACGGTAGACGACTGTATAGGTAGCCGAGCGTCACGAGAGAGGGCCCGGGGTGGCAAAGCGAGGCGGAGGAGGTTCAGACGACGGAGGGGCACAACCAACAGCGGCCGCTCCCTGGAGCGGCCGCTATCGTGGTTGGGCTAACACGGAGGCTGTGAGAACCTCTTCTACGTGAAGCATCGGCAGCAGATGGCTGAATCTTGAGCCGATTCCCTGATCTCGTGGCCCATCTCCGGACACACTCCCTCCGGACAGATGGACCCTTCGCGCTCCGGTCCGGAGAGGCTTCCGACTGGTATTTGGACGCGCGGCGCACAACCCTCGATGGTCAGGGAGGGTGGCTAGTCGGGGCGGCGGTGGTTGACGTACTCGTGCCGGACGTAGACGCAGTTGGAGGCCTCACGATGGGCGCCGATCCAGTCGCGGTGGCCACCGCGATGGTGTCGAACTCCCGAGGCCAGAGGCTCCGCGCTTTCAGTGTCAGGAAGGAGAGCAAGGGCCACGGCATCGAGGGTCGACTCGTGGGTCCCGTCGAGCCAGGAGACCAGGTGGCGATTGTTGAGGACACGACAACGACCGGAGGAGCGATCACCGAGGCCCTCGATGTGGCAGTCGCGACCGGGCTCCAAGTAGTCCAGGTCGTCGCGGTCTGCGATCGAAGCTACGGAAAGGTTGCCGGGCTGCTCGCGGAACGGTCGGTTCCCTTTGTAGCTCTTGTGCAACCAAGCGATCTAGGTGTTACGTGAATGAGCAGCTGGTAGTCCGTCGGTCTGCACTTCGCGTGTGGTTGGTAGCGCTACTCGCCGCTCCCTTCTGGATCTTTGGTGCCGATCTGATCTTCCAGCAGCGACTAGTCGGCCGCCTTGGTGAGCTCATCTACCCAGGAGACGTCCCTGCTTTTGAAGCGCGGGACTCACTTTGGGCGTGGCTTTTTCTGATCGGTGGGATTGCAGTCACCGCCTGGGCACTCAAGGAGCTCCTCGCCCCTCGACGAGTAATCGTTGGCGACCATGAGGAGCTGAGCCTGGCCATAAGCGGTCCGTTCGGTAACCGGACTCATATTTCTTGGGAGAAGGTCGTGGACGTCGATGCCGACCGGGCGCTGGACGATGGGGACGTGTTGCCCGTCCTTCGTTTGCAGGTATCGGAGCCCGACTTACTGCCTCCCCGTCCCTGGGGTGCCAGACTCACTAGCCCAACGAGCGTTGTGATCCTGGCTTCCGATTGGGACACCGCGCCCGGAGAGGTTGCCATGCGAATTGATGAGCTCCGCGCCACGTATGGAGATGATCGGTGAGTCGGGAGCTTGGGGCTCACGTGGGCACCTCCGATCCTCTCGCCAGTGCCCACGCCTTGGACGCGCAAGCCGTGCAGGTCTTCCTTTCCAACCCACAATCTTGGAAGAAACCCAAGCCACGGGACGACGCCGAAGCCATCCTGGCCTCTGATCTGGCGGTGTATGTTCATGCTCCGTATTTGGTCAACGTGGCATCGGCGAACAACCGTATCCGCATTCCCTCGCGCAAGATCCTCTCCGATACGTGTGAAGCAGCTGCGGCTATCGGCGCCAGGGCCGTCATCGTTCATGGCGGACACGTAACTGACGACGAAGCGGTCGATCAGGGCTTCGGCCGGTGGCGAAAAGCTCTCGAGACTTTGGAATGGGACATACCGATCATGATCGAGAACACGGCCGGAGGCACGAATGCTCTTTCGCGCGACATAGAAGTCGTCGCTGCTCTATGGGACGAGATCGGCGACCTGTCTCCGGGCTTTTGCCTCGATACATGCCACGCCTGGTCGGCGGGTGAGCCATTCGATGGTCTCGTCGATCGCGTCATCGAAGCCACCGGGGCCATCGACCTCATGCACTGCAACGACTCCCGCGATGACTTTGAAAGCCGGAGGGACCGTCATGCCAACCTGGGCCAAGGGACGATTCCTGAGGCCGAATTGATGTCTGTCTTGCGGGCGACGGTGGCGCCGATCATCATCGAGACGCCTGGTGGACAGGACGAGCACCGAGCCGACTTAGACTGGCTCCGCGCCCGACTCTGAGCCCGGTCGCGCCTTCCCCCTACAAGTCATACGGTCCCGCAACCACGAGACGATACGATGACGACAGCTGCCCATCTTGCCGATCTCCGCCGAAAGCGGACGATTCTCATCTGGCTGGCGTCTGTCGCATGGCTGGCGCTGGTGTTCTTCGCGGTTGCATCCACCCGAGCCCCGATCGAGAACGATCTCACGAGACGATCCACCGACGCGCTGACCGCGGCCGGAATCGAGGGGGCTGGGGTCACCTTCGAGGGGCGCGACGCGACCCTGAGCGGGACCGCCGCTACTGAGACCGAAGCTCAATCAGCCGAGTCGGTGGTCCTAGGAGTCGATGGCGTCCGGGTAGTGAACAACGAGCTAACAGTGGGAGCGCCCTCGGGCGTGGCACCTCCTCCCACTATCCCACCTCCGACGGTGGAAGCGGTTCCGGCCGGTGGGAGGCCGCCTTCATTCGTGATGCTCGTCTCTGGCGGAACTGTGGCCTTGACCGGGTCGGTTCCGGACGAGGAGACCAGAGATGCCCTAGTGGCCGGCGGTGTCGCGGCGTTCGGGCTCCAGAACGTCGTCAACACGCTGTCCGTGGACGAGGGGGTGGGCTCCCGCGAGTGGTTGGCAGGCCTTCCTTTCTTGATAGGGGAATTCGAGGACGTAACCGAGTTCTCGTTGGTGATCGCCGGTGGCACTGCGGAGCTCTCCGGTCTCGCCGTCAGCGAGGTGGCTCGCAGCTCGATCGAGAATCTGGTGTCTATGTCGCTTCCCGATATCGAGGTCGTGAATCTCTTGGAGGTAGGCGTCGACGAGAGGGAGCTCGTCCAAAAGAAGGTCGATCGGCTCGACCTGACCTTGATCACATTCAGCGTGGGTAGCAGCCAGCTCGAGCCCGGCAGCACGAGCGTCCTCGACGAGTTAGCGGTAATCCTCATTGATCACTCCGATATGACGGTCGAGATCGGTGGGCATACGGATGCCACCGGAACAGAGGAATCAAACCTGGAGATCAGCCAGGGGCGGGCCGAGGCGGTGGTGCAATACCTCGTGGAACATGGCATATCCGAAGCTCGTCTCACCGCCGTGGGCTATGGCTCGAGTGACCCAATCGGCGACAATTTCACCGCGGAGGGCCGGGCCCAGAACCGACGGATCGAGGTGACGGTGCTTCCATGACCTACCTGATCGGAGAGATTGCTTTGTTCCTGCTCCTGGCCTTGGCGCTCGGCCTGGTAGTTGGCTGGCTTCTCCGCGGTCTGGTGGCCTCCCGAGCTGACCGCCCGGAATCTGACCGGCCGCCGAAACAGCCCGAGGTCTCTCAGGTGCCTGAAGCGCAACCCGAGACCTCTCACATGCCTGAACCGGAACCCGAGAGCGCCGAACAGACGACTATCTGGCCGTAGCGGGTTAGGACTCGTAGTACTCGACGCCTAGGTGGGTGATCAATTCCTCACCCATCCAATGTCTGAGAGTGTTCTTGAGTTTGGTCTGTTGGATAAACAGGTCGTGCTCCGGGTAGAGCCCTTCGCCGACCTGGGGGCTCTTGAAGTAGAAGCTGAGCCACTCCTGGATGCCCGCCTGCCCGGCCCGGGCTGCGAGATCTAAGAACAAGGCGAGATCAAGGACGATTGGCGCTGCCAGGATGCTGTCGCGGCACAGAAAGTCGACCTTGATCTGCATCGGATATCCCATCCAGCCGAAGATGTCGATGTTGTCCCAGCCCTCTTTGTTGTCGCCGTGAGGTGGGTAGTAGTTGATGCGGATCTTGTGGTAGATGTCGTCGTAGAGCTGCGGGTAGCGGTCCGGCTGGAGAATCGTGTCCAACACCCCCAGCTTGGTCACCTCCTTGGTGCGGAAGCTTCCCGGGTCATCCAGGACCTCGCCGTCGCGGTTGCCGAGTATGTTCGTGCTGAACCAACCGTGCAGGCCAAGCATCCTGGCCTTGAAACCGGGAGCCAAGATCGTCTTCATCAACGTCTGCCCGGTCTTGAAATCCTTCCCCGCAATCGGCACCCCTTGGCGGTTCGCTAGCTCGACCATGGCCGGAATGTCAACTGTCATGTTGGGAGCGCCGTTGGCGAATGGCACCCCCATCGACAGTGCCGCATAGGCATAGATCTGACTCGGGGCGATGCTCTCATCGTTTCGATGTAACCCTTCCTCGAATGCGTCCAAGGAAAGATGCACCGCGGTCGGGTCTCGATAGACCTCGGTGCTTCCGCACCACACCATGACCAGCCGATCGCAGCTGGTGCGATCCCGGAACTCCTCGATATCGGAGCGGAGCATCTGAGCTAGCTCCCACTTGTCGGGACCTTGTTTCACATTGTCCGTCTCGTCGAGGCGTCTGACCCAAGTGGGGTCGAAGACGGCTGGCATCGGGATGATGTTTTCCAGCTCGGCCCGGACTGCGTCCAGATCTGGCTGCTCGACAACTCCGGCGCGAACCGCGGCCTCGTATGCATTTTCCGAGTAGGGATCCCAGCCACCAAACACCAGGTCATCGACGGAGGCCAACGGTACGAAGTCGGCGATAAGTGGCTCGCGGTGCTCGGTCCTCCTTCCCAGCCGGATATGGCCCATTTGCGACACCGAGCCGACGGGCTCCGCCAAGCCCTTTCGTATGGAATGGATTCCCGCGTACAGCGTGGTAGCAACCGCGCCCATGCCGGGCGTTAGAACACCCAGAGTGCCTTGCGGCTGTTCGATATGGAGGGCTTCGGCCATTAGGGACTCTCCCGGCACGAGGAAAATGCTAGCGGCGCGGCCCATGTGCAATTCGCGGAGCCGAGTACAGTCGATCGGCGTGTGCTTTCGCCGGCTAGCCATCATTGCCATGGCTGCGTTGGCGCTGTCGGCGTGCTTTCCGGCCGATCCGCCCTGGATGGACTCAAACGGAGAGATCGTCAGCGGCAGCCTGATTCTCGAGTACCAGGGGTTCGTGCGCTGTCAGACTCGCGAGGTCACCTTCCTGCGGTTCTTTGATCGCCAGTACGCGGACGACCCGGAAGGCCAACTGGGACCACTACGGGCGATAGATGGATCCGGACGCGTGCTCACGTTCGAGGTCCTGGAAGCGGTTCCCCCGGGTGCTCTTCCTTCCGGCTTCCACCGAGGCGACCGTGAGATCTACGTGGACCGCGCGGCCATTGATGACTACCTCTACGTTGTGCACCCAAGTCATGTTGAGCGCTGGCCACGGGCGGAGATCTACTGCGAGCCGTGACAGGTCCGCCCGGACGCTGAGACTGATAGCATGCCGTTGCCGGAGGCACGGGCGACCCCGAGGCGGCCGAGGCCGGACCAAGGCACGACCCAGAAGCTAGGTCCATCCCCCAACCCGCAGTGGTGGGGAGAGAGGAGCCGCAGATGGCCGGGGCAGCGAATAGCCCAAATCAGGCCAAGAAGGTAACGGTCCCCGACGTCATGGCGCGCAAGGGGGGCGTGCCGCTCACGATGGTCACCGCTTACGACACACCGAGCGCGTCGGTGGCGTCGGAGGCGGGTGCCGACATGATCCTGGTAGGTGACTCGGTCGCCAACGTGGTCCTCGGCCACTCCGACACGCTGGCCGTCGACATCGATGTCATGGTTCACCACACCGCCGCGGTCGCCCGGGCACAACCTCGTTCGTTGGTGGTCGGCGATATGCCGTGGATGAGCTACCACACGACCACGGAACAGGCCATCCAGAATGCCAGCCGGTTGATTCGGGAGGGAGGAGCCGAATCGGTCAAGCTCGAAGGAGGGCGAAAGCGCGTTCCCGTGATAGAGGCGATACTCGGTGCGGAGATCCCGGTGATGGGACATGTCGGTCTGACGCCGCAATCAGTGCACGCCATGGGGGGCTACCGAGTGCAGGGTAAGGCGGCGGATGCTGCCCGTTCCCTCATATCGGATGCGAAGTCTTTGGAGGATGCTGGCGTCTTTTCCATCGTCCTCGAAGGCGTCCCCGACCTATTGGGCAAGCTCATCACCAAGGAGGTGTCGGTCCCGACGATCGGGATTGGAGCCGGCCCCCACACCGACGGACAGGTCCTCGTCTTTCACGATGTGCTCGGTTTAGGCACGGGCCGGCTGCCCAAGTTCGTGCGGCAATACGCCCACCTGAGGGAAACGGCCGTGGAAGCGCTCGAATCCTTCTTTGCCGATGTGCAGGCGGGTGCCTTCCCGGAGGAAGCCGAGAGCTATCACATGAGCGAGGAGGCGGCATCCTCGCTGCTCTCCGAGTTGGGCTGATCACCGCGTGAGACCGGTCGCCTGGCTGGCGATCGGCCTCGTGTTCGCCACCTGCGGACAGAATCCGGCGGCGACCAGTGTCCCGGGCGCGGTATCTGCGACTCCTCTCCCTGCTACCACGCTGGTCGTCACAGATGCCCGCGAACGGAGAGTCCCGGCGGTTCTCGATGGCTTCCCATTGACCACTGTGCGTGTAGCCGAGGAGGAATGGCTAGTTGCCGTCGCCGATACGGGCCCACGTCGGCGTCAGGGCCTTATGGACGTGGAGGATTTGGGTGACCTCGACGGAATGCTGTTCGCTTATGACCAACCGGTGGTGACGACCTTCGGCATGCGCAACACGCTTATACCGTTGGATATCGCGTTCTTCGACGAGCAAGGAGAGTTGGTCGGCTCGCTGGAGATGGTCCCCTGCACTGCCGATCCCTGCCCGCTCTACGCATCCCCGGCGCCGTTCCGGTGGGCCTTGGAGGCGCCGGCGGGGTTGCTCACCGGTCTCGGCTTGGGCGATCGGCTGGAGATATCCGCCCAGGGATGATCTCGCGGTCTTCACGGGCTAGAACGACAAAACCACCCAGCCAACGGGCTTCCGGTCCACCCGCTCCGTCGGTAGGATGCTCCGCGATCCCCGAACACGGCGAATACTGCCGCGTGCGACCCCTGCTCCCATGAGGGGGCCTTCCGCAGAGGCGGAAGTCCAAAGGAGGTGATGAAGTGCGCACGTACGAGGTGATGACGATCTGGCGCCCGGAGTTGGCCGAGACGGAGGTCCGGACCCAGGTAGCGGACATGGAGTCGATGCTCCTCAGCAACGGTGCCGAGGTCGGTGAGTCTGACTTCTGGGGCAAGCGTCGCTTTGCCTACGAAATCGATCATGAGACCGAGGGCTACTACACGGTGGTGGAGTTCCAAGCAGAGCCGGCCGCAGTTCAGGAGCTGGAACGGAGTCTGTCTCTCTCAGATCAGGTCCTCCGCCACAAGGTCCTGAGGCCCGACAGGTGAAACGTGTCACACACGCCTGGCAGAGTTATTTGAGTCGGAAGGAATGAGCACATGACAACGAATAGCGTGACACTGGTCGGCAACTTGGTTGACGATCCGGAACTGAGGTTCACTCCCAGCGGCGTGGCGCTGGCGAAGATGCGACTGGCGGTCAACCGGCGCTGGCGTGACCAGAGCGACGAATGGCAAGAGGAGACGTCGTTCTTCTCGGGCACGTGCTGGCGCGATATGGCCGAGAACGTAGCGGAGTCGCTCCAGAAGGGAGCCAGGATCATCGTTACCGGGCGACTGCAGCAGCGATCGTGGGAGACACAGGAGGGCGAGAAGCGGTCCGCGGTGGAGATCACGGTCGATGAGATCGGTCCGAGCTTGAGGTGGGCTACGGCGAGTGTGGCTAAGACCACCCGAGGCGGCGGTGATTGGCAAGAGCAGCCGGTCGAAGTCCCGGCGGCCCCGGTCGGCAAGACCGACTACGGGCCCGACGAAGCACCGTTCTGAGGCGAGGTATGGGAAAGAAGAAAAAGCGTCAACAGAGGCGTCGATCGGATCGGGCCTTCAAGCGGGGCCGTAGGAAGGTCTGTTACTTCTGTACGGAGAAGATCGACCACGTCGATTACAAGGACGTAGCTCTTCTGCGGCGCTACGTGTCGGACCGGGCCAAGATCCGTTCGCGGCGGGTGACTGGCAACTGCGAGCAGCACCAGCACAAGGTGGCCACTGCGGTGAAGAACGCTCGGGAGATGGCTCTTTTGCCCTACGTGGGTCGCGGATGAAGCTTCTGCTCACGTCCGACGTCGACGGGGTCGGCCTGAGGGGGGATGTGGTCGATGTTTCGGACGGCTATGGCCGCAACTACCTGCTGCCCCAGCAGCTGGCCATCAAGGCCACGCCGGGTTCGGTGCGCAACGCCGAGCGAATTCAGAAAGCGCGACAGGAAGCCGATCACCGTGCGCAAGAAGAAGCTGAGGACATAGCCCGCGCCCTGACCGGCACTCACATCGTGATCGCTGCCCAGGCGGGGGATGAGGGCAAGCTGTTTGGTTCGGTCGGAGCGAGCGATGTTGTGGCCGGCATTAAGAAGTTCACCGGTATCGAGGTCGATCGCAGGAAGTTGGTGATCGACGAGCCGATCCGGAGTATCGGATTGCACGGCGCCCGGCTGAATCTGCATCGAGAGGTCGAGGTGGTCGTCGTCGTGGATGTGATTCCGGCCTGAGGTAGAGAGTGGTCGCGACCAGTGCCCGCGTACCTCCCCATAACCTGGAAGCGGAGGAGTCCGTCCTCGGTGCCGTTATGCTCTCGTCAGACGCGGCCAATGTGGTCATGGACCGCCTCGAGTCAGACGACTTCTACGTCCCGGCCCACCAGGCCATCTTCGAGGCGATCGTCCAGCTCTACAACGAGAACCAACCGATCGATGCGGTCACCGTCTCGGACATCCTGCGGCGCAAGGAGGAGCTGGAAAGAGTAGGAGGCGTGGGCGTTCTGACCGGGCTGATTGATTCCGTCCCGACTGCCTCCAACGTCGGCTACTACACGGATGTCGTCGAGGAGACCTCGCTTCGGCGGGGAATGATCCGGGCCGGCGCGGTCATCTCGGATCTGGCGCTCGAAGCCGAGGGTGAGATAGGGGACTTGCTTGACCAGGCGGAGCAGACGGTGCTCGGCGTGGCGCAGCAGCGAGTCGGGGACGGCTTGCAACCGGTCCGTCCGATGCTGGAGGGTGTGCTGGAGAAAATCGAGGAGATGGCCGAGTCGGGGTCGGACCTGACCGGGCTGGCTACCGGCTTCCATGATCTCGATCGCAAGCTCGCCGGCCTCCAGAACTCCAACTTGATCGTCGTAGCGGCGCGGCCGTCGATGGGCAAGAGTGCGTTTTTGCTCAACGTCGCGCACAACGTGGCGGCCAAGGGCGAGGTGGTGGCGGTTTTCAGCTTGGAGATGAGCCGCGAGGAGATCGTCCAAAGGCTGCTGTGCTCGGTGGGGAGAGTCGACTCGATGAAGCTGCGGACCGGCAACCTGGGTCCCCTCTGGCAAAGAGTGGTAACCGCGGCTTCACGTCTGTACAAGATCCCCATTTACATGGACGACGCCGCCCAGGTGACGGTGACGGACATCAGGGCGAAGTGCCGACGCCTCAAGCGATCAATGGGCCTCGGGCTGGTAGTGGTCGATTATCTCCAGCTGATGAGCGGCCTGCGGAGAGAGAACCGTCAACAGGAGATCGCCGATATCAGCCGGTCGCTGAAGGAGCTGGCGCGGGAGCTCGATGTCCCGATCATGGCGGCATCGCAGCTGAACCGGGCACTCGAGCAACGAGAGGACAAGCGTCCGCGCCTCGCCGACCTGAGGGAGTCGGGCGCGTTGGAGCAGGATCCAGACGTCGTGATGTTCATCTACCGGCACGAGTACTACCACCCAGACGACGTGGAATCGAAGGGGATCGCCGAGATGCTGATCGCCAAACACCGCTCGGGAGGCATCGGCAAGATCGACATGACCTTCCTGCCGGAGTTCACGCTCTTCACCGACATGGGGAGAGACGTCGCGGCTTAGGCCGACTACCTGGACAACCTCCAGACGACGAGACTCCCGGCCAGGGTCACGCCGATTCCCAGGGCGGCCACTAGATACCAGAGGCCACCGGTGGACTTGGGCGACGCCGCCGGGAGGCGTACACCCAGCTCGGCCAACGTATCCGGCAGGCCAATAGGGGCTGCGAACCAGCCCAGCTTCTCCGGTCCCCAACCCTCTAGTACAGCCGGCGTGTGAATGAGAGGACCGCCTTCCGCGTCGAGGTAGAGGAACTGGAGCATCGTGCGCTGCTCGGCGCTGGTCCCTGGGGGGCCGGAGTTGATCCAGGTCAGGGTGTGTCTGGGGCCGATCCTGCCGGGGGGACCTTCAATCGGCACCGGGAGATCGCCGGTCGGGTACCAGAGCCCGGTCTGGGTTATCAGCCGTGACAAGAGGCGTGGCTTGCCGCGGTCCATCAACTGAATCGGTCTGTCGATGCTCGGCCCGGTGATGGTGGCGGACTCAGGTCCCTTCGCATAGGCAGTGCCGCCGATGGAGAGGAGAAACGCTGCGATAACGACCAAAGGGATGAGCACCCGCGGTCTCCGTTTTCCGATCTTCGAGTCCATCCGCTCCTGCTCCTTCAGGGAGTGAGTCGCTACTAGTACACCGGCCAAGGCTTGGCGGTTCCGTAGTACTTGGTCCGCTTTACTGGTGAGCGATGGCCGAGCCTTACCTGACCGACATTCCGGAACTCGCCGACCAATGGACGAGCACTGACGCGAGAGTGGGCGAGCTCGCGTATCTCAAGTCGGCTCGACGAGGTGTCTGGGTGAGCGCCCCAGCTCAGGTAATGACCTCTTAGGTTGGGAGTGGCGATGGACGCTTGGCAGAGAACTCCGGGCTGGAGCAGGCTTGCATTCCCGATCAGCTTGGCGACCCTGCTTGTCCTGGCTTGCTCCACGACGGGGACACAGACCGCCGCCACACTGACCAACGGACCGATTCCCGATGAGTGGGCGACGCTCCGCACCGACATGGTGGAAGACCAAATCGCCGCTAGAGGCGTGTCCGATCCGCTCGTCCTCGAGGCCATGCTGGCCACTCCTCGACACCTCTTTGTCCCCGACGAGTACCGCTCTCAGGCCTATGACGATCACCCGCTGCCGATCGGACATGGACAAACGATCTCGCAGCCCTACATCGTCGCGTTGATGAGCCAGGAGCTAGGTGTCGAGCCGGGAGACAAAGTGCTCGAGATCGGGACCGGATCCGGGTACCAGGCCGCGGTCCTGGCTGAGATGGGAATGAGGGTCTACACGATCGAGATAGTCCCCCAGCTCGCCAGCCGAGCGGCCGACACACTGAGGGACACGGGGTACGAGGAGGTCGAGGCCCGCCAAGGGGACGGCTACTGGGGCTGGCCGGAGCAGGCGCCTTTTAACGCCATCATCGTCACTGCGGCCCCGGACCACCTACCCCAGCCATTGATGGATCAGCTGAGCGAGACGGGTGCGCTGGTCATCCCGATCGGCCCGATCGGGGCGGTCCAGACGCTGTGGCGATTCATCAAGGATGAGGCTCTGGAAGTTGTCGGGGAGAACCTCGGACCGGTCCGGTTCGTGCCGCTAACCCGCGCCGAGGGCTGAGCCGAGAGCTACCGGGCGAGGAGAGCACAGAATCCGTAGCACACAGCGCCAAGTGTCACCACGACTGAAAACCCGAACGTCAGCGCCAGAAGGGCGGCCGCGGCGGCGCTGATTACCGACGCCGCTCCGTTGATCCCCCAGGCCCACGGCACGAGCGGGGCCCACCGCTCACGTAGATATGAAAGGCCATGCGGGAGCATCGTCCCCATCAGGAATCCCAGTGGAATCAAGGCCAGACCGCCGGCAACGATCCGAGCCCACAGGGGGCCTGGAAGCACCCTTTCCGTGAGCTGACGGAGCAACCAGGGATAGAGAATGAGGGCCACGGTCAAGACGACGGCCGCCGGCCTCCAGGCAATCCGATCCGAGGCCAGGCTCCCCAATCCCGCCGCGACCAGCAGCACGAACAAGACCACCGCCAGCGAAAGCACCGGCCGGCCGAGCAGGAGTATGTACTGCTGGAAGATCGGGATCTCCACGAAGAGAAAGCCGATACCGAGCAGACCGAAGTAACCCACCGTCCACCAGCGAACCCGCCGGGAAGCGTGATGGCGCATCCGGAAACGGACCGCAAGGGGCGCCAGGATCAAGACGACGGCAACAACGGCCGCGAGGATGAGCAGTGCCAACAGCACGAAGTACCCGGCTCCTCCAAACGGCTGCCATGTCCGACCCAGCTGCGCCCACACGTCTGATGCCTGTGACCACTTGAAGAAGTGGCCGAAGAAGGGGTGGTCGTCCGTGGGAGGGGAGATATCGAAGGCGTAGGCGTCATACAGGGAAGAAGGGTCAGAAGCCGTCAGCAGGGTGCGGGCTAGCTGGTAATAGTCGTCGGTCGGGAGCTGGTTGTAGCGGTTGGACTCGCCTGAAAGCAGACCCGGAGCAGCGAAGAGATCGAATCGCCGCTCGTCGACGAAAGATCGGACGGCCGCCAGCTCCTCGTCCGAGAAGCCGTCTGGTTTCACCATGACCATGGCCGACGCGTAGCCGCGCACCCCGATTATTGAGCCCGTGGGGTTGGCTCCGATGCGCCGCAGGGCTTCGGCGCTGAGCGAGAGAAGCCGCATTTCCTCGCTGGGAGGGGTCTGTAGCCACCGCATGGCGGTGAAGAGGCCTCCTGGTCGCAGCCGAGCCAGATAGCTTTCGAACGCCTCGACGGTCAGGTCGTAGTCCTCCGCGAGGCTGTAGGCCCCCGAGGTCACGGGACGGTAGGGCGCGGTAAGAGCCAGATCTATTACGTCGTACGTGCGGTCCGTTCGCTCGACGTAGGCGCGTGGGTCGTCGAACACGACTGCAACCTGAGGGGCGTCGTACACCGCTCCGCTCACCATGGCGGCTTCTACGGCAAGCTCGTTGGGCTCAACTGCAACCACGGAGCGGGACCCTGCCCTCACGGCGATGAGTACGTCCAAACCTCCGCGCGGCTCGAGAATGAGTGTTTCACCACCCTCCCGCAGCAAGAAAGGGAGCGAGTTCAGCAGGTAAGGGACGAAGTCAGCTTCGTCCGGACTGAGCTTCGGGATCGGACTGAGATCGTCCCCGTCGAAGGTCACGCCATCCTGGGGTGGGAGGTCCCCCCGGAAGGTGAAGCTCAGACCAGGAAGTGAACGTATTCCTTCGGAACGCACGAGGTCGATGCGTGACGCGGCGTTCCAATCGGTGACCAGCGTCTCCGCACCGGGGTAGCGCAGAACGGCGCTGAGATCCTTGTAGGGCGAGAGCTTTAGGTCGAGAGCGTCCGGTGGACTGACGCTGAGGATCCCCAGCAGAACCAGCGTGACGATCGTGATCACGAGGGCGCCTCGAGAGCGCGTCTCCTCTCGCCACAGGAACGCCAAGGCCCCAGCTCCGGCACACAGGGCCGCCAACACGATCATTTGGACTGCTCCCAGCCACGAGACTCCGACGATCGCTAGGAGACATCCCGCCCCGGCTCCTACCAGGCTGGCCCCGTAAACCCGGCTGGGTGGCCTTGGTCGTGGCTGATCCCACCCGGACAGAAGCGCACCAACCACGGCGCCTCCGAAGAAGAATGGAAGTCCGAGCACCAGGTAGTAGACGACGAGATAGACGACCTGGCGCCGATCCCATGCGATGCTGAACGAGTCGAAAGGCAGCGCATTCGTCACGGCGTACGCACCCAGCGTCGTCACTGCCTGGAGAGCAGCGAGTACGGCCCATCGCTTTGGACCGCCTCGGCCGAGTCGGGGAAAGGCGGCCAGCACCGAGCCGCTTGCCCCAAATCCGAGCAGCGCCAGGCTCACTGTCACGAAGGCGAAGTGATAGAACTGGGTGACCGCGAAGACCCGCGCCAGAACGATCTCGAATACGAGCACTGCGGCTGAACTGAGGCCCACCCCGAGATCAACCGTGAGCTGCCGGTTACGTCCGGGTCGTAGCCCTTGCAGCGTGTCCGTTGAGACGACGGCCCTGCCGGTTGACGTCATGGCTCAAGTATCGCAAGTCCCTCCAGACGAGATGAGCCTCCGGTCATATCGACGCCCGTCTGCGAGGTGCCCCTTGTGGGTGCTGCTCCGGTGACGGCAGAGCGGGGCTTCAGGTACCGTCGCGGCTGTGGGCAGTCCCGACTCCTCCGAGGATGGACCCATCCAGTCGATCAGCGCGGTGACGCTCGCCACCCACGACATGGCGCGCTCGGTCGGCTTTTACGAAAGCCTCGGGTTCGAACTGCTTTACGGCGGAGGCGACGCAGCCTTCACGAGCTTCAGGGTCGGGACTGGTTTTCTCAACCTCATCGCCGAGACTCCTCAGCGGAAGTGGTCGTGGTGGGGGCGGATCATCTTTCATGTCCACGACGTCGATGGACTATATGAGCGGGTGACCGCGCTCGGCCTTTCTCCGGAGGCACCGCCGCAGGACGCCGAGTGGGGGGAGCGCTACTTTCACCTGACGGATCCTGACGGACATGAGCTCAGCTTCGCCCGGCTACTTAGGACGTGAGAGAGAGCTTTGCCTGCCCTCTGGGAGCTGGAGGCCCCGTGAACGTGACGCCCCGATGGTGACCTAGGCGCCGGTCTCAGCCCTGTATCAGTGTTCTCTGCTGACGACGATGAATCCGCCCACAATCCCGCCGGCTACGGCGACCAGAATCAAGCTCGCCACTTCCAGCCACGGGGGCCCTGACTCCTCCAGACCCATTGCCTGCAGCTGATCATGAGTCGGCTCGAACCGGGTGAATCCGGCATCAACATAGGAGGGCGGTGTGTCGCCGATGCCTACCGATAGGTCATAGACAACGTTCTCGGCTTCGGTCTCGAGCACCAGGTGTGTGAACCACCCCGAGGAGGGAATCCACTCCATGTTCACGTCCGAGCGAAGGTCGTTGAGAAGCAGGTCCCCCGCGCGCTCCGATCGCTCGATCGTGAGGCCTTCGCCGAACAGGAGATCTGGGCGATTAGGCGTGAGGAGAAAGACATCCGCTTCGATGATCTCGGAGTCGGGAACGGCTCCGTGGAGGATGTGAAGCGGAACCCACGGACGCTCGGTGGGCACGGTTATCTGAACCGGGATCCCGTCTCCGGACACGAAGTCGTCCTGAGCTGCCGCCTCTGGGTCGAACCGTGCGGCCAGGAAATACGGCGATCTGCTGCCGTAGAACTCCAGCAGGTGCTCGGTCTCCGGACCTGGGGGCAGAGCGAAGCCGTTCTCATTCACCCAGGCCAACACTTCGTGCCCTCCTCCCCGCAGGACGACTACGTCCAGCGAGTCGATCCGTGTGCGGAACAGGACCTCGACATCGGCCGACAAGGTCGCCCGCTGCACCAAGCCCACGAAGGGAGGCGGTGGAGCGACCTCCAATTGCAGTCGCTGGAGCGTCCAGTCGCCCGCTCTCTTGACTTCGGTCGGCTCGGCAGGGAGAGGAATGATCGAACCGAAGGACTCGGCGGGGCCTTCGAAGGTGAAGTTGGTTATGTAGTGCTCGATGCCGTTCTCCCAGGCGACGAATGTCGTCGTCCGGCCTAGCTGAACGGCTCCGTTGGCCGAGACAAGGAAGCCGCACGCCCAGGCGGCGGGCGCTGTGATCAACAGCGCGACGGCCGAGACACTGATCACAGTGGCAATTCTCTGCATCGTTCCACTCCATGGTCGAGTTACTCCTTGGATGCGGCGAAGGAGCGCCGGAGTTCCCGACCAGGCGAAGTCACGAGCAGCTACCGCCGGAGTAAGGGGCGATCGCTGAGGTGGTGAGTTACTTCTATCGTGTCGCTATCCGTTACTTCATCACCGGAGCGACCGGTTTCCTGGGCGGCAAGGTTGCGCGCCAGCTACTGGATGACGGACACGAGCTCGTCGTGCTCGCTCGCGATCTCACGAGAGCCGCCGACCTGGCCGAGGCTGGAGGTGTCGTTTATCAGGGCGACATCACGGACAGAGCCTCGCTTCGGACCGCTATGGAAGGCACAGACGGTGTGTTCCACCTGGCAGGTTGGTACAGAGTGGGGGCACGCGACCCGACGCCGGCGCAGGTCATCAACGTCCAAGGCACCCGGAACGTCCTCGAGGTTATGGCAGAGCTCGAGATCCCGAAGGGCGTTTATACGAGCACCTTGGCCGTCAACTCGGACACCCACGGTGAGATCGTGGATGAGTCGTATCGATTCGTCGGTGAGCACCTTTCCCACTATGACCGGACCAAGTGGGAGGCCCACGAGAAGATCGCCCGGCCGATGATCCAGGACGGTCTACCGCTCGTCGTGGTTCTTCCCGGTGTCATCTACGGGCTTGGAGACCATTCCTCTATCGGGGATACGATCGCCCGGTTTCTACGGGGCCGGCTACCGGCCGTTCCGCAAGGCGCCGCCTACTGCTGGGGCCACGTCGCCGACGTAGCGAGGGCGCACAGCTTGGCGATGGAGCGCGGTTCGATAGGTTCTGAGTACATCGTGGCCGGTCCTGCAGCGACGATCTGGGAGGCGCTGACGATTGCGGCCCAGGTCTCGGGCAGGCAACCGCCTCGCTTCCAGGCACCAGCAAGCCTCCTGCGCGCAATCTCCGCGATCCTCGACCTGCCCGGCAGGCTTGTCCCTTGGGCGGCTGCCCAAGCTGAAGTCCTGCGCGTGGCGGCAGGCGTCACCTACCTCGGCGACAATGCACGAGCTCGCCAGCAGCTCGCGTATGCCCCGAGATCGCTGCAAGATGGATTCGCTGAATACATCCCGGCGCTGATGAATCGGATGGGGCTTCCCATGCAGGCAGGTAATCGTCCGAACAACAACGCGTAGCGAGGGACCGCCGGCTCAGCTGGCAAGTAAGTACTCGCGAAAGGCGGGAATTATGAATCCCAGCCGGCGTAAGAGTCGGAGGAAGGGGGATACTCCGTTGTCGCTCGGTGCGATATCAACGCCGACCGGGATTCCGTAGATTCATCGGTCGATTCTGGGGAGCACTTGAGAGAGCCGTGTCCTGGGAGGAATTGGGAGAAGGTGTCTACCGGCGGCATTACGAGTCGCTGAGGCTCAACATCGGCGTCGTTCTTGCCGATCAGGCGCGCGACGGATGGGAGAGCCACGTGCCGGCGCAGGAGCTGTCCGCTGGGGGTCCCTTTCCGGCCAACACCACTCGAACTGCCGTTGAGCGGGCCTACGCCGAGCTTGAGGGCTATTTGAAGTCCTCGTGGATACGGCTGGGGGTGGGCCCCCGCTGGCCTTGATACTTCGAGCCGACCTCACCCGTTCCATATGGGTGTTCGGCAGCTTCCGTGAGCTCGTAGAAAGAGACCTGGCCGATCCTCATCCCCGGGTAGATGGCGATTGGAAGCGTGGCAACGTTCGACAGCTCGAGAGTCAGATATCCGTCCCATCCGGGATCCACGAAGCCCGCCGTCGAATGGATAAGCAAACCCAGTCTTCCCAGGCTCGATTTGCCCTCCAGCCTGGCGACGATGTCGTCGGAAAGTGCCACCCGCTCGAGCGTCGAACCCAACGCGAACTCACCGGGATGGAGCACGAACGGCTCGCCCTGGACCTCCACGAGCTTCGTCAGCTCCTCTTGCGGTTGCTTCGGGTCTATGTACGGATAGCGATGGTTCTCGAAGACCCTGAAATAGCGGTCGACTCTCAGGTCAATACTTGAGGGCTGGACGAACTCCTCGCGGAACGGGTCAACGACAATTCGTCCGTCCGCTATGGCCTTCTTGATAGATATGTCCGACAGGATCATCGCGACTCCTAGCCCGAGAGAGCGGGTGAGGGGAATCGAACCCCCGTCTCGAGCTTGGGAAGCTCGCATTCTGCCGTTGAACTACACCCGCCGGCTTTCCGATCGTAACAGCGAGCTCACAGGAGACTGGCGAGACCCCAGACTGCAAGCACGACCCCCACGATCAGGAGAAAGAGGACTCGGTTCCTCCGAAACTCGCCTTGAGCACCAGCCGGTCGCTTACCTCTCCGATGCTGCATCCAGGCCCACCCGTTCCCGGCCAGCAATGCCAATCCCAGCGCGAGCACGACCTGAGCAATGAGTGTGTCGAGCCCCAGCAGATTCTCCACGGCAGATGACGGTAGCGAAGGCTGCCTGAGAACTGGTTGGGAGCGAAAAAGCGCGGAGAGTGCGTCTGGGAAGATGAGTAGGGTCCCAGAGATGCGGCACTGCTACATCGTCAGGGTCTTCACGCGGGGCGATGAGGGCGGCAACCACTTAGGTGTCGTTACTGACAGCACCGGGCTGTCGGACAACGATATGCAGGCCATCGCCGCAGAGCTCGGGTTCTCGGAGACGATCTTCCTGTCATGGAAAGTCGAAAGCGAGCCGCCGACGGCACGTATCTTCACCCCCACTGTCGAGCTGCCCTTCGCCGGACACCCGCTGGTCGGAGCGTGCTGGGTTCTTTCGGTGATGGGCCCGGGTGGTGCCGATCGCATCATCTGCGGAATAGGAGAAGTATCCCTAGCCGTCGAGGGGGAGATGGCTTGGGTTGAGACCGATCTGGATCAGCGAATCGAGACTCTGAACGATCCAATCCGAACCTCGACAGTTCACGGCCTTCCTCCGGCGAGGATTGCTCGCCGCGTGATGATGCCCATCCCGTATCTCCTGCTCGAGCTGGAGAGGCCCCAGGATGTTGCCTCGGTTGAGCTCGATCTGTCCCGGCTCGATCAGGGAGATCTGATCTATGTCTGTGCCTGGGAGTCCGAGACCGAGGTGAAGGCCCGGTTCTTCGCTCCCGGCGTCGGAGTGTTCGAGGATCCTGCTACCGGTAGCGCGGCGGTGGCGCTAGCGGCCGCCCTTCAGTCGGCCGGCAAAAAGACCGGTGAACTGGAGATCCATCAGGGTGAAGAGGTGGGACAACCCTCCACGATCCACTTGGCTTGGGCGGAAGGACGGGCTCGGATCGGAGGCACGGTTCGGAAAGACGAGGTCAGGGTCCTCGACTACTGAGCTCAGTGTCGCCTCACACATAGACTGCGGCCACCATGGCTGCCGAAGGCTCCCGCAAGGCTGTTATCGCTGCCTTTGTCGGCAACCTGGTCATCGCGGTGCTCAAGTTCGGGGCCGCGAGCATCACCCGCAGCGCGGCGATGCTGGCCGAGGGGTTCCACTCCGTGGCCGATGTCGGCAATCAGCTCTTGCTATTCCGAGGCATGCAGGCTGCGCGCAAGCCACCGGATGTCAAGCACCCATTTGGGCGGGGAAAGGAGGTCTACTTCTGGTCCTTCATGGTGGCGGTGATGCTCTTCGTCGGGGGAGCGGTGTTGTCGATCGTGCGAGGCCTCGACTCGATCCGTGCTGATCACCAGATCGAGAACGTTGTTCCCTCGTTCATTGTTCTAGGCATTGCTTTCATCATCGAGACCTTTGCCTTCCGTGTGGCAAGGCGCGAGTTCAACGCCGAGCGAGGGACGCGCGGGATCTGGCGTTCGATGCGTGAGACCACCGACACGATGACGCTGGTGGTGCTTCTGGAGGATTCGGCTGCTATGACCGGACTGTTGATCGCGGCGGTCGGGTTGGGATTGGCCGCTGGCACTGGTAACTCGGTATGGGATGGCATCGCTTCGATTGGGATCGGGGTGCTCCTCGCCGTGGTTGCGGTCGTGCTAGCGGTGGAAACGAAAGCGCTGCTCATCGGAGAAGCGGCCAGTAGGTCCGATCGGGCGGCCGCCCGGATCGCGGTGCTTTCGCTGCCGGAGGTCGCGGCGGTAGGGCGACTTCTGACCATGCACCTCGGTCCGGAGTCGCTCCTGATCAACATGGAGGTTGATCTCCACGACGGGCTGACGGACCGCGAGGTGGAGCGCTCCGTCGACGCGATAGAAGGCGCAATACGCGGAGTCCTGCCCGATGCGAAAGAGATCTCGGTTGAGGTCCGGTCCTTGACTCATGGCTGAGGCAACTGCCCCGGCCAGCGCGGCAAACCTGGGTGCGGGCTTTGACACCTTGGCTCTGGCCCTCGAGCTGCGTTGCCGCGTCGAGGCCCAGATAGCCGACGATTGGCAGACAAACCACCTTGGCCCGGAAGTTCCTCCCCCCGAGGATGCAGACAGGGTTCTCGAAGCGGCTCGGTTGGCGACAAGGAACACCCGGGCTCTCTCGATTGTCGTCCGCAATGAGATTCCCGTGGGCAGGGGGCTCGGGGCTTCTGCGGCCGCCGCGGTGGCCGGTTACGCGGCTGCTAAGAGAGCGCTGGACCAGGCTGTCTCCGCCGATCAAGCCCAGCAGGCCGCATCCGAGCTGGACGGCCACGCTGACAACGCGGCCGCGTCAGCCTTCGGGGGGCTCGTGGCGGTAACGGTGCGGGGGCGAGCGCGGAGGCTGCGGATTCACTCCGATCTCGAAGTCGTCGTTGCGGTCCCGGAAGAGCCGTTGCCGACTGACTGGGCCCGCGCGGTGCTGAGCGGACACGTTGACAGAGGTGTTGCTGTAAGAAGTATCGCTCGCGTCGTGGCTGTGGTGGAAGGTCTCCGCACGGCGGATCCAGGGCTGTTGGCGGACGCGATGGGAGACGAGCTCCACGAGCAGCCGCGCTCTGCGCTACGACCCGAGATCGAAGACGTGCTCGCCGCGGCACGGGACGCAGGAGCAGTCTTCGCCTGTTGGAGCGGAGCCGGTCCTTCGGTTCTGGCCCTGGCGGCCGGACGCGAGCAGAGAGACCAAGTTGCGAAAGCCCTTTCTGACCATCTGGGGTCCGCAGGCCAGGTCATTAAGCCCCGGGTTGCCACCGAGGGCCTGATCTAACACCCACAGGTTGCGTTAGACCTCGGGAGCCACCAGACTCGACATGGCATCCAACCGGTTCTCGAATGGGTTCTTTGGTCAAGAAGCGCCGTCAAAAGATGAGCAAGCACAAGTATCGGAAGCGGCGCAAAGCACAGCGGCACAAGCGCAAGAAGTAATCCCGTCTCGGATGCTGTCAGCTCGGTTGCTCTAGCCTCGCCGTCCCCACGGCTTGGGCAATCACTTTTCCGTCCTCACGGGAAAGGGCTGCCTCGCCTACGACTATTCGACGCCCCCGATGGGTAAGTCGTCCCACGACGCTGAGCAGCTGCCTCTGAGGAATCAACGGGCGCAGATAGTTCACTTTCATATCGAGCACACGCTCCCGTCCGCCCGGCAGAGCGAGGGTCTGCGCCGTAGCCGAGATCGCCCATTCGAGCACAGCCGCGACGAATCCTCCGTAGAGAGTTCCGGACGGGCTGGCCATCCATCCTGAGGCGATCACCTGACCCCCAATAACGCCCTCGGCGGCCTCGGTGGGACGGAGTCCGAGCAGCCACGCGATCGGGGGGAGCGGCAGCTCCCCCGACACCTGTGCCATCAACACGTCCAGACCTGAGACCGAACCCCACACGTCGTCCGTAATCGGTTCGCCGAGCAGCGAACGTCGATAGGGTGCCTCACTAGCCGGTTCTCGACGGTCGATGTCGGGAACCAGGACGAGCGTAGGCTCGATCATCACCCGGGTAAGGCCTCTGGCCATCAACCGCTCCCCTCCGTAGACCTCTACTTCCGCCATCGCGGTGACCGCGTCGTGTGAGATCAGCTTTCCGACGCCGTACAGGTCCTCGCCGATCGAGGCCGTTGCTTCGACATAGGCCAGCGATAGCTCGACGGTTGGGATCGCAGTTCGGGGTGGCATGGCGGTCATGACCGCACCGCCAAGAGGAGCATCGGCCAGGAAGGATGCCGCGGTAGTCGAGATCTCACCTCGGGCCGAGGCCAACCAGCTCGTTGCCGGCATGACGAAGACTATGCGTCCCTCGTCAACCTCGATCGGCCTCATGCCGGTCAGGAATTGGATCGCCGGCCGCGTTCCCTCGCCGTCTAACTCCCTCTTGCTGCGCTCGAAACCTGCGAGAGCCATCTCGTCGGGTGACTTCGGTCCGCCGGGAACCGCCTCGAAGTGGAACGGTGCGAAGTCGTCCGTCACTGCCAAGGGCTCTGGCAGTTGTATAGGCCGGTAGTCACAGCGCAACAGCGACCGCGAAGATCGCCAGGCTCACGACCAGAATCGCCACTTCCAGCGTCGCCCTGGTTCGCGCCGGCATCTCGCGCGCCGTGGTCTGATGCCAGTAGGTGAATCCCGCTGCGATGCCAACGAGCGTGAGCTTCAGCAAGAGCTTGCCGAAGAAGCCGCTGTCGGAAAGGGCTCCCCGGATCCTCCATAGCTGAACGATGCCCGTCACGATGAGCGTGGCCATTGCCACCCAGGCGACCGTGCCGAAACGGCGGGCCATGGCTTGAATCTGCTCCCGAGTCACCCCGGCCCGTCTGAGCGTTGGTATGAGAACGGCGAGTGTGATGAGTCCGCCCAGCCACACCGCCGCGGCGACGAGATGGAGGAAACGCATGAGGTCCATCAGAATCCCACAGACACCAGAGGCGAGCGGGCCGCCGACATCACGCAGCCATCCTACGAACCGTGACTAAAGGAGGTTGAACGACAGCGCGAGAGGACCGAGGCCGAGGCTCAAGACTCCTTGAGAAACTGCTCGATCTCGGAGATCAGTTGGCTGACGCCTTCCGGGTTCATATCGGGCTCGGTGCTGTCGCTTTCGAGCTCGCGAATGTATGTGACTAGCTCCTCAGACTGGTACATGGCGTCGTCGACGCGACGCTCGAAATCCGATACTTCGCTGCCCAGTTCGTCCAGGTCGAACTCGATCTCGAGGATCTCGCCCATCTTGGCGAGCAGTGACAGGGCCACCTTGGGGTTGTGATTCGCCGCCAGGTAATGGGGCACCGCCGCCCACAAGGAGATCGTCTCGAGCCCCGCCCGGCGGAGCTGATCGTGAAGGCTCCCGATTATCCCCGTCGGCCCTTGATAGTCGGAGGCGAACAACTGATACCGGTGGATCATGTCGGGATCGGTGGCTACTCCAAAGATCGGAACGGGCAGCGTGTGCGCCACCCGGCCGATGAAGGCTCCCAGTGTTATTACCAACCCGACGCCACAGCTCTGGAGCACTTCGATTATCCCTTGGCAGTAGGTGCGCCAGCGGAGGTGAGGCTCCTCGCCGACCAGCACGATGAGATCTCGTCCCGCCACGGTGACGACGTGGAACTCGGCTCCCGGCCAGTGGACCTGTCTGCTACCCCCGCCATCGACCTGCACCATCGGGCGCTGCATCTGGAAGTTGAAGAAGTCCTCCGGGTCAAGAGCCGCAAAAGGCGCCTCGGCGTGTTCGATCAAGAACTCGGCTGCTGCCGACGCTGAAGTGGACGCGTCACCCCAACCTTCGAAGGCCACGATCGCGACCGGATTCTCGAGCTCCGGCTCCGAGCGCCACTCGATGAAGTCCATGGGACGCTCAGGGTAGTGGCTCTAGAAAGGTGTGGTCCCAGTGGCCGGGAACCGACGCCCCACTGTTCTGGGTACCCTGGCTGAATATGACCGCGGCCATTGTCACTGAGCAGCTCTCGAAGTACTACGGCAAGACTCCCGGCATTCTGGACCTCGACCTGGAGGTATCCACGGGCGAGGTGTTCGGCTTCCTGGGCCCGAACGGAGCCGGTAAGACGACGACAATCCGGACCTTGCTGGATCTACTCCACCCCACCAGCGGTCGGGCGACGATTCTCGGGTTGGACAGTCAGACCGATTCCGTCGAGGTTCGGAAGAGATGTGGATTTCTTCCCGCCGAACTCGAGCTTTACGACGAGATGACGGGACGAGAGCTCGCCTTTTACTTCGGGTCTCTTCGGGGTTTCGATGCTTGGGACCGAGTGGATACGTTGGCGGAACGGCTCAACTTCGATCTGGATCAAAAGATCGCCTCATACTCGTCGGGAACGCGGCAGAAGATCGGCATCCTGCAGGCGGTGATGCACGAGCCCGAGCTGCTGATTCTCGACGAACCGACCGTGGCGCTGGATCCGCTGATGCAGCAAGAGTTTTATCAGTTGATCGATGAGATAAGGGCGGATGGCCGCACGGTGTTTCTCTCGTCGCACGTCTTGCCGGTGGTGGAAAGGCTGGCCGATCGGGTCGGCATTGTGCGCCAGAGCCGACTGATCGTGGTGGAGGAGACTGAGACTCTCAAAGCGAAGGCGCGGCGCCGCCTGTTGCTGACCTTCTCGGGGCCGGTTACTCCGAGAACGTTCGAGACGCTCCCCGGAGTCCACGAAGTTCGAATCAACGAGAACGGACACTTCCTCGAAGTGGTGGTCGAAGGGTCGGTCGACGCCGTACTCAAGGAGGCCTCCAAGAACGAGGTAGAGAACGTGGTGACTCACGACGGCGATCTCGAGGACGCCTTTCTCGCCTACTACCGCACGGAGGGCTGATGCTCACCACCGTCTTCGGTAAGGCCGTCTGGGACCGGCGGCTGTCGATGATCTACTGGCTGGTCGGGACCGCAGTGTTGACGGCCTTTCTGGTCGCCTTCTATCCCACTATTCGTGACAGCCCGGCGATGCAGGACTTTCTGGAGGAGTTTCCGCCGGCCTTCCTGTCGGCATTCGGTATCGACCCGGCGACTTTCACGACCGGTTACGGATACGTGCAAGGAGAGCTCTACTCGCTGGTAGCGCCGATCGTGGCGATTGCGTTTGCCGTGGGCATGGGATCAGCGGCGACCGCGGCCGAGGAGGAAGCTGGAACGATGGATCAGCTGCTCTCCCTGCCGATCCGACGAGATTCACTCGTGACGCAGAGGATCTTTGCTCAAGTGTTGCTCCTCGCGGTCCTGATGCTCGCATTCGTGTTCGTCTTGCTTCTCGGGAATCTCGTGGTCGACCTGCAGCTGTCTGTCGGTGGAGTTCTAGGCCTCAACCTCGGGCTCATGTTGCTCGGGCTGTTCTTTGGCACGATCTCGGCCGCCGTCGGGGCCTGGCGAGGCAAGACGTCCTGGGCGCAGGGGGCTGGGGCCGGCTTGGCCGTCGCCTCCTTCTTCATCTACGGGTTCGCTCCCCTCGTTCCGGCACTGGAGGGCCTGGAGAAGTTCACGCCGTTTTACTGGTTCCTTGCGGGCGATCCCCTCTTGAACGGCCCGACGCCGTCGTTCCTGCTCTTGGGTGCAGGGTCGGTGCTCTTCGCGGTGGCTGCGGCACTCCTGTTTCGCCGGCGCGACATCCGAACCGAAGCGCCGCTCGCCGAGGGGATTCCGGCGGTATTGAAGAGGTCGATGCGCCGGCCGAGCAGCATGCTGCGATCCGTATATGGCAAGACTGCCTGGGAACGGCGGCGGTCGGTTTGGGGTTGGATGGGAGGGATGACGCTGATCGCGGTGGCGATCATCGCGTTCTATCCCTCGATTGCCGGCGGCGGGCAGGACGCGTTTGCAGCGCTCATGGAGGCGATGCCGCCGGAGCTCTTGGCATTGTTCGGAATCACAGATCCCTCTGCGTTATTGACCGGGGCTGGCTTCGTTTCGAGCCGCGTCTATTCGAGCGTCGGACTCATCCTGATGCTCATCTTCACTATCGGGATGGGCACCGCCGCTCTAGCGGGCGAGGAAGACAAGGGCACTGCCGACCTGTTGTTAGCCCATCCACTGGCTCGGCGGCGCACTGTGACCAAGAAGTTCCTGGCGATGTTCACCCTGGTCGCCGGGATCATGGTGGGGCTGTTCGCGGTGATCTTCGTCGGGAATCTCATCGTGGATCTCGAAATCACAATTGAGGGGATGGTGGCGGCCAATGTCGGTCTAGCGTTGATCTCGCTGTTGTTCGGGTCGGTGGCGCTCGCCGTCGGAGCTTGGAAAGGGAGGCCGGGCCTCGCCACCGGGATGGCCGGCGGCCTCGCTATCGCCCTTTTCTTCCTCAACGGACTTGCAGCAGCAGTCGACCCTCTCGAGGGGCTACGACCGCTCTCACCCTTCTATTGGTACCTGGGCGAGTCCACCCCCCTCGCCACCGGCTTCTCGGCGGCGTTCTGGCTGTTGGCGGCCGGAGTGGTGGTTTTCCTCGGTCTGGCCGTGATCCTGTTCCGCCGTCGCGACATCGCCACGTAGCTCCCCAACCCGTTCTTGTGACGTTTATCCACCCTATAGGTGAGTACGCGTCACAAGAACCTTTAGGCCTCGTTCTTGTGACGTTTATCCACCCTATAGGTGAGTTAGCGTCACAAGAACGGGTGGTCAGCTGAGCGCCGGGATGATCTTCTCGCCGTAAGCGCGCAGCGTGTCCTCCTTGGCGTCGTGCATCAAGTAGATGGCGAACTGGTCGACTCCCAGCTCAGATAGCTCCTTCATCCGCTCGAGGTGGCCGTCGACCGGACCGAGGACGCAGAAGCGGTCGACAACTTCGTCCGTCACGAAGTCGGTCATTGGGTTGTCGGCCTTGCCGTGGTGCGAGTAGTCGTAGCCCTCCCGTGCTGCGATGTAATCACTGAGCTCTTTGGGTACGCGTTCGGGGTCATCGCCGTAGCGAGTGACGAGGTCGGCGACATGGTTACCGACCATCCCGCCGAACCAGCGCACCTGATCACGCTGATGTGGCAGATCGTCCCCTACATAGGCAGGGGCGGCTACGCAGATGGCGATGTCGTCCGGGTCCCTTCCCGCTTCCGAAGCCCGTTCGCGTACAAACTGCGTCGTCCAGCGCACCAGATAAGGGTCCGCCAGTTGCAGCACGAATCCGTCTGCCTCCTGGCCCACCAGCGTCAAAGCCTTAGGCCCGTAGCCCGCCGCCCACATTGGCAGATCCCAGCCGTCACCGACCCAGGGAATGCTCAGCGGTTGACCGAGATAGTCGACCTCGTCCCCAGCTACCAGTCCCTTGATCACCTTCATCGAGTCCGACATCTTCTGCATCGTCGTTGGCTTGCGCCCGATGACACGCAGCGCGGAATCGCCTCTGCCTATCCCGCAGATAGTGCGGCCATCGAACATCTCGTTGAGAGTGGCAAAGAGCGACGCCAGCACGGTCCAATCCCTCGTTGCCGGGTTGGTCACCAATGGTCCGACGATCATCCGATGGGTGGCGGCAAGCATCTGACTGAAGATGACGAACGGCTCTTCCCACAGGACGTGCGAGTCGAACGTCCAGCCATAGCCGAATCCGTTCTCTTCGGCCAGGCGGGTCAGCTCTACCACTCGGCTAGCCGGGGGATTGGTCTGGAGCACGACTCCGAAGTCCATGAAGGGCTCATTCTGCCCCAACGGCAGCGCTCGTTGGGGTCACACCGCGTTAACACCCTCTGGACCTGCCGATAGGCCCCGTCGGCTACGGTCCTGCCATGTCTTCGGTCACCTCGGTTCCGACGGCCAGCACTATCTGCGCCTGTCATTCGCCACCGGAATGGAACAACTCCACGGAGGCATTGATCGCATGACTCGGGCATTTGGGGACAAAGAAGGCTTTGCCCGCTTCTTCGATGACGAAGCCCACCTCTGGCTCGGGCACTCAGACGGGGAGCGCTGATGCACGCGATTCAGGTGAGCGCAACCGGCGGACCGGAGCAGATGGTCTGGACCGAAAGAGATGTGCCGGAGCCCGCCCCGGGCCAGGTGCTCGTTCGCGTGGCGGCGGCGGGAGTCAATTTCATCGATGTCTATCAGCGCAAAGGTCTCTATCCGATGGGCCTTCCCTTTACTCCCGGACAGGAGGGTGCCGGTGTAGTCGAGGTGTTAGGCGCAGACACTGCCGGGATTTCGGTAGGCGCTCGCGTTGCCTGGACGGACGTTCTCGGCTCATATGGCGAGTTGGCGGTTCTGCCGAGTGACAGGGTCGTGGTTGTACCGGACGAGATCTCTCTCGATGACGCGGCAGCCGTCATGCTCCAGGGCAGCACCGCTCACTACCTCACCCACGACACGTTCCCTCTTACCGAGGGTCAGCACTGCCTGATCCATGCGGGAGCCGGCGGCGTGGGCCGACTGCTCATCCAGATCGCCAAGATGAAAGGCGCCCATGTGTTCGCTACGACCTCCACCGCGGCGAAGGCCGAGGTGGCGCACGCGGCGGGGGCGGACCACGTCATCCTGTATACGGAGACCGACTTCGGCGATGCTGTTACGGACCTGGTCGGGGAAAAGGCGCTCGACGTTGTCTACGACGGCGTTGGCGCGGCGACCCTCGAGCGCGGCCTCGAGCTCCTGCGTCCGCGGGGGATGATGGTTACGTTCGGCAACGCCAGTGGACGGCCGCCGGAG
>JBHICV010000003.1:0-44962 GCA_046759765.1 Acidimicrobiia bacterium
GACCGTTTCACCCGGCACTACCTCGGCGACGATCTCCTGTTTTCCGCCGTCAACCTGACGCGCAACACGCAGCCTTCCAGAGAGAAGCAGGTAGGCATCGTCGCCGATGTCGCCCTCGTTGAAGAGGACCTCGCCGGAGGGCAGGTGCACCGTCGTGATCCCGGAGGAGATGAAGGCCAATCCCTCCGGGTCGGCATGACCGAATAGGAGCGCCAGCGCACGTCGGAGCTGTCTAGATCTGAGTCGTTCCCGCGCATTCTCGGCAATCCGAACCGCGACCTCTGGATGCCTTTCGATCAGCTCCCCGAACCCTTCCGCGTCCAGACCGACGAGCGCCGACTCGGTGGCTGCGACGATGGTTGCGGTTCTCGCACCCCCGGCGGTCAAAGCCAGCTCGCCGACGACCTCACCTGCTTCGATCCTCGCCAGCAGCTGCGGACCCGCTTCTTGCTCGAGCACCACAGAGAGCGCGCCGCCCGCCACGAAGAAGATCTCGTCGGCTTCCTCACCCTCGCGGGCCAGAACCTGGTCGGCGTCAAGACGGACGAGCCGCAGATGCGAGGAGAGGTTGGCAAGGTCGCTCTTTTTTGTCCCCCTGAGCAGGTCGATCTGGGCGAGTAGCTCCACAGGGTCTTGATTGATGGCGCCTCCTCCGACCCGAAACGCTACACCTAGCTCTGCCCACAGATTCAGGATTAATCAGCTCCTGCCGATGAAATATCGGGAGGTAGCAGATGTCTACGGACGCCACGGCAGCGCCCGAACGCTGGAACAGTCGCCCCGTTCTGGCCGCCCTCCTCCAGGCGGCCGCGCTCGCCGTTCCCATCATCGCCGCCGTGACGACGAGCGTCGTTCTCAGCATGGCGCTGCCCCAGCCGCGCTCGCTCCTACCTGCGGTGGTCTGGTGGGTAGTGGTCTTCGGAGGAGCGACCTTGGTTTTGTGGGGGGTTGACCGACTGGCCCGGAGGCTCATACCCCTGGCCACCCTCCTTCGACTCACGCTGTTCTTCCCCGACCGGGCCCCGTCACGCTTCCGAGTGGCCCTTCGGTCCGGAAGCAGCGTCGGCAATCTGACGGCGCTCAGAGCCCGGCCGGGTGAGGGCTCCCAGGCGGCTGCCCAGATCCTCACTTTGGCGGGGGCCCTCAACAGGCACGACCGGAGGACTCGCGGTCACGCGGAGCGTGTGCGCGCCTACGTCGATCTGATCGCCAAGGAGATGCACGTCTCGGAAGAGGGCCGGGATCGGCTGCGATGGGCGGCCCTGCTCCACGACATTGGCAAGCTCGAGATCCCGCGTGAGATTCTTAACAAGAGCGAGCCGCTCCGCGACGACGAGTGGGAGCTGCTCCAGCAGCACCCCAACCTTGGTATGCGTATTGCCGCCCCCCTCATTCCCTGGCTCGGATCCTGGGCCGATACCATCGCTCACCATCACGAGCGCTTCGACGGCGCCGGCTATCCCCGCGGGCTGTCCGGCGAAGACATCAACCGGGGCGCCCGAATAGTGGCGGTAGCGGATGCTTTCGACGTCATGACCAGCGCCCGCTCATACCAAAAGCCGGTCAGTGCGGTGGCGGCTCGAGCCGCGCTGGAAAAGGACGCCGGTCGTCAGTTCGATCCCGCGGTCGTGCGGGCTCTCTTCAATGTCTCACTCGGGCGCCTGCGGTGGATCGTCGGACCTATCTCATGGTTGGCGCAGGTACCGATCCTGTCCGACCTCCACGGAATTGCCAGCTGGACGGGATCTGCGCTTCAGACCGCCGCGGGCGCGGCTGCAGTGATACTGGCGGTGGGCGGCGGTCTGGTCGGGTTCCCGCTGGTCACCGAGGCTTCGGAGCCACTCCCGGTCGCGGTAGCACCGACTGATGGCGGCCCGCCGGATTCTGCTCCCGTCGCCCAGGGCCCCTCGGGCCCAGCAGGGAGTGGCACGCCCCTGAGTCCCACGACAACTGAAGGCGAAGAAACTGTTCCGTCTTCAACCTCAACGGCACCTGGAACCACGGCTACAACCGAGCCGCCTGCCACGACCATCTCAACCTCCACGACGGCTTCGGTGACAACCATTCCGCCCCCAGTGACCAGCACCTTGGCGGCTACCACCACGACCAGCACGACGGTGCCGGCGACGACCACGAGCAGCACGACGCTGCCGGGGACTACCACCACTACCACCACGCCGGCTGTGCTCGTTCTCTACTTCCATAACGATCCAAGCCCTCCTAGCACCGATACGCCCTCCCATGTCGTACTGCCAATGAGCTCGAGCACACCCACCGCCTCCCAGCTCTACAACTACGACGACGATCGTGACGAGGAACCTGGCCTGCTAATCCAAAAGACGGGAGAGGGGTTGGGGGAGTTCGATCCCACGAAGTATCAGCTCTGGTCGATGAGCACGGGCTCCGGCATGAACCTCGAAGGGCAGGTAACGCTCCGCCTGTGGAGCACCAGCAAGGACTTCGAATCGGATAAAGCCGGGGAGGTAGTCGCCCGGCTGATGGACTGCGACAGCTCCGGGTCGGGATGCACGTGGCTCGCGCAGGGATCACTCGCCCTGGGTTCCTGGAACGGTGGGTCCTCGAACTGGGTGTCCAGAACCATCGATCTCGGAACGATCAGCACAAGCGTGGGCGGCGGCCGCACGCTGCGGCTCAAGGTAGTCGTGGGCGACAGCTCCGACGACGATATGTGGTTTGCCTACGACACAAGTTCCTTAAAGAGCTGGCTGAAGATCAGCTCCTAGAGAGCGGGCGGGAGCCGCTGGACGTCACTCCTGCGAGTGTCTCTTTTGTCGAGGCCCTGCGCGTTCGGTCGGCGTCGCATGGGGCGGCGCCTCGGCCGGAGGCTCGAAAGTGCCGAGGTCTATCGCCTCATCGGCCGCAGACAGCTCGGCGAAAGTCGTGCTGCGCAGCTCGTCGATCATCGCTCCCTGAGCTCGGGTCCAGGCAACATGGATGGGGCAGACGTCCGTCCAGCCGCAGGGCCCGCCCCTGAGCACGCATCGCTCCAACAGGATGGGCCCCTCGGCGGCCTCGACCACTTCCAGCAAACTCAGCTCCGCGGGGGGCTTGGCGAGTGCATAGCCTCCGTCCGGCCCCGCCAGGGCTGTCAGGATCTTCGCTCTAACCAGATCTGCCAGGATCTGGGTGACGTACGGCTGGGGGATGTCCATGTCTGTGGCGATCTCGCGCGCTTTGCGCCGATCACCGTCCGCGACACGGGCCAGATCCAGCACTGCCCGGACCGAGTAGTCGCCCTTGCGGCCCAGCGCCACTTGCATTATGTATTCCCGGCCTAAACGTTTAGTACGTTACTTGACGTTGAGCGCGAATGCGACTATAACCTACTCAACGCTTAGTTAGCAGCTAAACGTTTAGGAGCCGGCCCGATGGCAGTGCTGCACAGGACAGAGGTTCGACAGGCCGAGGCTTCGTACCTAGGTGCTGGTGCTGCGTCCGTTGGCTGGACCCTCTCCGGCCTGGGGCGAAGCCTCCTGACCGCAGCCGCTCTGACTGTGGGTGCTGAGCTCCTCCTGCATCGTCTGGCGCCACCTGTCCTATCCCAGGTCGTTCCCGGATCTTCGCTGAATGTGACCGTGGCATCGGCCGGCGAGCTGGCTGCCAGCTCGGGGGCCGTGCTCGTGTTTGCAGCCGCAGTTGCTCTGGCACTCAAAACGCGGCGTTTGGGGCCGCCGTTGTTGGGCGCCGCCGGGACGGTGCTGCTCGCATCGATCTGGACCGCCCCCGTGACGGGGGTACTCGTTCATACCGCCGTAGCCGCGGCGGCAGCCGCCGTCGGAATTGCAGCGGTCCGCCGTCGCCAGGACCTGTACTCGACGGCCGTAGTCATGGCCGCCTTGGCCGTGGTCGTGAGCCATTTGTCGCTGTTAGTCGACGCTGCCTGGCCGAGCCGCGCAGTCTCGAGCGCTGTCGCCGCCCGTGGTATCGCGGAGCTGCTGATTGTTTCCGCGGCACTTATTCTGGCGGCGTCGCTTCTGGCGGAGGGGTCGCCCGGCCTATGGGTGTGGACCGTGGCGGCCGGATCGGCGATAGTCGTGGCGGGGGCCCTTACCTTTCAGCCCGGCTTCGCCGCGATCGGTGCGATCTGGGCGCTAGGAGCGACGCTCTCACTGCCGCCCTTGTTGTACATCGCCGCAGCCGGCGCTATCGGCCTTCTGGTTGCCGGCTGGTCGGCTTCGCCCGCGACCCGCCCATTGGCCGCGGCCGTGGTGCTCTTCGGAACGGCCGGGATTCAGTCCCAGGTATTGCATCACGACCTCACGGCGATCGTGGCCCTCAGCGTGCTGGCCGGGACCATCGGGGGCAAGACCATCAGCGGTGAGGAGACCTAGCCATGCAGGTATCCCGGCGCCAGTTCCTCCAGATGGGAGCGGTAGCCACGGTCGGCGCGGTCTCATATCCGCTCCTCCGCCAGCTCGAGACGGTGGATAGTGTCGGGAATCCGCTCGAGGTCTACCCGTATCGCGACTGGGAGCAGGTCTATCACAAGCAGTACGCATACGACTCCAGCTTCACCTTCATCTGCTCGCCGAACGACACCCACGCCTGTCGCCTGCGGGCGTTCACACGGAACGGAGTAATCCAACGAATCGAGCCGAACTATGACGTAGGCCGCTACACCGACCAACTCGGCAACACCGCCTCCGTGAAATGGCACCCCCGAGGCTGCAAGAAAGGACAGACCTTTCACCGTCGGGTCTACGGACCATATCGACTGCGATTCCCGATGCTTCGCAACGGCTGGAAGCAGTGGGCCGACGACGGATTCCCGGAGCTCACCCCGGATGCACGGGATCGGTACATGTTCACGAGCCGGGGCACCGACTCTTTCACTCGACTCACCTGGGACGAGACCTACGACTACATGGCGCGCGGTCTGATCAACGTCGCCGAGACCTACTCGGGTCCCGAGGGTGTCAGAAGACTGGAAACCGAGGGCTACCAGCCGGAGATGATCGACGAAATGGGCGGCGCCGGTACCCGCACGATGAAGCTGCGCGGCGGCATGGGTCTGCTCGGCGTCATCGGCAAGTACGGCATGTATCGGATGAGCAACACGCTGGCACTACTCGACGCCCATGTTCGCGGCGTACGACCGGACGAGGCCAAAGCCGGTCGAAACTGGTCGAACTACACGTGGCACGGGGACCAGGCACCCGGCCATCCGTTCGTGCATGGCCTCCAGACATCGGAGCCCGACTTCAACGATCTGGCCAATTCGAAGCTGACTATCCAGGTCGGGAAGAACCTGGTGGAGAACAAGATGCCCGAGTCACACTGGTTCTCCAACATCATGGAGCAGGGAGGCAAGATCGTCACGATCTCCCCGGAATACAGCCCTCCCGCTTCCAAGTCGGACTACTGGCTTCCGGTGCGGCCCGGTCTCTCAGACACCGCCATCTTCCTCGGAATAACCAAGCTCCTCATGGACCGAGAGCTCTACGACCGTGACTTCGTCCTCCAGTACACCGACTTCCCGCTCCTGATCAGAACCGACACCCTCGAGCGCATACGAGCCAAAGACATCTTTGCGGGCTATCGGCCCGGTCTGGTTTCGGACGGGCCCAGCTTCCGGGAGCAGAAACTCACCGAAGAGCAGTACGAAAAGGTCGGCTTCGACTTCGTGGTGTTCGACGAGGGGACGCAGTCACTGCGTGCCATCACCAGGGACGACCTGGGACCTCGAATGGTGGACAGAGGAATTCGACCCCAGCTCTCTTACCGGGACACGGTCCAGCTCGTCGACGGCTCCGAAGTCGACGTGCTCACCATCTGGGAGGCGTATCGCGACCATCTCTCGGACTACGACCTTCAGACGGTCCACGAGATTACGGGAACGCCGGTGGAGCTCATCGAACGGCTGGCAGGAGACATCGCCACCATCAAACCGGTTGCGATCCACACCGGCGAGGGCATCAACCACTGGTTCCACGCCACCCTCCATAACCGAGCCACCTACCTCCCGATCATGCTGACCGGCAACATCGGCCTGCCGGGAGCCGGCAGCCACACGTGGGCCGGCAACTACAAAGCGGCCCTGTGGCAATCGGCCGAGTGGTCGGGTCCCGGCTTCAAGGGATGGATCGCGGAGGACCCCTTCGCCCCCAACCTGGATCCCTCAGCTGATGGCAAAGATGTCGCGGTTCACAACTACGCCAAGGACGAGGAGCCTGCCTACTGGGACCACGGTGACCGAGCGCTGATCGTCGACACGCCGGCGTTCGGCCGGAGGAACTTCACCGGCCAAACCCACATGCCTACCCCCACCAAGGTGATCTGGACCTCCAACGTCAACCTGATCAACAACGCCAAGCACGCATACCTGGTCATCAGGGACGTCAATCCGATGGTCGACATGATCATGACCCAGGACATCGAGATGACGGCGTCGTGCGAGCTGTCCGACTTCGTGCTTCCCGCTAACTCGTGGGTCGAATTCCAGACGTCCGAGGTAACGGCCTCCTGTTCCAACCCATTTCTCCAGATCTGGGGTCGGGACGGAATCCAACCCCTATTCGATTCCGAGGACGACCTAATGATCATGGCCAAGACGGCAGAGCGGATCGGCCAGATCCTCGGGGATCAGAGGTTCTCCGACTACTGGAAGTTCGCGCTCGAAGACCAAGCTGAGGTCTACCTCCAGCGGCTTCTCGATGCGTCCGCCACCACCAGGGGATACCAAGTCTCGGACATCCAGGCGGGCAAATACGGCGAGCCGGGTGCGGCCCTGATGATGTTCCGCACCTACCCGAGGATCCCGTTCTGGGAGCAAATTCACGACAACGTCCCGTTCTTTACCGAAACCGGACGACTCCACTCCTATGTCGACATTCCCGAAGCCATCGAATACGGCGAGAACTTCATCGTCCATCGCGAAGGCCCGGAAGCCACCCCGTACCTTCCCAACGTCATCGTGTCCTCCAACCCCCTTATCCGGCCCGAGGACTACGGCGTTTCCCGGGACGAGCTGGATCCCGACCTGCGCACCGTCCGCAACATCAAGCTGCCCTGGTCTGAGGTGCGCAATACAACTAACCCGCTCTGGGAACAGGGCTTCAACTTCTACTTCCTCACCCCCAAGACCCGTCACACGACCCACTCCAGCTGGGCTGTCACCGACTGGGAGGTCTTATGGGGCAGCAACTTCACCGATCCCCATCGGCGAGACACGCGATATCCGCACGTCGGTGATCGCGAGGTGCACATGAACCCTCAGGCCGCCCAGGATCTCGGACTTGCCGACGGAGACTACGTCTGGATCGATGCCAATCCCGCCGATCGGCCGTACCCGAACTACGACCCGAACGACACGTCCGACCCCTTCCACAAGGTCGCTCGGCTGATGCTGCGCGTGAAGTACAACCAGGCTTATCCGTACAACGTCTTGATGGCCAAGCATGGGTACTGGCTGGCCACGCAGAAGACCGTCCTCGCCCACGAGACGCGGGCGGACGGACGAGCGGTATCCGAAGACACGGGATATCAGTCCAGCTACCGGTACGGCTCACACCAAAGCGTCACCAGAGACTGGGCGATGCCTATGCACCAGACCGACACCCTTTTCCACAAGCAGAAGATTGCGGTCGGATTCATGTTCGGAGGCGAAGCCGATAACCACGCCATCAACACCGTCCCCAAAGAGACGCTGGTGCGGGTGACCAAGGCGGAACCCGGAGGTCTAGGCGGGGCAGGGGTCTGGGCGCCGGCAGAAAGTGGTCTGTCTCCGGGCAACGAGGACGAGAGGATGAACCGGTATCTCGCCGGGGGGTATGTGACATGACCGATCGCAAGCGCCCATTGCGCATTCCCCTGACAGTGACTCCGCCCACGGGGACGGCGAAGGCTGCCGAGGCCTCCGATCCTTATCAGCCGGTCGCGTTTGGAGTGCCCACGCCCGGCCACGATGGACTCGAGGCCATGGCTCGGACGTTTATCGCCGAGTTCGCCCTCCTCGGCTGGCCTCGTAGCCGGATTGCCCGGATGTTCCGGATCCCCCGCTACGTGGCGGCACACACGGTGTACCGGCAACGGGGCCCGGTCTTCGTCGAAGAGCTCCTCGATGATGTCCTCGGGCCGGAAGGAAACTGACATGCCATCCGTCTACAACTGGCAGCTCGGCAGGGAAATGGCCTACCGGTTCGAGGGTGGGCAGCCGGAGTGGCAGTTCGCTGCCATCTTCAACATCAACCGATGTCTGGCCTGTCAGACCTGCACACTGGCCTGCAAGTCCACCTGGACCTTCTCCCAGGGCCAGGAGGACATGTGGTGGAACAACGTCGAGACCAAGCCTTATGGCGGCTATCCCCATTACTGGGACGTCAAGACCCTCGAACTGGTCGAGCGGGCCAATCCCGGAGGTCAGTCGTGGGACGGGACCGAAACGGCCGCCTCCCCCTACGGGACCTTCGAGGGAGCCACGATCTACGAAGCGGCCCAGCTCGCCGGTCAAGGCGAGCAGGCCGTCGGATACCTGCCCACCGAAGAGGAGTGGACTTCTCCCAACATCCACGAGGACTCACCGGTGGCGGGAGCCCCACTCGCCGAGGGCGCGGTGTTGCCGGAGCACCAAACCTGGTTTTTCTACCTACAGCGAATCTGCAACCACTGCTCGTACCCGGCGTGCCTCTCAGCCTGTCCCCGCAACGCTATCTACAAGCGTCCCGAAGACGGGATCGTTCTGATCGACCAGGAGCGCTGCCGGGGCTACCGGAAGTGCGTCGAGCAGTGCCCATACAAGAAGCCGATGTATCGACCCGACACCCGAACCTCGGAGAAGTGCATCGCCTGCTACCCGCGCGTGGAAGGAAGCGATCCGCTCTCGGGGGGACAGCCGATGGAGACTCGCTGCATGAGTGTCTGTCCGGGTCAGATTCGACTCCAAGGGCTGGTCCAGACCGAAGCCGACGGGAGCTGGACGCCCGATGAGACCAACCCGCTGTACTACCTGGTCCACACCGAAAAGATGGCGGTCCCGCTCTATCCCCAGTTCGGCACCCAGCCCAACGTCTACTACATACCCCCGCGCTGGGTGCCCAGGCCCTACCTACAACAGATGTTCGGTCCGGGTGTAGACCGCGCCATCGAGGCGTACCGGCGTCCGTCCCGCACCGCGCAGGCGGTCCTTCAGCTCTTCCGGGCCTCGCAGTCGATCGTCTTCTCATTCGAGGTGATAGAAGGCCTCAAGGTTTTCGAGATCAACATCGACGGCCAGCCGCTCGAAGTGTTCAACGACACGATCGTCGGATACGGACGGGACGGCTCGGAGATCGTCCGCACCACGGTGGTGGAGGAGCAGTACGAGCGCCCGAACCAGTTCCTCAATTCGATCTGAGGAGGCGAGATGGCAACGACCGCAGAGGAGAGAGCCCTCGCAAGAGCGACCTTCTACCGCGCACTCGCCCTGGCTTTCTCCTATCCCACCCCGGAGGTGACTGCGGAGATCCGGGAGGCTTTCACGACGGCCGCCGTCGCCGCAGAGCTGATAGACGAGTCGACTCGCGCCAGTGTCACAAGGGCCCGGGCAGCCCTCGAGCCGCTCCGACCAGCCGACCTCGAGAAGGCATACCAGCAGACATTCACCCTGAGCTATTCGGAGGACTGCCCGCTGTACGAGACGGCGTTCTCCGCCCGCCACCTCTTTCAGCAGGCACAGCAACAGGCCGACCTGGCTGGGACCTATCAGGCATTCGGCGTCAGAGGCCGAATCGAGCGACCGGACCACCTCGCGGTCGAGCTGGAGTTCTCCTACCTCTTGGCTCTTAAGGAAGCTCGGGCCCGCCACGAGCAGGAGGGCGATCACATCCAGATCTGCCGGGACGCCTCTCGGGCCTTTCTCCGCCAGCACCTGGCACGGTGGGCTCCGCTGGTCGGCCGGCGGGTTGCAGTCACGGGCGCCGGCACCTGGTACGAGGTCGCGGCCCGTGCCCTGGAGACGTTCGTCGCCTGGGAGCAGCGCTTTCTCCGCGTTGGGGCGATCGAGATGTTTCGAGACGAACCGATCATCATTGCCGAGGAGCCGGGCGAGATGACGTGCCCGGTGGCAGAGGAGGCCTTCGCGGAGCTCCTCGATTCGCCGTGGAAGGAACACGACCGTGTCTCCTAGCTCGCTCCGCAAATCCAATTGGATCCGGTCGGTCGCGGCGGTACTAGTCGGGCTGGCCCTCGGCCTGTTACAGGTCATTCCGGTGCGGTCGCAGACCCTCCATCTCGAGGCGCTCCGGACTACGGAGCCGGTCCCCATTGATCGACCCTGGGCGGATATCTGGGACAGAGCGGCGAGTCAGGAAGTTCCGCTCTCCGCGCAAAACGTCGCCCCGCCTTTCGGAGGAGGTGGCGTGTCGTCGGTGGTGGCCCGCGCTCTCTACGACGATGATCGCATCTACCTGTTGATGGAGTGGGCGGACAACGATGTTGACGACGCCGTCAACGGAATCGCGCTGTACTCAGACGCGGCCGCCGTTCAGTTCCCGGCTATCCCGGGAACAGCTCCTCCATACACGATGGGAGCTCCGGATGTCCCGGTGAACATCTGGCAATGGAAGGCGGTCTGGCAGGCCGATCTGGATTCCGGTTACGCCACGACTCAGGATCGCTTCCCCGATTCCTACGTCGACTATTACCAAGGCGGCGACGACCCCCTCTACCGGCCGGCCGAGGCGGTCGGTAACCCGCTGGCGCAGCGATCACGTGGCTCTCCGATCGAGAACCTCCTGGCTGAGGGCTTCGGTTCGCTGACGACTGCGCCCACCCAGGACGTAGACGGATCGGGTGCCTGGCAGTCGGGGCGATGGCGGGCCCTTTTCGTTAGAGGGCTTGCTGCTGGAGAGGAGGGCTACGCTCGCTTCTCGGCCGGCGAGCCGACTCTGGTGGCGTTCGCGGTCTGGGATGGGGGGGCCGGCGATCGCAACGGCGAGAAGTCGATTGCTCCCTTCATTGACCTGACGCTCACCGACGCGACTATCGGCACTCCCGGGGTTCCCCCGACGGCAGGGGGCTCGCCGTGGCTGTTGGTAGGGGCGTTGCTGATCATCATGCTGGTCGCAGCGAGGCTTGCAACCTTCGGCAGGTCGGGCTCCGCTCGCGTGGAGGAGGCGAACGAAGTCCCAACCGGAGCTGACGGGTCAGCCAGATGACGCAATAAGCAGCTGCGCGTGTAAAGTAGCGCTCCCAGCGCCACTCTGACGACAATGGCAACTATTCAGATTCGCAACGTGCCGGAGGACGTTCACCGGGTTTACCAGCTCCGGGCCGCCGCTGCCGGCCAGAGCCTACAGGAATACCTGCGGTCGGAGCTGATTGCGAACGCCCGAACCGCGGCGCCTGCAGAAATCGTGGCTGAGGTCGAGTCCAAACTCCGAGAGGAGGAGGGAGAGGGCTTCGCGGGGATCTCGTCGGCGCCGTTCGTTGACGAGGATCGGGAGTCGCATTGAGGGTTTACGACGCTTCGGCAGTGGTGGACGCGCTGGTGTCCAAGTCGTGGACGGGTGTCCGGGCCCGCAGGCTGCTCGCAGCCGAGCCCGCCATACGCGCGCCGGAGGTACTTTCGGCCGAGGTGGGATCAACTCTTAGGCGGATGTGGCGGGAGGGTCTGATCGCCCACTTCAGGGCCCGCGCCGCTCTGTATCAGATGAGGCGGCTGCGAGTGGTTCGGTATCCGTTCGAGCCTTTCGCCGAGCGGATCTGGGAGCTGAGGGAGAGACTGTCGCCATACATGGCCTGGTACGTGGCCTTGGCGGAGCGGCTCGACGTCCCTTTGGTCACGGCCGACCAGCGTCTTGCCCGGGTTTCGGGGCTCGACTGTCCGATCGAGGTGTTACCGGCCGAGCCGCTCGTTGTCACGTGAATCATCACGGAGGGGAGGATCAACTGAAGACGGTGGTGACGGGAGGAAAAGCACCTGTGCGTGACTGGATGCGGAGCGGCTGATGGAGACATCGAACGACATCTTTGCCAAGGCAAGCGCCTTCACCAGGGCGCAGAGCGCGAAGGCGGAAGGCTGGTATCCCTACTTTCAACCGATCTCCTCCGGGGCCGACGCCGAAGTGACGATTCGCGGCCGCAAGGTCGTCATGATTGGGTCGAACAACTACCTCGGGCTTACCCAGCACCCATATGTGATCGAGATGGCACAGAAGGCGATCTCGGACTACGGCAGCGGATGCACCGGCTCCCGATTCCTCAACGGCAACCTCGAGCTGCACGAGGAGCTCGAAGAGCGTCTAGCGCGGTTCATGGACAAGCCCGCCTGCCTCGTGTTCTCTACCGGCTACCAGACGAATCTGGGAACGATCGACGCGCTCGCGGGACGCCACGATCGGGTTCTTTCCGACGCTATGAACCACGCCAGCATCTTTGATGCCAATCGCCTCTCGTTCGCGAAGGCCGTCAAATACCGGCACAACGATCTGAGCGACCTCGAGCGCCTTCTAAAGGAGGACAATGGACTCGGAGGGACGCTGGTCGTCACCGACGGCGTGTTCTCGATGGAGGGCGACCTCGCCGAGTTGCAGGGAATGTCCGGCCTCCGAGACCAATACGGCTTCCGTCTCATGGTGGACGACGCGCACGGCGTCGGCGTCATGGGCGCTAATGGGCGGGGAACGGCCGAGCACTTCAGAGTCGAGAAAGCAGCGGACATCATCATGGGCACTTTCTCCAAGTCGCTTGCTTCGATCGGTGGTTTCATCGTTTCTGACGCCCACGTCATCGACTATGTGAAGCATCACAGCCGGGCTCTCATCTTCTCGGCGAGCCCCCCTCCTGCGGCCGTGGCGGCGGTGATCGCCGCGCTCGACATCATCGAAGCAGAGCCCGAGCGAAGGCAGCGGCTATGGGAGAACGTAAACAAGATGCGCGACGGTTACAGGCAGATCGGGCTCGATGTCGGTCCTTCCGAGACCCCGGTCATCCCCCTGGTCATCGGCGAGGAGGGTCACACGTTCTACTTCTGGAACGCGCTCTTCGAGGCGGGCATCTTCACTAATCCGATAGTGCCGCCGGCGGTCCCACAGGGTAAATGCTTGCTGCGAACTTCGTACATGGCCACACACACGACCGAGATGCTCGACCATGTTCTCGACGTGGTGGCTGCCACCGCGGACCGGGTCGGACTGACCAAGACCGCAGCCTCGCCCGCGCTCTGAGGCATGACCGTCCGGGTCGAAGCGGTTACCTCCCGCAGCGACCTGCGCGACTTCCAGCTGGTGCCCTGGATGGTATATCGGGGAGTATCCCAATGGGTACCACCGCTGCTTACGGAGGAGAGAAAGCTCCTCGATCCCGCCAAGGGCCATCCGTTTCACGAGCACGCCGATACTGCGCTGTTCTTGGCTCGCCGCAACCGTGACATAACAGGGCGGATAGCCGCCTGCGTCAATCATCGCCACAACGAGTTCCACGACGACAGAATCGGATTCTTTGGATTCTTCGAGACCCTGGACGACCAGGAGACGGCGGATGGCCTCCTCGACGTCGCCGGTGAGTGGCTCTCGAATCGAGGGATGAGTGACATGCGCGGCCCCGCCTCCTACTCAGTGAACGAGACCTGTGCACTGCTGGTCGAAGGCTTCGACAGCCCACCCGTCATCCTCATGTCCTACAACCCGGCCTACTACGTGGACTTGCTCGAGAAAGCAGGTTTCGCGTCAGTGCAGGAGATGGTGGCCTACCGGATCCACGAGGCGGAAATCGGCCGGCGCGACGATCTCGCCACATTCGCCGCGCGGATGAAGGAGCGACGGGGGATCCAAGTCCGCACGGCAGATCTAAAGAACCTAAAAGCCGAGCTGGGACCGGTCCGTCGGATCTACAACGAGGCCTGGGCCGAAAACTGGGGTGCCGTGCCGATGACCACCGCCGAGATCGAGCACCTGGCCAAGAGCCTCAAACCTCTCTTGAAAGACGGCCTGGCGCTGATTGCTGAAGTCGATGGCGACGCTATCGGCTTCGCTCTATCAGTTCCAGACATCAACCGGGCTATTCACGGCGTGAACGGCCGGCTCCTCCCGTTCGGGATCTTCAAGCTGCTGTGGGAGGAGCGCAAAATCGACAGTGTGCGGACGTTGGCGCTGGGCATCATTCCCGAATACCGGCGCAAGGGTGTGGATGCCGTGCTTCTGGACGAGATGATCCGGGGGGCGACCTCGGCGGGCTACTACTCCTCCGAGATGGGCTGGGTGCTTGAAGGAAACCAGGCCATGCGCCAACCGTTGGAGCGCTTGGGCGCCGAGATCGTGAAACGCTATCGCTTCTACGAGCGACCGCTCTGAGGCAGGGAGGCCCTTCATCAGCGAGGGTCTGCGTCGCCTGAGGACCGGCGTCCCGCTGGCCGTCGCCGGTGTGGCAGTCGTCGTCATCGGGCAGGTGGCCACTCTGGCGTTCGTCGGTGGACTGTCGGCGGGCGCCGGCGTCGAGGCGGGCAGGTTGCTATCTAAGTCGCGACCGGCTTTGTTAGTCGGCGCGGTTCCCCTAGCCGGAGCGATCCTGGGCTTCCTTGTTGGGCTTTGGGCCATTCCGATTGCCTTTCTGGCTTGGTGGCTGGCGGTGACCCAGCCTCGAGAAGCCTGGGCGCGCGCGGCTGTTCTCGCTCTTTTGGTAGGAGGGGGAGCGGCCGCATTGGGTCATCTACTAACCGTCGACAGGTGGCGAGAGTGGCTAATAGTGCTCGCCGTTTCGGTGTTTGGAGGTGAGTCGGCAGCCTGGCTGATCGGCTCGAAGTTGGGACGGCACCGCCTGGCGCCGAAGCTCAGTCCCCGGAAGACGTGGGAGGGAGCTGCCGCGCAGGCTCTTTTCGGTCTGGCTACCGGACTGGTGGCGACTATCTGGATCCCTCTCGGGGAGGCGATCCTGCTGGGACTTGCGGGAGGAGTGGCCGGCCAGATCGGTGACCTGGCGGAGAGCTGGTGCAAGCGTAAGGCCGGAGCGATCGATTCCGGGACAACCTTCGGTGCGCAGGGGGGCTTCCTCGACCTGATAGACGGTTTCCTGGGGTCAGGCTTGGCGGTCGCAGCCCTCGCCCCGATCCTGACTGGGTAGTCGTCAGCCGCCGCCTTCCCAGAAGATGAGGACGTCGAGATCGTCGTTCAGGGAATGAAAGCTATGAGCCAGCGTGGCCGGCACGAACATGACCGAGTCGGGACCGATCTCTAGATCAAAGTCCTCCACCCTGAACGTCCCCCGACCGGACACGACAAAGTTGATCTCGTCGAATGTGTGGATGAGAGGATCGTCACCTCCGACTGACGCCGGGAGTCGATAGAGGCCGAACCGAAGGGTGGGAGCGCTCAGGAACACGTTCCACGTGTTACGGCTGGGCGCACCGGTCGTCAGCTCAGACAGCTGGAAGGCTTCGGTTGTCTTTGCCTCGGCGTCGGTAGGCGTAGAGGAGAACAACACGACCGTCCGCAAGTCATCCGTGATCGGCTCGAAACGATGCTCGACTCCGGCGCGGACGTACACAATGGATCCCGGAGAGACCGGTATGGGCTCGTCCTGCACCACAAGCTGGGCCTCTCCCTCCACTATGTAATACACCTCGTCCTGTCCGTGAGGCGACTGGGTGTCTGAGGCAGCGGACGGGAGCGAGTAGACCCCCACGCTCATCGTCGGAACGTCGAGAAACTCTGAGTATCGACCGACAGATTCCTGCATCAGGTCCGGGAGGTCCCAGAACTTGAACCCGGGCAGCTGTGCCTCAGATGTAGGAGCTGCGGACGGCACCGAGGTCTCCGAGCTGGTCGTGGCGGCCTCCGACGGTAGCGGGAGGTCCGTCGGGGTGGTTACACCCGCACAAGCGGCGAGCCCCACCAGGATGGCTATGCCGGCGAGCCGCCGATTCATGAAGCGAGAAGGTAGCTCCGTTCTTCATGTAGTTGCCGAGCCCGGAAATTCAGGGTCTGATAGTTGTAACACGGCCTAGAGTCCTTTGCCGGCTCATGAGCAAACTCGAACTGTTCGACCCACACATCGCGTCCGAAGAACAGCTGCGGGCGGTCCACGACCTTTACGTCGAGACTCACCTGGAGCGGTTGCCTGACGATCCCCCGCAGCCGTTTGCGGAGATCGTCGAGGAGTGGAAGCATCAGCCGTCGTTTCGCCAGGTAACCAGGTGGGCGGTCTGGGACGGCTTGGTGGCGCTGGGCAGCTCGGTGGTCAGTGTCGAGCACCTGGATCAGAACAAAGACCAGGCCTGGTTTTGGGCCCACGTCCGGAAACCACACCGTCGCGGCGGCCTGGGCACTCGGCTGCTGGCTCCCGCACTGGAGCTGGCGCATAAAGAGGATCGACCCAGGCTGGCCACGTGGACTTGGGACGGCAGCGACGGAGAAGGCTTCATTTCCTGGCTGGGAGGCGATCGGCGACTATCGGATCGGACCAGCCGGGCGTGGGTCAAGGATGTCGATGCGGATCTGATGCGCATGTGGGTGGAACGCGCTCCGGAACGAGCGTCCGACTACGAGCTGGTCTCTTGGGAGGGTCCGGTGTCGGATGATTTGCTGCAGGCCTACATCGATGTGCTCGACGTGATGAACACCGCTCCCCGCGAGGACTTCGAGGAGGAGGACTGGCACTGGACGCCAGAGCAGCTGCGGGACTGGGAGAACGCGGCGATCGAACGCGGGCTCACCTGGTGGGTCATGTCCGCTCGCCACCAGCCAACGGGGGAGTTGGTAGGGGTCACGAACATCTTCTTTCCTCCCCACCGTCCCTACCGCGCCGATCAGGGTGACACCGGTGTCGACCCCGAGCACAGGAACAAGGGACTCGGCCGCTGGCTCAAGGCGGCCATGTTCCTCAAGCTCATCGAGGAAAAGCCGGAAGTAGATCGCATCGACACCGACAACGCCGACTCGAACGAGCCGATGCTGGCGATCAACACGGAGATGGGGTTCCGGCCCCTGATTACATCTGCTGTCTGGCAGGTTCCGCTGGAGAAGGCCGAGGCGGCGCTAGCGGGCCGCGGCTGACTCAGCAGGCGCCTTCGCCGAATCCCCTCCGCCCTTCGGACACCTCCACCAATACCCCGGCCTTGACACCTTGCGGAGGGGATTAGCGGGAGGGTCCGTGTTGACAGAAACGCGTTAAGGCGATCAGAGTCTGCGGGTGCCGCTGACCCGAGCCGAGCTGGCTGAGCTGGATGCTGCCGATCCGCTTGCTCACTTCCGCGACGAGTTCTTCCTGCCGGATGGCGTTGTCTACCTCGACGGGAATTCCCTGGGAGCGCTGCCGAAGAGAACGGTCGATCGGATCTCAGAAGTAGTTCGGACGGAGTGGGGAGAAGGGCTGATACGCAGCTGGCACGAGTGGATAAATCTTCCCCGACGAGTTGGCGACAAGATTGGACGCTTGATCGGTGCGGACGAGGGCCAAGTGATCGTGGCCGACTCCACCTCCGTGAACCTGTTCAAGCTGCTTGCCGCCGCCCTCACGTTCCGCCCGGACCGGCGAGTCGTACTCACAGAGCAGGGCAACTTCCCGACCGACGTCTATATGGCGCAGGGGCTAGTCGAGCTCCTCGGCGGTCGCCACGGGATCAGACGGGTCGGGGCCACCGATCTAGTGGCCTCACTCGACGGTGACGTGGCCGTCCTGCTGCTGACCCATGTCAACTATCAGACAGGGTCCTTTCACGACCTGGCTGCGGTCACCGAAGCAGCCCACGCCGCAGGCACAATCGTGATATGGGACCTGTCGCACACGATCGGAGTTGTTCCTGTTGGTCTCGACGAAGCCAAAGTCGATCTGGCGGTCGGCTGCGGCTACAAATACCTGAACGGCGGACCGGGGGCGCCTGCCTTTCTATACGTGGCCCGGCGCCTACAAGACCGGATAAGTCCCGCCCTGGCCGGTTGGATGGGCCACGCCTCTCCCTTCTCCTTCGAGGATGATTATCGGGCCGCCTCGGGCATCGATCGGCACTTGGTCGGAACACCGCCGATTCTCTCCCTCGTGGCTCTCGAAGAAGCAGTCGATCTGTATCTCGAGGCCGATCCGGTCGAGATCCGGGCCAAATCAATTGCGGTTACCCAGACCTTCATCGATCTCGTTCGTCAGGAATGTGGCGACGAGCTAACACTGGCCAGCGACGAGAACCCCGAGCGACGCGGAAGCCAGGTCTCGCTCCGTCATCCGGAGGGATATCCAATTATGCAGGCGCTCATCGAACGGGGCGTCATTGGGGACTTCCGGACTCCCGACATCCTTCGATTCGGATTCGCCCCTCTCTACCTAAGTTTCACGGACGTCTGGGACGCCGTTGCGATCATCAAGGAGACTCTCGAATCACGGGTTTGGGACCACTCTGATTACCGGGCTCGCCGCACCGTTACTTGAGAGGTACTTCTACCGGTTCGGTCCCGACCTCGAATCCTTCTCCACGAACTCGGACGTGAAGGTCGGGCCCCCGCACGACGGATAGCCTCACGCGGTCGTCGGTGCAATCGATCAACAGCCAGCTGTTGCGGATGCACAGGCGAAACCGAATCCCTTCCCACGCGGCCGGCAGACGAGGGTCGAGATCGATGGAACCGCTGCTGATCCTGAGCCCGGCAAAGCCGTGGATCAGCCCCATCCAGACCCCGCCCGTCGATGCGAGGTGAACGCCGTCCGCGGCATTCCCGTGCAGGTCGCCGATGTCGACGAAAACCGAGCGCCGGAAGTACTCCAACGCCAAGTCTGTGTAGCCCACCATGGCGGCCGAGATGGCCTGGATGGGAGCAGAAAGCGACGAGTCGCCGGTCGTCAAAGGATCGTAGTAGTCGAAATTGGCGCGTTGCAGCTCAGGTGGAAACTCATCCGGAACCAGGTATTGAGCCAGTACAACATCCGGTTGCTTCAGCACCTGATACCGATAGATCGTCAGCGGATGGAAGTGCAGGAGGAGCGGATACTGGTCCTCCGGGACACCCTCGAAGTCCCATACTCGCTTCTGTAAGAAGCTCTCATCCTGAGGCGTGATGCCCGTGTCGTCGTCATAGGGAATGAACATGGCTTCGGCCGCTCGCAGCCATTTCTCGGGCTCTTCGGAAGTCAGCCCGAGCTGATCCGACAGCTGTTCGAACCGGGCCGGTTGCTCGCGCCGCATCCGCTCTACGCACGCGACGGCGAACCGAAGATTGAAGCGTGCCATCACGTTCGTGAAGGCGTTGTCGTCGACCAGAACCGTGTACTCGTCGGGTCCTGTGACCCCGGAGATATGGAAGGAGTCGTTGCGCCAATAGCCCAACCCCTCCCATAGTCGGGCCGTCTCGACGGCGATCTCCACTCCCAGCTCCCAGAGCAGTTCCTCGTCGCCGGTCGCTTCGATGTAACGGGCCAGGGCGTGCACTACTACGGCGTCGATGTGATACTGAGCCGTGCTGGCCAGGTAGTAAGCGGACGCCTCCTCCCCCGTGATCGTGCGCCACGCGAAGAGCGCTCCGGGAAGCGAGAGCTCCCGGGCGCGAGTGCGGGCCTGCGGAAGCATGGCGTATCGGTGTCGGATGAGCTCTGCCGCTGCTTCGGGACGAATGTGGGTGAGGAACGGTAGGACGAATATCTCGTTGTCCCAGAAGTAGTGGCCCTCGTATGCCCTGCTCGTAAGCCCCTTGGCGGGTACTTCCGCGTCCTTTATTAGCGCCGCGGACTGGAAGAGCTGAAACAAGCTCCAGCGCACCGCTTGCTGGAGCTCCGCATCAGAGTCGATCTCGACGTCGGCTTCTTCCCAAAACCGGGCCAGTACTGCCTCGTGCTCAGCAGCCACCCCTTCCCAGCCGGCTGCCACGGCCTCGTCGAGGGTCGAAGTAGCCTTGAGCGCGAGGTGTCCATCACCTGTGTGGTAGGTCGTGAACTTGGTGATTCTCACCGGCCGGCCGGGGGTGGTCTCGAAGCCGAGGCGGACCTCGCCTCGATCGCCGTCGTGGTATGACGTGAGTCGAAACTCGTTCTCACGATCGACGGCGTGATCGACCCCGCATGCGAGCGAGAGCCCGCTTCTCGCCGTCTCGTAGGTCGCCAGTAAGCGCCCTTCCTCCGCCGAGTGCCCGTTTACCTCGAGAACACGATGCGTCCACCCCGGAGCTCTTCGAGGGTCGTGCCTTGGATCGAGAGGCACGAAGACCTCGAAGGCTTGTTGGTTAACGACCGACGAGAAAACCTCGACTGCTGCCTCGCGATCGACGTCTATCTCGATGTTCATTGCCATCAGGTGTCGGTTCGATAGCGAAACGAGTCGTCGGGTCATCACCTGCACGTTGGTGCCGGTCCCGGTCGTCGCTCCTACCACTTGCTCCAACCAGCCCCGACGTAGATCCAGCTTCCGCCGGCACACAAAGCCCGCCACGCCGAACCGCAGCGGTTCACCGTCGACATGGACATCGAGCAGGGTGGCGTCCGGCACGCGCACGATCGTCTGTCCCTTGGTCGCGTAGCCGTAAGCGGGCTCCGGGTATGTGATTCGCCAGCTTTCGTAGAAGCCGTTGACAATCGTTCCCGGTTCGTGATTCGGCTCGCCCTGGTCATAGGTTCCGCGCACCCCGAAGTAGCCGTTCGAGAGGGCGAATAGGGTCTCCGAGCGAGAAACTAAGTCCTCGCGGGGCTGTGTCTCGATCACCGCCCACTCGTCAACGGGGTAAATGTCTCGAGGGATATCGATGGGTCGGCCCATCGTCGACGGAAGCTAGCCCCTGGCGCGCGTTTTGTCGGTCATTCAGCCACCACTAGTCGGCGGAGCGAGTCGAGGTCGATCTCGTCGAGACTCGCTACCACCATGTCGGCTCCGGCCAGAAACTGACCGCCGCCGTCTCGGTCGACTCCTACGCAGGAGAAGCCACCCCGCTTGGCGGCTTCGACGCCCGCCTCCGCGTCTTCGAACACGACGCATGTGGTGGGTTCAAGGGACATCCGCGCGGCGGCCTCGAGAAAGATGTCAGGCTCCGGTTTCCCGTGCGGCACATCGCCTCCCGTGACGACCGCAGCCATTTGATCAATCAGTCCGATCTTGCGCAGAACCTGAGGTGAGTTACGGCTTCCGGAAGCGGCGGCCAACCGGAGGCCGGCTGACGCGGCGTGGTGCACTAGCCGTGCTGCGTCGGAAAACGGAGACAGTTCGACGCTCTCCAGCTGTTCCAGGTAGTAGCCCTGTTTGATCTCACCTGCCCGGGTGATCACATCCTCGGTGGCATCTGCCATGACGCCGCGTACGCCGTCGAGCCGGCTCTTGCCATCGACCTTTGCCCGGTAGATGTCCGGATTGAAGGAGTAGCCGAACTCAGAGAACATCCGCTTCCAAGCCTCGTAGTGGAGCGGCACGGTGTCGGTGAGAACGCCGTCGACGTCGAAGATCAGACCTCGGAGGCTCATCGGATCCGAACGGGCAGCCGCTTGATACCGTTGATGAAGTTTGATCGGACCCTCTCGACCTTGCCGGCTATCTCTATCTGGCTGCCGCGGCCCAGCAGCTCTTCGAAGAACACCCGGACCTCGAGTCGGGCCAGCCAGTTGCCCAGGCACAAGTGCGGTCCGCCTCCCCCGAAGGTGACGTGACGATTGGGCTTTCGTCCGACGTCGAAGTTGTATGGATCCGAGAACACCTCCTCGTCGTAGTTAGCGGACAAGTACCAGGTGACGACCTTGTCCCCTGCCTTGATCTCGACGCCCCGGATCTCCGTGTCTACGGTCGCGGTGCGCCGGAAGTGAATCTGCGGGCACGCCCACCGCAGGATCTCCTCGGTGGCGGTCGGCATCAGCGACGGGTCGGTTCGGAGCCTTTCGGCTTGGTCGGGATATTCCGTAAAGGCCAGCACCCCTTGACTCAGGCTGTGTCGGGTGGTCTCGTTTCCCGCGATCAGCAAGAGGAGGAAGAAGGTGTTCAGCTCCTGGTCGGTGAGGGGCTCGCCCTCCACTTCGGCCCCGACCAGGATCGAAGTCACGTCACCTGCCGGGTGGCGCCTTCGGGCCGTCGCAAGCTTGTCGACATAGGAGAAGACCTCGAGGCTGAAGGGGCTCCGGAAGGGCAGCAGCCGGTATGGATCCGTGTCGTCGCGGTCGAAGATCACGTCGGTGAAGTCGGGGTCGGCGTGGTAGATGATCGCGTCGGCCCATTCGAAGAGCCGCGGCGCGTCGTCATGTGGCACCCCGAGCAGGTGGCTGAGCATCCGGATGGGAAGGGCTCGTGCGACCTCCTCTACGAAATCGAACTCACCGAGGGCCGCTGCCTCGTCGAGGATCTGGCGGACGATGGTCCGCGTCGTGTCCTCGTGGGTCGCTACGGCTCGGCGAGAGAACGATGGGTTGACGATCTTCCGCAGCTCGGTGTGCCGGGGCGGATCGGTCTCCAGCATGGTTCGGCGCGTCTCCAGCGCGTCGGAGTCCAGCTCTTCAAGCTCGGTCCCGCCGATCTCCGACGAGAATGTTCGATAGTCGCGGTGGACATCGACCAGATCATCCCAGCGTGTAATGGCCCAGAACCCGGAATTGGGGGCCGGCTCGTTGTGCCAAGACACAGGTGCCTCCTGGCGCAGGCGGCGGAATTCGGTGTGGGGAATACCTTGGGCGTAGACGTCATGGGAGAGGATGTCGACGTCCGCAAGGGTGTTGGTGCGAGTCACAACCCACCGTAACGATTGACCGAAATTGTATGACTTGGAGGAGGGGAATTGTCGGAACCGGCTGCCGTAGAGGCTCCAACGACGTTCGGGTGGCGGGGTCTCGGGATGACGGCCGCAGTCGGGATGGTGATCTGGCTGATAGCAGGCTTCTTCTTACTTGGAGGGGTAGACCCCTTCGCCGCTGGGTTTGCGTTGATCTACGGAGTGATCTCGATCCTTCTACGCCGAGAAGGCCGAGTGGGTCCGATCGCGCTGCTCATCGTCTCCGGACTGCTCGTCCTCATGATCGCAATCATCGGGTCGGCTGACCTGGTGCATCCCGAGTCATGGCGAGGATTCGTCGGCACCCTGGGCGTGCTCCTGTTGGCCGCAACCGGGGTCCTGGCGGGAACCGGCGTCCTGCGCGGCTGGGGTATTGACTGGGCTGCTCGCATCGGCGTTTCAGCAGCCGCCATCCTGATAACCGGAGTCGTGCTGGGGCTGGGCGCGGCCGCCTCTCTGGAAAACGACACCGCCCAACCAGGCGACCTCGTGGTGACGGCTCAGGACGTGAGGTTCCACTCGACCGGGCTCGTCGCTCCCGGCGGCACCGTGAGCGTGTTCGTAAAGAACCAAGATCCCATACGCCACACGTTCACGATTCGTGCCCTGGGCGTCGACCTCGAGTTGCCTGCCGGCACCGACCGGCGGACCACTTTCGAGGCGCGTGAAGGTACCTACACCGTCGTTTGCGACATTCCCGGACACGAGGCTATGTCCCTCGCGCTCACGATCGAAGGCTGAGGGCATAAAGACCGCCCGGGAGCGTTGCAAACGACAGTCGGACATAGGATTGCCGCATGCCGGCAGTGTTCTCAGACCCATTGACACTCCCACGAGTAACCGCCCCGGACCCCGCGGCGACGGTGTGGCGGCCGGTCGACCGCGTTGTCACCGCGGTCCGCACACTGGAGGGAGAAGGCTTCGAAGTGAGGCGTCCTTTCCCAGGGGCCATCAACTTCATCGAGGCCGACCCCTTTCTTCTCTTCGACCACATGGGTGGATCCGAGCTGGCGCCCTATGAAGCCAAGGGGGCGCCGGATCATCCTCACCGCGGCTTCGAGACCGTCACATACATGATTGACGGACAGATCGAGCATCGTGACTCCACCGGCGGCGGCGGCATCATCTTCGGGGGCGACACGCAGTGGATGACGGCCGGAGCGGGCATCGTCCATTCGGAGATGCCCACTCACGAGATCCTCGTCAACGGTGGTGTCATGCACGGCATTCAACTTTGGGTGAACCTTCCCCGGGCCAACAAGCTCGTTACCCCTCGATACCAGGACCTCACGGGGGACGGCCTGACTCTTCTCTCCTCCGAGGATGGGGCTTCGCTGCTACGGGTGATCGCAGGTGATCTCGACGGCCACTCCGGCCCCGGCCAGACGTACACCCCGATCACGTACGTTCATGCGTCGGTGGCTCCGGGGGCGGAGCTAAGACTGCCGTGGCGATCTGACTTCAATGCTCTCGCTTACTCCCTTGTCGGTGAGGGGTTGGTCGGGATAGAGGGAGTGCCGCTCGCCGAGGGCCAAATGGCCGTCTTTGGTGCGGGCGACGGCCTTCTATTGCGCGCCAAGGATCGCCAGCCTCTCCCAGCCAAGTACCTGGAGATTCTCCTGCTCGGCGGTCTCCGGATCCGAGAACCGATTGCTCATTACGGACCGTTCGTGATGAACACCAGGGAGGAGATCCTGCAGGCAATCGAGGATTATCAGACCGGACGGATGGGAAGCATCCCTGCCAAGCCGTCTAACTGAGGACGGCCGCGAGGGGTTGGGGCACTTCTCCCTTATCTCGGCTACGGTATCTCCCTAATTCCCCAACCCCGGCCTCGGCTCAGGGTCGGACAACTATGTGATCTGGAGGGATATGGGTTCCGAGTTCGAATGGCGAGGACGCTTCGGGCCGATGAAGCTCACGGTTTCGGACCAGACCTTCGTTCCGTCGACGGTCTCGGTATTGATGGCCGAGGCCCTGGAGGTCAAGGAGGGAGACACGGTCATCGACGCAGGATGCGGCTCAGGGATTCTCTCCATAATTGCGGCCAAGCTCGGCGCACACCGGGTGATCGGAGTCGATACTGCACCGGACGTTGTCGAAGTGGCTTCTGCCAACGCAGAGCGGCACGGCGTCTCCGAGGTGACAACCTTCCTTCATGGCGACCTATTCGGACCAGTAGAGGAGGACGTGCGGGCGGACGTGATCATCGGTGACGTGTCGGGAATACCGGATGAGCTGGCGGCTGTGACCGGATGGTTCCCCGGCGGAGTCGGCGGCGGCCCACACGGATCCGAGCTTCCGATTCGAATGCTCGAGGCCGCCAAGCGGCTCCTCGCGCCCGGCGGCAAGCTCTTCCTTCCCACCGGATCGCTTCAGGACGAAGGCTCCATCCTGTCGATTGCCAAGGACCTCTACGGCAAGATGACGAAGATCGTGGAGAAGAACATCCCGTTCCCTTCGCAGCTGGCGGAGGCACCAGAGGTGCTGAGGCTGATCCGCGACAAGGTGATCAGCTTGACGCCGCGGGGATCGCGCTATGTCTGGACGGCCCGGGTCTGGGAGGCCGCGGGCTCCTAGGGTCAGCGTTCCTGTCAATCGGCGCGTCGGAAAGCGACGCGTGGATTGACCGGAGGCGAGCTCACTGTCCGGCCAGGTACTCCTTCGTCGCCGCGTAAGCCTGCTCGATCCGTTCCGAGATGACCGAGAAGTCCGAATAGCGGAGCTTCGCCGGGTCGTTGTAGCGCGGCTCCGGGTCGCCGGTCGGCAGAACGTGCACTTCGATGTCTCCCGGAAGCATGGCCATGTCCCTGCTGAACCGGTGCCGGCGGGCGATCTCGAAGGCCACCATCGCCACGTCCCATGGCCGGGCTGGCGGCTCGAGCGGAGCGTCGATGTGACCGACGTGCATGACATAAATGACGCGTGTACCCAGCTCAACGGCCCGGGAGATTGGGATGCTATTGACCACGCCTCCGTCGACGTAGTGCCGACCACCGATTTCGACAGGCGGAAGCAGTCCCGGGACCGCCGAGGAGGCGAGAATTGCGGGGATCAGAGGGCCGTGACTGAACCAGTGCTCTGCCGCGTCCTCGATACAGGCCGCGACACACTGGAACGGAACTGTCAACTCACTGAAGTCTCGCACCGGCAAGAACTCTTCGAGCATCTGTCTGAGCGGATCACTCGAATGGAGATGCGTGCGGTGTTTGATGATCGTCGTCGCTCTCGTCCAGAGCGACGACTGAAAGACCTCGGTGTTGGGTAGGTGGAGCCACGTCGACTCCAGCTTCTCCACCATCGCCGAGCTCGGCTCCGAGGCGACAGCTACCCCGTTGAAGGCGCCGACCGAGTTGCCAACGACCAAGTCGGGCAGTACTCCGGCCTCGATCAGGGCTTTGAGCATGCCCACCTCGAAAGCACCACGGTGTCCGCCTCCACCCAGCACGAACCCGATTTTGGAGCCATTCACGCCGGCGAGCATAACCCTCGCTGCCGCGGGTCGATCGCGAAAGGTAACCTTCGCGTACAGCACTCATGCTCCCTCCGCGAATCGTCCGCCGGCTCTTCGTGGCGCCACTGGTGGCGCTGGGCGGCCTCGTCCTGATTGTCCTCTTCCCGATAGTCGTGCTCATCGCGTTGGCTTACGACCTCCTGGATCGCCATGGTCTTCGGGCCACCAGGCTGGCGACGCTTGTCTTCCTGATCACGGTTTACGAGGTCGCCGGGCTCCTAGCCCTCTTATTGCTCTGGATCGTGAGTGGGTTCGGGCTAGCCATGAAAACGAGCCCCATGCAACGGGCTCATGTGGGCCTGTCGAGGTGGTGGTTGAACGGAGTAACGAGGTCGATCCGCGGCCTGCTCGGAGTCCGCATCTCTTATGAGCAGCAAACCAGAGCCACCGGCCCCGTAATGGTCTTTAGTCGTCATGGCGGTCCGGCCGATTCGGTGTTCCTGGCCCGCACTCTGCTGGTCGAGTTCAGCCGCCAGCCACGAATCGTGGCCAAGAGAGAGTTGCAGTGGGCGCCCTTCATGGACACAGTTTGCAACCGCCTCCCGAACCATTTCGTCGATCGCAAACCGAAAGATCGGCAACACGAGCTCGACGCAATCGAGCAGCTGGCCGCCAGCATCGACGACACCGGAGCTCTGATCCTCTTTCCGGAGGGAGGCAACTTCACCGCCAGACGTAGGGACCGGGCCATAGCCAGCCTCCGCGGCAAGGGCAACAAGACGCAGGCGGCCTGGGCCACGCAGATGCCCAACCTGATCGCCCCGCGCCCCGGCGGAGCGTTAGCGGCCATGCGGGGCGCACCCGCCGCCGAGGTCGTATTCGTTGCTCACTCCGGGCTCGAGGACCTGCAGTCCGTGCGCGACATCTGGGAGGCTCTGCCTCTAAACCGAACCCTCAAAGGTCATTACTGGCGAACTACCCCCGAAGAGAGACCCACCGACCTGGACCAGCAAGTTGCGTGGCTGTACCGGTGGTGGGCGCAGATCGATCTCTGGATCGAGAAGAACCGGCCCGAAGACGTCACGCCGGCGCCCCCAGTCTGATCTCGGGCACGGGTACGCTCTCCCGATGGGCGCTCCTGATCCCGGCTTCTTCGGGCCGGCCAGCATCACCTGGCGTGTGAACCAGGAGATAACCGTGCTCTTCGGCGGAGCACGAGCACTGCTCATGCACGCCGCTCATCCGCTGGTCGCGGCCGGCGCACGGCAGACCGCCATGTACCAGAGAGATCCATGGGCCCGGCTACTTCGAACCATCCAGCTCCAGAGTGCGGTCACCTTCGGTAGGAAGGAGGACGCTAAAGAGGCCGCCGATCGCATAAATCAACTCCACCGACGGGTACATGGTGTCGACTCAGCCACTGGCGAGCGTTACGACGCGCTCGACCCTGGGCTATTGCTGTGGGTTCATGCCGCGCTCGAGGTCTCCTCGCTTTACTTCTACGAGCGAACGGTGCAGCCCCTTTCGGAGGCTGAAAGGCAGGCTTACCACGAGGAAGGATTCGTTGCCGCCGAGCTGGTCCTCCTCCCTGCCAGCTGCATCCCACCGACGATCGGCGAGCTCGAGACTTACGTGGGCGACACGATCGCGTCCGACCGCCTCCTGCTAACAGATGTTGCCCGAGATGTGGCCCGCATGGTCCGCTCTGGACCGGTCCCGCTCCACATCAGGCCGCTGTGGAGATTCATCTCATTCGCGGCCTTCGGAACGCTGCCCGAGCCGCTCCGCGACCTTTATGAGGTGAAGTGGTCGTTGGCGCAGTCTTTGCTGCTGGACGCGAACCTGCGGCTGGTACAACGCGGGAGGCCGTGGCTGCCGCGGCGCTTCAGGTTGATCAAGCCGGCCCTCTGGGCCAGCGAACGCCTGGAGCAGCCCAAGGAAGGCTTGGGCGCTCCCAGCTCGGCCCTGATCCGATAACGCCGAGTCGAACAAAAGCATCCCGACGTGGTTTTCGGGTTGCTACCACCGATCGCCCATATAGCCTGATTTTCGCGAACCGGAAGAGTCCGGTTCACGTTTAGGGGATGAGGAAGCGGGGAGGTGCCGATGGGGGCGCAGGCCCAGGCTGCGGGCTTGATAGTTCCGCGCCCATCGTGGCTCTCGCATCCCAGCATTGCGGTGGCCGGCTCCGCGGTCCTGCCCGGGCTCGGTCAGGTCTTCGCAGGTCGTTGGGGCCGAGGCCTGGCGCTCATGACTCCGACTGTCGTGATCGGCGTGGGGTTGGGCGGGTTGGCGGCGCGAGGCCGTGGAGACATCATCGGGCTGCTTCTCACCCCCGACTTTCTTTGGGGGGTCTTCGTAGCGGACATGCTTGTACTCGCTTGGCGGCTGTTCGCCATTTTTGACGCCTATCAGCTGGCCCGGCATCAGCATCCGGGACCGCCGGGAGCTGTGGCCGCCGGTACCTTGTCGACAGCGGCGCTCTTCGTGGCCGTGCCCCACCTGCTGCTTGGGTCCTCGGCGCTCGCGGCGGCAGATCTGGTGACTTCGGTCTTTCAGCCGGCACCGGTTTCGGTGGCGGCACCGGCGACCACGCAACCCGCACGGGTTCTCGGTCAGAGCGTTACCACGCCGGCCACGACGTTGCCCCCGACGACGACCCTCCCGCCCACTTCGACCGCTCCCCCCACAACGATCCCGGGCTCTTTCGTGGCCGGCATTCCTCCACCTCCCATATTCGCCGAGACGCAGGAGATGGCGGCGGCTATTGCCGAGATCAATCCGATGTCGGGCGTAGATCGCATCACAGTCCTCTTGGCGGGCAGGGATGCCGGGCCGGGCCGCGGCGGCGGAAGGACCGACGCAATGATGGTCGTCAGCTTGGACATTCACACGGGCCAAGCGCTGATGTTCGGTTTCCCGCGCAACATGTCCTGGGTGCCGCTGCCCACCTGGCTGCAGGACACCTTCGATCCGGAATGCAAGTGCTTTCCCGAGCAGCTGAACCACCTCTATGTCCGGACGAAGGACTGGACAGAGACATTCCCGAACGAGGTCGACCCCGGCATGGCAGCGCTGAGGGAAGTGCTCGAGCACCTGATGGGGATTCCGATCGACTACTACGTCCGAGTCGATATGAGAGGGTTCGCGGAACTGATCGACGCCCTCGGTGGTGTCACCGTCTACGCCCGCGCCTCGATCGAGGACCGAGTCTCGCCCGTTCGCGAAGAGGAGGAGTGGATCGAGGTCAGCGTCACTCCGGGACGGAACCATCTCCACGGCAGGGAAGCCCTTGCTTACGTCCGTTCCCGCTATGGCAGCTCGGACTACAACCGGATGGCCCGCCAGCGCTGTGTACTCAGCGCGCTGGCGGCTAGAGCGGATCCGCTCAGGGTGGCCGCGCGGCTTCCGAGAATCGCCAAGGCGATCAAGTGGCACACCGTTACCGACATCGACTTGGCGCTTCTGCCCGTCTTGGCTACGCACGCCGCCCGCATCGATGCTGAAGACGTAGCCACGGTCGGCTTCGTGCCCGACTATTACGTCGCGGAGGTGATCGACGGCCGGTGGGCACCCGACGTCGAGAGAATCCGGCGGACCGTCGACGACATGTTGAGAGGCGACTATCGGTCGATCCTCGTGACGAGCGGAGGCCAGAGCGAATGTGGCCCATGAGCCCGGCTAGGTTGGCCCCGATTTCCTAGGAAGAGGCTCGGGTGGAGGCAGCAGATGCCCGACTTGTCGGTTTCGTGCTCCTCTCCATCGTGATCGGAGTCGTCGTGGAGGCCATAGGGTCCGGCCGCGGGAAGTTCACTTCCGCCTTTTGGAGACTGCCGCTCGACGACAAACTCGACCACATCGCTCAGCATCGCAACGAGTGGTGGCTGATGGGCAGCACTTGGGTGGCGATCCTCGGGGTATTGACCGCGGGGATGGTGGGTCTCGCCTGGCTGTTGGCTGCGTCGGGACAAGGAACGCTCGCCTGGGTCAGCTTGGGCGCCTATCTGATAGGTGTCGGCGCCTGGCTTTGGGGGATCTTCGTGCAGACGCCGGTCACCTGGACGGCCGCCTCGCAGCGGCGAGAGACCGGCTCCACGCCGGGGTGGCTCCAACCATTCTGGCTGGCCGCGTTCATGGCCGAGCTCAGCTTCTTGATCCTCACCAACCTCGCCTACGCGGGGATGGGGGTGGCGATCATCGCCTCCAGCTTTCCTGCCGTATGGGCAGGATGGGTTGCAGTCGGCCTCGGTGTACTTATACCGGTAGGGGTCGTGATCAGCCGCGCCGGCTTCCCCCATCTTGCGCTGATGGCACCGATCGTGTTCGCAGTGGCCCTCCTGATCGAAGGGTTCTGAGCCGCCGGCTTGAAGAGGGCCGTGTGTTACTTGAGGCTCCGGCCTCCCCCGATCACGTGTACGGCGCCCGTTACGTAGGAGGACTCCTCTGAGAGAAGAAAGGCCACTAAGTCGGCGATCTCCTGCGGCTTGGCCATCCGCCCCAGCGGTACAGCCTCGATCAGCTTGCGGCGGACGTCCCCTGGAATCTTCATCGTCATCTCAGTAGCGACGAGGCCAGGTGCGATTGCGTTGACGCGAATACCGGGTGCCAGCTCGAGGGCCAGGGCCCTGGTCATACCGACCAGGCCGCCTTTCGACAGTGAATAGTTGAACTGACCGAAATTGCCGAGATAGGAGCGGGAACTGATGCTGACGATCGAGCCGCCGTCCGAAATCCTCGGGAGAAGCTCCCGCGTCAACTGATAGGCGGCGCCGAGGTTTACCTCCACGACCGCTTCGAACTCCGCGCGGGTCATGTTGACGAGCCGAGCATCACGCGTGATCCCGGCGTTGTTGACTATTCCCCACAGCGAACCCTCGAACTCGGCCACGGCCAAGGAGACCGCACTCCTTCCTTCGGGCTCCGTGAGATCTACTGCGACCGGCAGCACGCTGGCCCCGGCTTCCGCCACGGCGGCGGCGGTTTCCTCGACAGCCTCGTCCCGGTCGGCCAGCACGAGCGCATAGCCAGCCCGAGCGAGCTGCTCTGCGGTGGCGCGGCCGATCCCGACGGCTGCTCCCGTTACCACCACTACTCCGTTCACGGCAGAGCTTTCCCTACGTGTCCTGCGCCCAGGCGAACGACTTCTCCGCTGGGCCCACCCGCCTCTAGGAGTCGTCGGGCCCAGCGTGCGACGAGCTCGGGCGGAGACGCCGGCTCGGTGGCCAGTACGTTGGCGGCGATCCCCTGTTTGCGGGTCTCGAACGCCAGGGTGCGAGCTCCGGAAAGCAGACCGCAGGCCACCATTGCCCGCCCTGCTCCGAGCTGTCCGAGTAGATCCGCTGCCTGGACTATGTACGTAACCGGGCCGCCTGCGCGGGCGGCCTGCTGAGTCAGCTCGAAGGCTTGGCTCAGCTCGGCCGCGATATCGCTCCATGCGTCCGTGACTGCGGACGGCACCAGTACCAGGCCCTTGTCGATGGCAGCCGGCGTGATTTCCGAGGCGAGGGCCTCGCGCAGAGTTTCGTAGTCGTCCGGAACCTGCAGGAAAGCCTCGGTCACGACATCGGTCCCGCCACCAGACCTGCTGCTAGGAGGTCCTCGATCTCCTGCGTGGGACACCCGAGCTCCTCGAGCACTTCACGACTGTGCTGTCCGAGGGCGGGAGGCGGCCGGTCGGCGATTGCCTTGCCGCCGTCTAACCACAGGGGCGAGCCTTGAACTGTCACCCATCCGGCCCGCGCGTGGTGGTAGGTGACCTCCATCTCGCTGTGGACAGTCTGTGCATCGGAGAAGACCTCCTCGAAGCTCATGATCCTCCCTGCCGGCAGTCCCGCCGCGGAGAGTCGCTCGAGCCAGGCCTCGGTGGTCTCGGTACGGAGCACGGCTTCCACGATCGCCGCCAGGCGCTCCCGATTGGCGCCTCGCAAGTCGTTGGTGGAGAAGTCGGGGTCTTGGGCCACGACCTCCGGCAGTTCCAGGGTTTCGCATAGTCGCTGCCAGTGGCGATTGCTGACTATGGCCAGCAACAGCCATCCATCGGAGGTTCGGAAGGCTTGGGTCGGCGCCGTGAAAGGCGATGCAGTTCCGACGCGCGGAGGCTGGCGGCCGGTGGCGAAATAGAGCGCGTTCCATGTTGCCTGCATGGCGATGAGCCCGTCACGAAGGGAGATGTCGATCCGGCGTCCCCGTCCCGAGGACTCCTCGCTCCGAAGCGCAGCCGAGATGGCAAGGGCGGCGTTAGTTCCTGCGTAGACATCGGCGACGTTGGTGGCCGTCTTCTGTGGCTCCTGGCCCTCTTCGCCGGTGATGCTGATCATGCCCGACTCACCTTGGAAGATCAGGTCGATACCCGCACGGTCCGACCCCGGACCGTCCGGGCCGAAAGCCGAAATCGCGCAGTAGATCAAAGAGGGGTTAGAAGGCGCCAAGTCGTCGTAGCCCAGTCCCAGGCGCTCGGCCACTCCCTTGCGGAAGTTGTGCACGAGAACGTCGGAGCTGCCTATCAGCTCCAGTACCCACCTATGGGCGCCTTCGTCCGTGACATCCACGGCCACACTTCGTTTTCCTCGATTTACGGACAGGAAGAAACCGCTCTCGTCCTTGAGAAACGGGCCGAGCTGCCGCGACATGTCTCCCTCGACGGGTTCCACCTTCGTGACGTCTGCGCCCAGGTCGGCCAGCAGCATTCCGCAGAAGGGAGCCGCCACCAGGTTGCCAAACTCGACGACGCGGACACCCTCCAGGGGCGGTGGAGTCGTGTCGGTGGGTTCTCCGGCGGTCACGCCGGGCGACAATAGCGCTGGGGTTCATCTCGTTCTTGTGACGGGAAACAACCGTATAGGTAGTTAGACGTCACATGAACAGGCCGCCTTATTTCTTGTGGCGCGCGACGACGGTATGGGTAGCTAAACGTCACAAGAACCAGGGACCGATCGGGCTATACCCGCTCGACCACCACGGAGACGCCCTGGCCGACGCCGATGCACATCGTTGCCACTCCGTAGCGCCCGCCTCGGCGACGTAGCTCGTGCACGAGCGTGCCGGTTATCCGCGCGCCTGAGGCTCCCAGGGGGTGCCCGAGGGCGATCGCGCCGCCGTTGACGTTGAGGATCTCGGAAGAGAAGCCGAGTTCTCCAATGCAGGCCAGTGTCTGCGAGGCAAAAGCCTCGTTTAGCTCGACCAGCTCGATGTCGTCGATCTCGAGGCCGGCGCGCAACAGCGCCTTGCGCGTGGCTGGAACGGGACCCATTCCCATGACGTCCGGATGCACACCGGCGGCCGCCGACGCAACGATTCGGGCCATCGGTACGAGGCCGTGGCGCTCCAGCCCCTTCTCGGTGGCCAGCAGAAGAGCCGCCGCCCCATCGTTCATGGGCGAGGAGTTGCCGGCGGTGACCGTTCCGCCTTCCTTGAAAGCCGGCGGAAGCCCGGCCAAGACTTCGAGCGACGTGTCGTAGCGAGGTCCCTCGTCGTCGGTGACGACTCTCGTGGACCTGCGTTTCGCATCCGTCGGCACTTCGATACCTTCGATCTCGTCCTTGAAACGCCCCGATTCCAGAGCGGACAGCGCCAGCTGGTGGCTTCTGAGCGCGAACGCGTCCTGCTCCTCCCGTGAGATCCCGAACTTTGTGGCCACTACCTCTGCTGTCTCGCCCAGCGAGATCGGCGGGTAGAGCTCCTGCATTCGTGGATTCACGAACCTCCAGCCCAGGACCGAGTCTGCTACCTGTGGCGTTCCTCCCACCAGGGCCCGCTCCGGCTTCAGGACCACAAGCGGGGCTCGGGACATGGACTCCGATCCGCCGGCGATTTGGACTTCGCCCCACCCGTCCTTGAGTGCCTGTGTGGCGTGAATCACGGCCTGCATGCCCGAGCCGCAGAGGCGGTTGACAGTTACGCCGGTAACCTCGATTGGCAAGCCCGAGAGCAGCGCAGCCATCCGGCCCAGATTCCTGTTGTCCTCTCCGGCCTGGTTACCCGCCCCCCACACGACGTCTTCGACTGCCGCCGGGTCGAAACTCGGATGTCGGACCAAAAGACGGCTGACGGTGTGGCTGGCAAGGTCATCGGGGCGCACGAGGGCGAGCTGGCCACCGATCTTGCCCATCGGCGAGCGACAGGCATCGACTATGTAGACGTCGGTCATCTCGCGCTCGCCCTTAGGGTAGACGGTGGCACGACGGGCGTCCCGGGGTTCTTCCGTGGCTGCGGAAAGCTGCCCTGTTGGTGCCGTTCATCCGAGTGTGCGACTCAAGGCTTACGCGGTCACCCCCTCGTCGAGTCCCCGGGGCTCGAGGACCTCCCAACCCTCGTCGGCAAAGGAGCCGCGCACGTTGAAGAGAACACCGTCAATAGTGGCGGCAAATCCGAGGCACGGGAGCGAGCGCTGGCCGAGATCCCAGTCCGTCTCGGGAAGAAGGAGCGGCACCGTGAATGCCCTCACGAGCAGCGGGTCGACCGTAAAGGACGCCAGCTCGACTAGTTGTTCGTTGCACGTCTGCTCGAGGAAGCTGAGCAGTTCGACCTCCCCCGGGAAGGGCTCTCCATCGACGGCGGGGTGGACGGCTACGCCGACGTGCTCGAAGGAGTGCTCGTCCTCGCAGGGTATAGGTGGGGAGGTTCGGATCGAAGAAGCGTCGCTGTCCAGACAGGCGCCTTCCGGGAGCTCCCAGCGGAACGAATCAGGATCTTCGAAGATCGAGCCCTCCCGGACCAGGTACTCAGCGTCAGACAGGTTCTGGTATACGACGCAGGCGTGATAGCGCTCACCAACCGCCCACTCCGCCTCGTCGGGGAGATACAAGACTGGCTCGAGCGTCGATGTCGATGCCAGGAAGCCCACTTGCGTGGAGAATTCGCGGTAGCAGATGTCCCACAGCTCGTCGGCCAGCTGCTCCGGATACGGCGCCTCCGGAGGCTCCTCGCGCATAGAGGTGAAAAAGACCTCGTGCGTATGGGGCTCGCTACAAGCAACCACCAACCGGCTGCCATAGGGAGCATGTGGCAACCGAGCGCTCGTATCAGGACCGAGGTTGACGCAATCGCCTGCCTGCCAAAGGTATACGTCCGTGCGGATAGTGGTGGGTGGCGACGTCGGAGGCGTCGTCTCCTCCACGGGCGGCTCGGTGGCGGGGGTCTCCGGCTCTGAGGTTGGGGGAGGCAATGTAAACGGGGACTCAGTGGTCGCCGTCCCACCTGAGCAGGCTGCCAAAACCAGCAATGTCGCACCCAGCACCGGCACCCACCTGCCGTTCTTACTCACTGAATGCCTCCCGTATGAAGCTGGGGAGCGGAACAGGGCGGCCCGTCTCGGCATCCAGCGTCACGTATACCTCGTGACCGGAGGCGACCAGACGCGCCGAGGTCTCCTCTGTTATCTCGAAATCAAAGCGCAGCGAGGTACGACCAAAGTCACCCGCCTGCACGGTCGTCACGAGCGTCTCGCCAATCCTCCCCGCCGAGCGAAAGTCGCACTCCGCGTGCGCGACTACGGGCTCAACCCCCTTCGATGCCATCGTGTCGTGTGGAAGCCCCACCTGCTCGAAGAAGTCGGTCAGAGCATCGTCGACGTAGACCAGATAGTTGGCATTGAAAACAATGCCCTGCGGATCCGTGTCGGAGTATCGGACCTTCCGACGATAACTAACAGACGGCACGCCACAACTCCATCAGCCGTTGGCGCGAAGATACCTCAGTCTGGAAATTGCCCAAGACCTAGACGACTTACGCCGCGCCATATACGTTGTCGCCTATAGGCTTATGACAGGACGAGAAGAGAGGGGGTGACGTGGTGACTCTCCAGCTTGACGGTCCGCCCGGCACGCTAGCCGGCCGGCCCGTTCGGTTCTGTACTGTGTGCTGCCGCTTCAACCCGCTGCCGGGGTCCCTGTGTCCCACGTGCCGGGACACACGACGACAGCACGTTGTCGCTCCGGCCCTCTCCATATCGCTCCGGCGCCGATTCCGCTACGTGGCGAAGATCCTGGTTTCGTTCCTTGTCCTGGCTCTGGTTGCCAGCGCCGTGATAGCCGGAACGGGTGGCGCGCTGCTGGCAGTGGGCTTCTATATCACTATCTCGGCCATCGTGCTTGCGATCGGCAGGTCCGTGAGCCGGCGAAGCAAGTGTAAGGAATGCGGCTCCTACGGCGCCAACACGCCCAGCCCGGTTGAAGCCAGTCCCGGGGTGCCGCTGGTGGTTGGCGCCGATCACCTGCGGTGCGCCTCGTGCGGGGCGTTAGCCGCGTCACCCACTTCGTAGACGCCCGGCTACCGTTTCCCGCGGCGAAGCAGGGACGAAAACCAGGTCAGAGTCGGCCGGTTAGCCTGACCAGGTGGCCAAGCAGGACGACGTCATTCGTGTTCAGGGCGTTGTCAAGGAGACACTTCCCAACGCGATGTTCAGGGTGGAGATCGAAGGCGGTCTCGAAATTATCGCCAGGCCGTCGGGCAAGATGAGGCGGGGACGGGGTATCCGAATCCTGCGAGGCGACAAGGTTGACGTCGATGTCTCGGCATACGACCCCAGCCGTGGAAGGATCGTCTGGCGATATCGGTGAGTAGCCGACCGAGCACCACCCTCGTGTCGTTCGTGATTCTCTCGCGACCGCACTTTCTGGCCGGTGCAGCCCTTCTGTATGCGGTCGGCGCCTCCGCGGCGTATGCAGCCGGAGCGACTATCTCCTGGGACGTCTACTGGATGGGCCAGGCGATGGTCACCTCCATCCAGCTCGTTACCCATTACTCCAATGAGTTCTTCGATGTGCCGTCGGACCGCGTGTCGGAGAACCGGACTTGGCTCTCGGGTGGCAGCGGCGTGCTCACCGATGGGCGGCTAACCGTCGATGTTGCGCTGCGGGCGGCGTCCGTCAGCGCCGTAGTGGCCGCGGCGCTGGTTGTGTGGGTCTATCTCTCCGAGCCGATCGCGGGACTCATCGGTACGGTCGCGCTTGGGGCCGGCTGGTTCTATTCGGCGCCTCCTCTCCGTCTGGAAGCGTCGGGACTCGGCGAGCTGGTGGCCACGCTGACGGTTGCGGTCCTGGTCCCGGTCACCGCCTCGCTTCTCCAGTTCCAGACGGTGCCCACGCCGCTGTGGTGGGCGGTGGCTGGCCTGGCCTTTCTCCAATTCGGCATGATGCTTTCCTTCTCGATTCCGGACTGGCTCAGCGATAAGCAGGCCGGCAAACTCGTCCTCGCCGCCAGGATCGGCCCGGGCGCCAGCCGCCGGCTGCTCTCTGTAGCACTGGTAGCGGGATTCGTCGTGCTGACGGCGGGCGTCGCAGTCGGGTCCCTTCCGAAGTTGCTTCTTCCGCTGCTTGTCCCGGCGGCCTTGGCGGCCGTCGGTCAAGCCTTAGCGGCAGTTCGTGGACGCAGCGTCGTGATGGTAACGGCCGCCGCTGCCACCCTCCTGCTCGCGGCCGTGGCCACCCTGGTGGCGTTCATCGTCCTAGGCAGGAACCTCGCGGTCTAGGGTGGCGCCGCTCATGAACGCATTTGAGCTCTCAGATCGGTTGGTCACTGACATCGCCCGCGCCCAGCCTGCGCTTGCTACCAGCCACGGCATCGACAGTTACGACGACCGCTGGGGGGACCTAAGTCCGGAAGGCCATGCGGAAGTCGAAGCGATCCTCCGGGATTATCAAGAACGGTTCGAAGCGCTACCGGGGACGGGAGATCCTTGGTCGGATCACCCGGTCGCCGTAGCGCGGGCGTATCTCGAGACGCGACTCGATTTCTACGTGGAGCAGGAGCACCTGAGGGATCTGAATAGCGTGGCGTCGCCAGTCCAGACTTTTCGTCGGGTCTTCGACATCATGGATACCGACTCCGAGAACGGATGGGTCGCAATTGCTTCCCGGCTCGAAGGACTACCTGCCGCGATCGAGGACTATGTCAACACTCTCGAGAAAGGCAGGCAGGAGGGAGTGACAGCCGCCCGCCGGCAGGTCTTGGCCGCCCGCGAGGAGGCCAACGTAAACGCGGGCCCTGAGTCCTTCCTGCTCAATCTCCCCGGAGCGCTGGACGAGGCGGGCATGTCGAACGGGATCGCCCCACGTGTCCATAGCTCCATCCCGGCCGCGCAGGCCGCCTTCGGCCGGCTCGCCGACTACCTCCACGAGACATACCTGCCCTCGGCACCGGATGCGGACGCCGTTGGTCGAGATCGCTACGAGAAGTCGGCTTACCGATTCTGCGGAACTCATCTCGATCTCTCCGAGACCTACGAGTGGGGATGGGAGCAGGTCCACGGCTTGCGGCAGAAGGCGAGCGACGTGGCGCGGGAGATCGACTCTCGTGTGTCCCTAGCGGAGGTCATGGAGCTGCTCAAGACCGATCCCGCTCGAGCGGCGTCGAGCCCCGCGGAGTTCGTGGAGATAATGCAAAAGCGCCAAGACCAGGCGCTGGAAGACCTCTCCGGCACCCATTTCGACATACCCGACGCGATCAGACAGGTGACCGTCAGCATCGCCCCGAAAGGCGGTTCGCTGGGGGCCTACTACTCGCCGCCCACCGAGGATTTCGCCCGTCCGGGATCGATTTGGTACTCGGTGGGTGATCAGCGGATCTTTCCTCTCTACGACGAGGTCTCGACTGCCTATCACGAGGGGTTCCCCGGGCACCATCTTCAGGTCGGATACATCATGGCTCTCGGCGACCGGCTCAGCCGGCTGAGCCGAACGTTTGCCTGGTGGTCAGGATCGGGTGAAGGATGGGCGCTATATGCCGAGTGGCTGATGGGCGAGCTCGGCTACTTCGAGGAACCGGACTACACCCTCGGGATGCTGCTTAACCACCTGTTTCGGGCCTGCCGGGTTGTGATCGACATCGGGTCTCATGTCGGCTTCTCAATCCCCGAGCACAGCCCCGTCCGACCGGGTGAGCCCTGGTCCTTCGATGCCGCAGTGGAGCTCCTGGAAGAAGTGGCCTTCATTCAGGCGGCCAATGCCCGCTCGGAGGTAACCCGTTACCTCGGCTGGCCCGGACAGGCCATCGCTTACGAAGTCGGCGAGCAGGCGATCCTCGAGCTGCGCGACGCGAAACGACGCCGCGACGCAGACAAGTTCTCGTTGAAGGACTTCCACACCCAGGTGCTGAGCGCCGGAAGCGTGGGGCTCGATCTGCTCAGGGCCTTCGTTCTGTCTGAGGACTAGCCGCACGCCTCCGAGAGGATTGGGTAAGGGTTCGTTGGCATGTTGTATTCGGGATGGACTTCGAAATGAAGGTGCGGGGAGGAGCCTCGTGCGTTGCCTGAGGCACCGACTCTGCCCATCATGTCGCCGGCCGAAACCCGACCCTGCTTCCCAAACTCAGATAGATGGGTACCGATGTACAGCACGCCGTCGTCGCCCTCGAGCCAGAACTGAAGTCCTCCGCGGGACCCGTCGACCTGCTCTACGACCCCGCTGACGGGCGCTAACACGGGCGTCCCCAGCGCCGCGTACAGATCGTTGCCTTCGTGAAAGCGGCCACCGTTGCGTGGGAAGCCCCAGTCGTTGATGAAGGTGGCTCCAGGCACGGGGCATACCCAGCCTGAGCCGGGTATTTGCAGCACCTGGCCGATGTAGATGAGGTTGGGGTTGCTGAGCCCGTTGGCGTCCACCAGAGCTTGCACGGTGGTCCCGTGCTGCCTGGCGATCTTGCCCAGCCAGTCGCCCCGCTTGACCGTGTGCGTGGTGCTCCCCTCGGACACCTCAGGTTCGAAAGCGGGCGGTGGCTCGCCTTCTATGAGCAGGCGGTTGCCCGGGTAGATCAGGTTGGGGTTCGGGAACCCGTTGATTTCAGCGATCTGCTCGGCAGTCGCGTTGTAGAGCTTGGCGATCTTGATGAGCGTCTCACCGGGCTGAACTACGTGGTAGATCGGTTCGGGCTTGGGGTCGGGGATGATCAGAGTCTGACCGATGTAGATCAGGTTTGGGTTGGAAAGGTCGTTGGCGTCCACCAGGTCCTCAACCGTGACCCCGTGCTCGGCGGCGATCTCCGACAGCGTGTCCCCCTTGGAGACCGTGTAATCGACGGACGCCGCCAGCATCACCAGCCCGGCCGCCCCCAAGGCGGCCGCGGCGCGAACCCTGCGCGACAAACGACCCACAACGCGGGAATCGGCACGCAGGACCGCGGCCTTGAGACAACGTTCTTGTGACGCTCATCCACCTATACGGTGGATTCCCGTCACAGAAACCGGGGTGCCCCGTTTTGGTGACGCCTATCCACCTATACGGTGGATTGCCGTCACAGAAATCGACGGGAACCTCAGCGGAGGCCCGCCGCCTGCTCCACCCAGTCCTGGGCTCGGGCCTCCGAGACGCCGGCGACCTCGGAGACATGAGCGGGGCTGGAGGCGGCCAGGTCTGAGAAGCGGCGAATGCCGGCGGCGGAGAGTCGCTCGGCGTACGTGGGCCCGATTCCGTGAATGGCGGTGAGATCGTCGGGTGGGCGAGGCGCGGGAGTGCGGAAAGTGGGCGGTTCGGGCTCTCTGGCCACCGTGAGTGACACGATCCGGTCGCGCATCAGCCAGACGGCAGCTCCCAAGCCGGCCAGGACCCCGAGTGCTTTGATCAATCTCCTCACACGCATGCCCCCCAGTGGTGCCACCCGCTCGAGTAGACGAGGTGGGCAGCAACGGCGATGTTGGCTTCCGGATCGTACACATCTGCTCCCGCCCACCCAGCCGCTTCCGCCCGAGCATCCCAGTATTTGAAGAGGTGCTGGAAGAGGCCGCCGGCCCCGGTGCGTTCGTTGGTTGCCGCGGCTTCGCCTCCGCTCTCGCAGTCGATGACCTTTAGGGCGAGGTTGACGTCCTCCGGGTTGAAGTACTGACCGACAAGACCACGCCATTGTTCGACGGATGCTCGGAACGACGAGGGAACGGTCGTAGTAGTCGACGTGGTATCGGGAGGTGGAGCGGGCTGGGTGGTAGGCGACGGCTGGGGCTGGGTGGTGGCGGTGGTCGTCTGGGGCTGGGGCTTGGTGGTGGTGGTCGTCGTCGTAGTGGTTGATGTAGGTGTAGTGGTCGTCGTTGGAACCGGTTCACCGAAGTCCAGCTCATACGATTCGTACGTGTCCGAGGACGAGGTAGCGCCGGTCTCGAGGCCGGTAACAAGCGCCATGGCCGCCACGCGACCGGATAGCGATCCCCATTCGGAGCCCACCTGAACGGTGGTAGTAGTGACCTGCCCGGATTCCTCGCTCGAACCGTCCGGTGAAAAGGCCGCGAAACCTGCGATGGCCAATGACGCCAAGACGACCCATGCTGAAAAGGCCGTCACGCGAAGGAGCATGCAAGACCGCCCTAATCTCCTAATACGCCAGCGCGGCCCAGAAAGTGGGCCTCAGCGAAAGGCTAGGAGGTTCCGCGGGAGTACTTCAAGCCCTTTTCCTCCAGGATCTGGAAGAAAAGAGCCGATCTGGCGGGTCCGGTACCATCGATCGCCAATGAAGGCCGATTACTTCCTGCCTCCAATGAGCCTCACGAAAGTGGCCTCCGAGACCCGCAGAATCGAGCAGTTGGGCTTCGACGGTCTGTTCACCGCCGACACCACCCATGACCCCTTCCTGCCGCTCGTCACGGCGGCGGCGTCCTCGGAGAGGATCGATCTGGGTACCGGAATCGCAGTTGCTTTCGCCCGCTCTCCCATGACCGTCGCCCAGACGACATGGGACCTCGCCGACGCCAGTGGGGGACGTTTCATTCTCGGGCTTGGTCCCCAAATCCGTGCACATATCACGAGGCGTTTCAGCATGCCATGGGTCGCTCCGGCCGCTCGGATGCGGGAGTATCTGGAAGCCATCCGGGCGATCTGGGATACGTGGCAGAACGGGGTCCCGCTTCGTTTCAAGGGCGAGCACTACAGCTTCACGTTGATGACGCCGTTCTTCAATCCCGGACCGATCAAACATCCGGACGTGCCGATCTACATCTCGGCCGTGAACCCGTTGATGAGCCGACTCGCCGGCGAGCTATGCCAGGGGATCCACGTTCATCCCTTCCATACCCCCCGCTATCTCACGGAGGTGATCGCGCCCGAAGTGGCACGTGGAGCCGCGGAAGCCGATCGTGAGCCAGAGGAGATAGCGCTGGCCGCGGCCGTTTTCGTCGTCTCAGGCAAAACCTCGGCGGATCGTGAAGCGAGCGAGTGGTTTGTGCGCCAGCAGATCGCTTTCTACGCCTCGACGCCTGCTTACCGTCGAGTCCTCGACCTCCACGGCTGGGACTTCGGAGAGAAGCTCACGGCCATGTCCAAGAGAGGCGAGTGGGCTCAGATGGCCGGCGTCATCTCGGATGACGTGCTCCACGAGGTCGCGGTGGTGGTACCCCTCGGCGAAGTGGGGGCGGCCATCGCGGAGCGCTACGAGGGGGTCTTGTCGCGAGTGGCCATATACGAGAACCCCGGGCTCGCTTCGCTCAGTGACGAGGACTGGTCCGAGCTGGCCGTCGGAATCAAGGCCGGATGAAAGTCGTCGTCGGTACCGTTGCGATCATCTTGGCGGCGTGCTCGTCCTCGCTCTCGGTCGAGCCGGGCCTCCCGTCGGAGACCATCCCACCGCCGGTGCTCTGGTACGAGTCGGCGGTAGCTTCTCCGCCCGACGGTGCTGTCGTCGTGGACCCTGACCTTGAGATAGAAAGCTCACCGTTCCTGGAGCTCGGGTTCGGCGGCGATACGTCGTTCACCCACGGCTTGGCTGCCCGAGACCCGTTGCGCGAGGTACTTCCCCTTCTTCGCGTACCGGACTTGACCTTGGTCAACCTCGAGACTGCTGTCGCTGAGCCTTCGTTCGGAAGCGCCCGCGACAAGGAGTTCACCTTTCGATCACCACCTCAGAGCGTGGATGTACTCCGAGAGGGCGGCATTGACGGGGTAGCGCTGGCTAACAACCACGCGCTCGACTTTGGGCGGGAAGCGCTGGGTCGCACCCTCGAGCTCCTCGATGCGGGCGGAGTCGGAAGGGCCGGAGCCGGTGGGAACGCGGCGGAGGCCTACGCGCCGATGGTGTTCGTGCGGGAGGGAACCCGGGTGGCCGTGCTGAGTTTTTCGAGAATCCTGCCTGGCACGTGGGCGGCTCTGTCCGACCGGGCCGGTGTGGCCAGCGGCCACGCGATCGACAAGACGGTCAAGGCAATTGAGGATTCATCCCAAGTGGCGGATGTCGTGGTGGTAATGGTCCATTGGGGTCTCGAGCTGGCCGCGTGTCCGCTGCGATATCAGCGTGAGCTCGGCCAGACGTGGATCGAAGCCGGAGCCGACCTGGTGGTCGGCAGCCACCCTCATGTTCTTCAGGGAGTCGAGAGGGTGGGGGAGTCTTGGATCGTCCACTCCACCGGCAACTTCGCCTTTCCTTCCGCGAACCGCGAGAGTGCAGACACCGCTCTTTTCCGCTTCACGTTCCACGATGACACGGTGAGCCTCACCGTCGATCCGCTCCGCATAGTCAGTGGACGGCCGCAGCCGGCCACCGAGGTGGCTGCCGCTCGGATACTCGATCAGCTGTCCAGGCGGTCATTCGGGTTCGAGTTCACGGCCGACGGCTCCGCGGTGACGAATCCGAACGCAGGACGGTGCTGAGGCCTTCAAGCTCCGAGGAAGGGAAGCGGCTCTTCGGGCATTCGGTTTTCAAGGTGTCCGACATCGTTGACGGCCACCACTCGAGGGCCTGGAAACCGGATAATGCTTATCGATCCGTTAGCCAGCGGTCCGAAGGGACCCCGGAAGAAGTTGGGCTCCTTACCCAGGCCGGCTGCCCAGGTGATCAGTGACAGGCTGACTCCTGCGTGCGCTCCGACGGCGATAACACCACCCTCTTCGGTAGCAGCTAGCTCATCGAACGCGGCGCGGGCTCTTCTGGCAACGTCTACCCATTGCTCTCCCCCCGGCCGGGGCACGTCCTCCCCGTTCCGGTAGCGCTCCCAAAGGTCTGGCCATCCTGCCGCGATCTCGGTGGGGAGGAGTCCGGTCCACTCGCCGTTGGCAATCTCCCGAAACCTTGGCTCGAGCTCAACTTCCAGACTGAGGCGCTCCGCGAGCGGAACCATCGTGTCGCGGGCGCGGCGCAGGTCGCTCGATACGATCCGCGAGATCGGGTATCCGCCCAGCCGGGACGCAACCAACTCGGCCTGTTGATGGCCGAGCTCGGACAGCGGGGTGTCGCTCTGGCCGATGAAGCGGTGCTCGCGGTTGCCTTCAGCTTCCCCGTGGCGCACCAAGAAGAAGGTCGTGGACGCCATCAGTTGAGGACCGCCAAAGCGGTATCGACTCTCGGATCGGCGGCGGCCGTCCGGAGGCCGTTGTCTGAGAGCGAAATCATCGAGACGGGACCCCATCTTGACTGATGGGCCTCTTCCACGCTCACGGAATGGCCCCTGGTCCGGAGTCCGTCGATGACCGCACCGGGCATCGTTGCCTCTAAGTGAAGGTCGTCGTCTGTATCAATGATCCAGCGTGGTGCGGCTTGAGCGCCGGCCGGCTCCTCGCCGAGCCGGAAGAGCTGGGCGATCACTTGGATGAGGAGCTGAGGCTGGTGGTAGCCGCCCCGCGTTCCGAGCAGCAGGCGTAGCTCACCGTTGTGCGTCCAGAGAGTCGGCGAGAGAGTGTGGAGGGGTCTGCGACCCGGCTTCAGCTCGTTGGGATGGCCCTCACGCAGGTTGAAGCCCGCGCCCCGGTTGTGCAGTAGAAATCCAGCATCGCCGGCACCGATTTCGCTTCCCAGCCCCGTGAAGTTGGACTGGATGAGGGAAACCCCCAGGCCGGCCGAGTCGACGACGCAGAGGTAAGCGGTCCCGCCCGGGGCGTCGGAGCGTTGGGGCCATTCGGCTTTCGAGTCCCGGTGGATTCTCTTTTGCCGGTCGGACAGTCGTTCCCGATCCAACAGG
>JBHICV010000004.1:0-41995 GCA_046759765.1 Acidimicrobiia bacterium
AGCTTTCGTCTGACGGGGCGCCGTATATTTCTCATGACACCCTTGCATCATCACTTCGAGCTGCGCGGTTGGCCGGAAACGACGATCATCGTGCGCTTCTGGGTGGTGGCCGCGATCTGCGCCGCGCTTGGCCTCGGCCTCTTCTATGGCGACAGCATCGTCAATGGAGGAATCGGATGACGATGTTGATCTTGGGTGCGGGCGTGTCGGGGACGGCGGCTTCTCGTCTGGCACGGTCCCGCGACCTACCGGTACTCATCTATGACGAGAACCCGGATTCGGTCGTGGAGCTCAGGAAGGAAGGAGTGGAAACGGTTGCCGGTCCATGGGAGAGACGGCTGATGACCGGGATCGAGACCGTGGTGGCCAGCCCGGGATTCTCGGAGGTCTCGCGACCCATTCACGATTGTCTGACCGCCGGCCTGCCCGTATGGAGCGAGGTCGAGTTCGCTGCCTCTTACGCCGAGGCACCTCTCATCGCCGTCACAGGGACCAACGGCAAGACCACCACCACGCTCCTGATCGCGGAGATGCTGAGCCGAAGCGGGCACAAGGCCGCCGCCGTGGGCAATATCGGCACTGCGCTATCCGACGTCGCCGATGAGCCGTGGGACGTGCTCGTTGTGGAAGTCTCGTCGTTCCAGCTCCGCTTCATCGCGGACTTCCATCCCGACATCGCCGTCGTCCTGAACGTGGCGGAGGATCACCTCGACTGGCATGGATCGATTGAGGCCTACCGGGATGCCAAGGCCCGAATCTCGGAGAATCAGGGGTCCGACGATCTCCTGATCTATAACGCGGACGATGCGGGTGCCAGCCACATCGCGGTCCAGGCGCCGACCAGAACGATGCCGCTGCGCGCCCCGGGCCTGCTGGCCGAAGGCCCCGCGGCCGCGCTGCGGGCCGGAGGGGCGCTGGTACCGCGGGCATCCCTTTTCGTCTCTGATCCGGCCTATCTGATGGATTTCGCCGCCGCGGCCGAAGCCGCGGCTGCGGCCGGTGCCAAACCCGAAGGAATCTACGAGGCGCTAGTCGCCTTCCGGCCGGCCGAGCACAGGCGCACGCTTGTCGCCGAGCGCCGTGGCGTGGCATGGGTAGACGACTCCAAGGCGACCAACCCGCATGCGGCCCTGGCTTCGATTTCAGCGTATCCCTCCGTGGTGCTGATCGCGGGCGGTCGGAACAAGGGACTGGAGCTGGCACCTGTTGTTGCGCATCCGAACCTCAAAGCGGTGGTTGCGATCGGGGAGGTCCAGGAAGAGCTGATCGGAGCTGCGGACGTTACGGCTTACGGTGCCGACGGGATGCAGGAAGCGGTGAAGATAGCGGCAGGCCTGGCTCGCTCTGGTGACACGGTATTGCTGGCTCCCGCCTGTGCGAGTTTCGACATGTTCTCCTCATACTCCGAGCGAGGAGAAGCTTTTGCGGACGCCATCCTCCGGAAGGATCTCTAGTGGCTTCAGTAACACCGATCGCCCAGATCCGCGCCGAGGCAAACCGCAAAGCTGCTCGGCAGGAGGTGAACTCGCGCAATGCGACGGTCCTGCTGGTCGTCGTCGGAATTCTCACCATCATCGGTCTCGGCGCCACCCTCTCCGCCTCGTCGGTCGTCGGACTAGAGCGATCGGGCGACGGCCTGCAGTTCTTCAGGCGCCAGATCCTATGGGTGGGTTTGGGCGTGATTGTCTTGGTCCTAGCGATGCGAGTTCCCTATCAATGGCTGCGCCGAGCGGCCTTCCCGCTGCTGGCCGTCTCCTTGGTCGGACTGCTGGCGGTGCTCGTAATAGGGGAGGCCACCGCCGGCGCGAGACGGTGGATCACCATTGGCCCCCTCACCCTGCAGCCCTCGGAGTTCGCCAAGTTCGCCGTCGTCACCTACCTGGCTGCCATCATGACGCGCAAGGAGGGCCGCCTCCGTAGCTTTGGTCACTTCGCGGTCCCCGTGTTCGCTTCTCTGGGTCTCGCCAGCGTCCTGATCATGCTCCAGCCTGATCTAGGCACCACCCTGATCATCGCCGCGGCTGCATTGGCCGTTTTGGTGATCTCGGCTGCACCGCTTCGCTATGTCCTGTTGACCGGGCTGATTGGATTCGGGGCGGCATTCGGCCTCGCCTATTCCTCTCCCTATCGGTGGGAGCGAATCACGTCGTTCCTCGACCCGTGGGCTGATCAGCTGGGATCGGGATTCCAGGTTATTCAGAGCTATTTGGCGCTGGGCACGGGAGGCGCGTTCGGGGTCGGCCTCGGAGCGAGCCGTGCCCGTTGGTCGTTCCTTCCCAACGCCCACACGGACTTCATCTTCTCGATCATCGGTGAGGAGACCGGCTTCGCCGGCGGGCTTACGATCTTCGTTCTGTTCGCGGTCTTTGCGATAGTCGGTCTCGCCATTGTGATGCGTGCTCCAGACCGTTTCGGCCAGCTACTCGGCGCCGGGCTCGTCGTGTGGATCTCCGCGCAAGCAGTCGTCAACATCGGGGGAGTCATTGGCGTACTACCTGTCACGGGAATCACCCTTCCATTTGTCTCCGTCGGTGGCAGTGCAATGCTCATGACGATGGGGGCCGCCGGGGTATTGGTGAACATCGCCCGAGTCGGTCAGCCGCCCCCGCGATGAGCTATGCCATCGGAGCGGCCGGGACCGGGGGTCATGTCTTCCCCGGACTGGCCGTAGCCGAGGCTCTGGTCGATGGTGGAGTCGAAAAGTCCGAAATCACGTTCTTCGGAGGCAACCGGCTCGAGAAGCAGATCTACCCGAGCGAAGGGTTCCCGTTCGTGGAAGTCGACATCCGTGGCCTCCAACGCAGTCTGAGGTTGAGCAACCTGTCCCTGCCCTTCCTGGTCCGGGACGCGGTACGGGTCATCGAGCACGAGATCCGAGCTCGCGATGTGCGGGTGGCGATGGCCATGGGGAGCTATGTGACCGTCCCGCTGGGATGGGCCGCTCGGCGGGCCCATGTCTCGTTCTTCCTTCACGAGCAGAACGCTTCTCCCGGGCTGGCAAACCGGGTGATGGCCAAGCGCGCCGCAGGAGCGTTTGTTTCCTTCCCGGGCACCTCACTAACCAGCTCCATAGAGGTGGGCAACCCGATCCGGCGGTCGCTGCTCGAGTTCTCCCGCGCCGAAACTCGGCCGTCCGCCCTGGGTCACTACGAACTCGATCCCGACAGCTGTGTGGTCGGGATAGTCGGCGGCAGTCTCGGGGCCGGCGTTCTCAACGACGCCGCCGCTCAAATTGCCTTCTCATCAACCCATGAGCTCCAGCTGCTGCACATCTGCGGGCCGGAGCACGTCGACGATGTGCGCACTAAAGCTGCTGACAGCCCTGTCCGGTGGCGGGTGGTCGGATTCGAGACCGAGATGAACCTCTTCTATGCGGCCTGTGACCTCGTGGTGGCGAGAGGCGGAGGCATGGTGGCCGAGCTGCTGGCAACCGGAACGCCGTCCGTTTTGGTGCCCGGAGCCTTCGGATCCGGCGGCCATCAGGATGCCAACGCCGCCATGGCCTCCGAGGCCGGTGCTGCGTTGGTGCTGGTGGAGGCGGATTTGAGTGGTCTATCTGAGCTGGTGAGGGAGCTGTGTTCCGACCGGCCGCGCCTACAGGGCATGTCCGATCGGGCGACGGCAGCCGCGAAACCCGAGGCGGCCGAACGGATCGCGGCCATACTCATGGGACGTCATGCCTGACCTGGCAGGCATTCGCAAGATCCATGTTGTTGGGGCGGCGGGCGCCGGCATGTCTGCTTTGGCCAAGGTTCTCAGTCAGTTGGGCTACGAGGTAAGCGGATCGGATTTGAAGTTCGGTGAGCCGCTGCACGACCTCGAAGACATGGGCCTCCTCGTATGGCAGGGTTCCCAGCCAGATCTGATCCGAGGAGCCGATCTCGTAGTCGCCAGCTCAGCGGTTCCCGACGGCGACCCTGAGTTGCATGCCGCGCAGGAGAGGGGAATCGAAGTGTGGCGGCGGCCGCAACTGCTGCAGGCCCTGACGGAGCTGATTCCGACCATCGGAGCGACCGGCACTCATGGAAAGACGACTACCAGTGCGATGCTTGTTTCGGCCCTCAACGCCGCGGGAGAGAATCCGTCCTTCGTCATCGGAGGCCAGCTGCGAGCGTTCGGGACTAACGGCGCTCTCGCCGATCGAGATCGGCTCGTGCTCGAGGTTGACGAGGCCTTTGGCACCTTTCTGGATCTTCAGTTGCGAGGCCTGGTCGTAACGAACGTCGAGCCGGATCATCTCGACTACTACAAGACCGAGGAGCGACTCGAGGCGGCCTTTGCGGACGTCGTGCGCGCGGTGACCGGACCAGTGGTGGTAGGCGTCGACACCGAAGGAGGACGCCGCCTCGCAGAGCGGACCGGCAGGCCAACATACGGGACGGCTCCGGACGCCGACTGGCGGATAACGAGGGTCGAGGATCAGCGGGATCAGGTGACCTTCTCCCTTGCCGGTCCAGACGAGGTCCGAGTCTCGGTTCCCAAGCCGGGCCTGCACGTAGCGCGCAACGCGGCGGGAGCGTTGGCCTTAGCGGCAAATCTCGGGGTCGACATCCGAGCAGCCGCGGATGGTTTGAAGGCTTATGCCGGTGTCCATCGTCGCTACGAAGGGAGAGGGACGGTGAGAGGAGTCACGATCATCGATGACTACGCCCACCACCCGACCGAAGTCACGGCCACTCTCGATGCTGCCCGGCATGGGAATTGGAGTCAGGTCTGGGCAGTCTTCCAACCTCACAGATACTCCAGGACCGTCGAATTAGCCGGCCAACTCGGGACCTCGCTCGCGGCGGCGGACCGGATCGTCATCACCGATGTCTATTCGGCGGGAGAGATTCCGATCCCCGGTGTGACAGGAGCACTCGTCGCCGAGGCGGCCCAGTCCCTCTCGGAGTCGGTCACCTACGTGCCCCACAGAGCCGATGTCGCCGGCTTCCTCGCCGAACGCGTAGGTCCCGGCGACCTGGTGCTCTCGTTGGGTGCCGGCGACATCAGCCTGCTTCCGGACGAGCTGGCTCGCTTGCTGGCGGTCGAGGAGCGGACGTGACGACGCTCTCCGACCTCGTTTCGGAGGGAATCCTCTCAGAGGGGGTTTCCCTTGCGCCCCTCACTACCTACCGGGTGGGAGGCCCCTGCCGCTTCTTCGGCCTGATCGAGAACTCCTCCGACCTCGTCAGCGTCGCGCGAGCATTGAGAGAGGATCCGGTGCCGGTTCTCGTCCTGGGCCGGGGCAGCAACGTGGTCGTCTCAGACCGAGGTTGGAATGGGCTCGTGATTCGCCTCTCCGGCGATTACAACGAGGCTCATTTCGAGGATGACGGTCGCCTCAAGGTAGGAGGTGCCATGCCGCTTCCGGCCGTAGCCCGTTTGGCCGCGCGACTGGGGAGGGGAGGACTGGAGTTCCTGGTCGGCATCCCCGGTTCGATGGGAGGTGCAGTGCATCAGAACGCAGGGTGCCACGGTTCGGAGATCATCGACGTGCTGGTGACCGCGGAGATCCTCGACCTCCGGAGCGGTGCGACCGACAGCCGCTCGGCCAGGGAGCTCGATCTCGCCTATCGCCACAGCAACCTCACGCCGAGCGAGGTCGTTACGGAGGCCACGCTTCGGACCGTCCCGAGCTCGAGAAAGGACGCAGAGGCGATCATGCGGGACATCAGTCGCTGGCGGCGCGAGAACCAACCGGGCGGTACGCACAATGCCGGCAGCGTGTTCAAGAACCCGGAAGAGGACGCGGCCGGCCGCATCATCGATCAGCTCGGGTTGAAGGGGTTTCGTGTCGGGGGCGTGGCCGTATCAGAGCGTCACGCCAACTTCTTTGTGGCAGACGAAGGGGCGAGCGCGCAAGAGATCCACGATCTCGTGATGGCTGTTCAGGAGAAGGTCCTGGCGGCTACTGGGATCCGGCTCACGCCTGAGATCCGGTTTGTGGGTGAGTTCGAGGAGACGGGGGCGTGAGCCTCAGGATGGATCCGAGACTGGCTGAGCGCCGTAAGGCAGTGAGAGAGCAGTCGGCGAGAGGCTCACTGCGCCGCTTGCTGTGGGTGCTGGGGGCAGGAGCTCTCCTAGGCGCTGCTCTGTGGCTGATTCAGTCGCCCCTGCTGGCGGTTTCCCAGCTCGTCGTCCATGGAGCCACCGCCGGCAGAGCAGCGCCGATTCTCGAACAGGAGAACGTCGGACTCGGTCGGCCGTTGTTGCTGGTGCGCCCGGGTCGCCTGGAGGAGGCACTGTTGAGCGATCCTTGGATCTCGGAAGCCGAGGTGTCGCTCGTACTACCGGACACAGTGGAGATCGAACTGCGGGAGCGTCAGGCCGGAGCCTGGCTGCTCGCCCCCTCGCCCGTTCTCCTCGCTACCGATGGTGTGATTCTCGAAGTGGGCGGAGGTCCCCAGGCCGACGGTTTCGTGATCCGCCTCGACGCCGAGGTCGGGGCGCGGGGCGAGCTACACCCCGACTCCCGGGTTCTAGGAGCCCTGTCCTTTCTCACCCCCTTGCAGGGCCTCGTACCCGGGCCCATCAGCGTGACCGAGCAAGCCGGCGAGCTCTGGGCCGAGGTCGGTGACATCGATGTGCGCCTCGGCCGGCCCACGGCTATGGAGGCCAAGGCCTCCGCGCTCGTTGCCATCCTGGACGGGGGGGTCGAGGGCGGTTCGACCATTGTCTTGCTGGCACCGACAAGACCAGCCGTCGTCGAGCCACAAGCACTGCAGAACAATGAGGCTCAACCTCAAGTAGAGCCTTAGCGTCCTTGGCTTTACGAGGGCTGAACCTTGTGTCAAGCTTCCGGAAAATCGCGAGGATGACATGAGTTCACAGCCACAGAATTACCTCGCCGTCATCAAAGTCGTAGGTGTCGGCGGGGGCGGCGTAAATGCCGTCAACCGCATGATCGAGTCGGGGCTGAGGGGGGTCGAGTTCATAGCTATTAACACCGACGCCCAGGCGCTGCTCATGTCGGACGCCGATGTGAAGCTCGACCTCGGACGCGACGTGACCAAAGGTCTAGGGGCCGGCGCCGATCCGGAGATAGGGCGAACGGCTGCCGAGGCCCATGATGAGGAGCTGGACGAGGTCCTGAAGGGCGCCGACATGGTGTTCATCACCGCCGGTGAAGGCGGCGGCACCGGTACGGGCGCCGCACCCATCGTGGCGGGACTCGCCCGTGATCAAGGCTCGCTGACGGTCGGAGTGGTAACGCGACCATTCGGATTCGAAGGCCGCCGGCGCTCGGTGGCGGCCGAGGCCGGCATTCAGGCGCTGCGGGAGGCAGTCGACACCCTGATCGTCATACCCAACGACCGGCTCCTCGAATTGGCAGACCCCAAGATGCCCATGCTGGAGGCCTTTCTTCGCGCCGACGACGTGTTGTTCAACGGGGTGTCAGGGATAACTGACCTCATCACGACGCCCGGTCTCATCAACGTCGACTTCGCCGACGTCAAGCGAATTCTGCACGGGGCGGGCAGCGCGGTCATGGGAATCGGCCGAGCTTCCGGTGAGGATCGTGCCGAGCAGGCCGCGGCCAAAGCGATCTCCAGTCCGCTGCTCGAGACCTCGATGGACGGGGCGCGGGGCGTTCTCCTGACGATCGCGGGACCGCCCGATCTGGCTCTCCACGAAGTCAGCAACGCAGCCGCCTCGGTGGCCGAGCACTGCGATCCCGAAGCCGAGATCATCTTCGGTGCTGTGATCGACGAGCGGCTGGGAGACGAAATGGTGGTGACCGTGATCGCGGCCGGGTTCGAGGCGCGGCGCCACCGAGGAGTTGCTGCCGGCACACTTACGGGCCTGCCTGCCGAAGACGACCTGGACATTCCAACTTTCGTACAGGGATGATTCGCCCGCCGGGGTTTAGCGGGGCGGCTTTCTCGACCGCAGCTGATGGAGACCTGCGGGGAAACCACGATCAAAGAATGGTCTTTGCGCGTGCGCTCGGTATCCCCGGCGAGTGGGCCACCGTGACCCAAGTACACGGCGCGGACGTTCTGGAGGCCGCCGGGCCGGGCGAGCTCGGTCCGGCTGACGGGCTCTTCACTATGCATGCGGCCCTCCCGATCGCGGTGTTCTCGGCCGACTGCGTGCCCGTCGTTCTCGACGGAGAGGTAGCAGTCGGTGTCGCCCACGCCGGCTGGCGGGGGCTGGCCACCGGGGTCGTGTCCACGCTGCGACAAGCCATGGCCGACGCGGGGGCGGCCGCGGTTCGCGCCGCGGTTGGTCCGGCGATCGGTCCCTGCTGCTATGAAGTTGGCCCGGAGGTGCTCGGTCCCTTGGCGGAATTCACCGCTACGACCACGTGGGGTAGTCCGTCAGTCGATCTGAGGTCGGCCGCAGCGGCTCAGCTCGAGGGCCTTCCGATCAGTCATGTTCGACATTGCACGCACCACGAGGGAGGGTTTTCGCACCGGCGCGACCAGACGGCCGCCAGGCAGGCGGCGGTTGCTTGGATGTCGTGAGCCTCGACGAGGTTCGTATCCGGGTAGCAGAGGCCGCCGAACGGTTTGGGCGGGATCCGGAGGAGATCACAATCGTCGCGGTCACGAAGTCCCAGCCAATCGATGCTATCCAGGCGGCATATGATCTCGGACTTCGGGACTTCGGGGAGAACCGAGCCCAGGATCTGGTGGCCAAGGCCGATGTGCTGCCGAGCGACATTCGCTGGCACTTCGTCGGACGGCTACAAACCAACAAAGCACGCATCGTCCGACCCCGCGTCGTGCTTCTCCACTCCATGGACCGGGCCAAGCTGGCGGAGGCTTGGCTGAAGGGGCCGGGGCTTCCGCCGGACTCGCTGCTCCAGGTCAACATCGGCCGAGAGCCACAGAAGGGCGGAGTCGACCCGGAAGACGCGGATGAGCTGGTGCACCGACTAACCGAGCTCGGTATCGCCCTGAAAGGACTCATGGCGATTCCGCCCGTAGGTCCTCCTTCCGAGAGTCGTGGGTACTTCAGGGAGCTGGCGGAACTCAGAGACCAGCTGGTTTCGCGACACCCCGGACTCGACGGGCTATCTGCGGGGATGACCGATGATTATGAGATCGCAGTGGAGGAGGGGTCTACGATGGTGCGCATCGGACGGGCTATCTTTGGCCCTAGACAATCGGATGCGTGATATGCCGTCGTTCTGGCAGAAGGCACAGGAGTATCTCGGGCTGGTCGATGAGGACGACCTCGAGGAGGGAGAGCTTCCTAGCACCGATGTTGTGCCATCGGACAGCTCGCGTCCGGCGGGAAGACGAGTTGAGCCACCTCCTAGCTCTCGCCGAGCTGCAGGCCTGGACCAGGGCTACGGGGAGCCCACCGTGGTGTTACAGGGCTCTTCGGCCGCGGTGCGTCCCGTGACCGCGGTCGACGTCCACAGCGAGATCATTCAGGCGGTCGACTTCGGTGATGCCAAGCTCCTGGCCGACAGAATCCGGGAGCGGGTTCCGGTGGTGCTCAACCTGCGCGACACCGACCCCGACATGGTGAGGCGTCTCGTTGACTTCAGCAGTGGTCTGACCTACGCGCTCGACGGCACCATGAGCAAAGTCTCCGAGGGCGTCATCCTGGTTCTGCCTCCGCGCATGAGCCTGGGACGCGAAGAGAAACGTCGGCTCGCCGATCTTGGCCTCTACGCCTTGACCGATGCCATGTAACAAGGGCTGCAGTTGAGCATCATCTGCAGCCTGCTCAATATCTATATCTTCGTCGTTTTCGGGCGGATCATCCTGGAATGGATCCAGGTTCCTTCGGACCATCCGGTCGGTGCGGTTCGGCGAGGGCTGGCGACCGTAGTTGATCCCGTGCTGCGGCCGCTCCGTCGTGTCATACCTCCAGTGCGGATTGGTATGGGCGCGCTCGACTTCTCTCCTCTGATCCTGATCATTGGAATCGTCATTCTGCAGCAGGTCATCTGCTAGGACTATCCTCCGCCGACAGGGAGATCACATGGCTTTGAGTCCGTTCGACGTCGAGCACAAGACGTTTCGTACTTCGCTCCGCGGCTACACCGAGGAAGAGGTCGACGAATTCCTGGACGAAGTGGTGGCGTCGCTCCGAGAGTACGAGCAGAGACTTCGCGAAGCGTCAGAGCAGGTTGGTGTGCTGGAGAGTGAGCTGGAGGCGTCACGCGAAGCCGAGACGGCGATACGGCGGACGTTCATTGCTGCGCAGCGAACCGCTGACCAGATGATCGAAGAGGCTCAAGTAGAAGCGAAGAAGATTCTGGCGGACGCGCGGTCCGAGGCCGTCGAGAACGAAGCCGATCGCATTCGGGTGCGGGAGGAGACCCAGGCCGAGATTGACGGGATGCGGCAGGCAGTCACTGACCTCAAGGAGCTGATGCAGAAGCTGGTTGATGACGTCTTCGCGGAGGCGGAGGTGATCGAGGGCTCGATCACAGAGGTGGCCGCCACTCACGACCTCGATCGCGAGTTCGACATCCCGGCGCTGGTTGCCGAGGAGGGCGAGGACGACATCGAGTATTACGACGACGGGTTGGAGATTTCAGAAGAAGACGAGGCTCCTGACGTCTCCGAGGCGGCTGACCTAACCGACGAGGAGGTCACAGAGGAACCCGACGACGTCCAGGTCGACCTCGATGACGAGCCCGAGCCGGCGGCCCATAGGTCGAGACCACGGCGCCCTTGGGAAAGGGATACGTCAGACGACTGAGATGGAGATCCCGACTGCCTGACCTCCGACGTGGAAGGAGCGATCGTCCATCTTCGAGCGGGTGAAGGTATGCGCGAGGACCTCTCCTGAGATCCATTCCTTGTGCGCTTCGATGGCGTCGGCCAGCACGTCGGAGGCCGTGTCCCATCCGAGCGCGATCCTATCTGTGACGTCGAGCGAGGAATCTCGTCTCATCTGCTGAACCCGATTGACAAACTCGCGGGCAAGACCCTCGGCGACGAGCTCCGGGGTCAGCGACGTGTCGAGAGCGACGGAGACCGATCCTTCGGCGGCGACGACGAGGCCGGCCTTGGCCACCCTCGTCACGACGATGTCATCTGTTGTTACCACATGATCGTCGAGGTCGATGCTCCCACCGTCGAGGATCGACCTGATCGCGTCCGAGTCCAGATCCGAGATTGCTCTTGCCACACCCTTGGTGTCGCGCCCGAGGCGCGGACCCAGGGCTTTGAAGTTGGCCTTGGCGGCAAAGCTCACGAAGGCAGACTCGTCGGCGGTGGTCCTTATTTCCTTGACATTGAGCTCGTCCGAGACCAGCTCTAGGTGGTTCTCCATCGCATCGGTCACGGATTGGTCGCGAGTCGCGATGGTCAGCGTTTGAAGCGGCTGCCGGACCTTGATTTCGGCCTGCTTGCGCAGGCTGTGGCCAAGTCGGACGACCTTCCGAACGTGGGACATCGTTCTCTCGAGATCAATGTCGATCTGCCCTGGGTGAGGGTCGGGAAAGTCACAATGGTGCACGCTTGGGCGAACGTCCCGAGCGTCGCTCGCTTTGACGACCAGGTTTTGATACACGTACTCGCTGATGAACGGCGCCACCGGTGCCAGCACGCGGGCGAAGGTATCCAGCACCTCGTAGAGCGTGGCGAACGCGGCGAGCTTGTCGACATCGTCTCCTGAACGGGGGCGCCAGAAGCGTCGCCGAGATCGCCGGATGTACCAGTTCGTCAGATCATCGATGAACCGCACCAGTGGAGGCACCACTGCATACAGGTAGTAGCCCTCCATCAGCTCGTTGACCTCACTGACCAGGTTCTGGAGCACAGACAGGATCCATCGGTCAAGCTCGGGCCGCTCGGAAGGTTCCGGCGCCTTCCCCAGGTCGGCCGCCGTCACGCCGTCGGCTTCCGCGTAGGTAGCGAAGAACGAGTAGGCGTTCCAGAGTGGAAGAAGGACGTTGCGCACGACCCCTCGCACCCCCTCCTCCGAGAATCTGAGCGACTCGGCCCGGAGCAGTGGAGAACCCATCAGGTATATGCGGAGGGCGTCGGCTCCGTGCGTATCGAGAATGCGCCGCGGATCCGGGTAGTTCTTTAGTCGCTTGGACAGCTTCCTATCTTCTTCGTCGAGGATGATGCCGTTGACGACGCAGTTCTGAAATGCCTTCTCGGAGAACAGCGCGGTCGAGAGAATCATCAGCGTGTAGAACCAACCGCGGGTCTGGTCGAGGCCCTCGGCGATGAAATCGGCGGGGAAGCGCCGACCAAAGCGATCCGCGTTCTCGAACGGATAGTGGATCTGCGCGTATGGCATCGAGCCGGCGTCGAACCAGGTGTCGAGGACCTCGGGAGTGCGCCGCATTACGCCTTCGCATTTCTGGCAAGCGAAGGTGATCAGATCGACGACGTGCTTGTGAAGATCGTCGGGGTGTTCTCCGGAGAGCTGCTCGAGCTCTTTTACTGATCCAACGCAGACCGACTCGTCGCACGAATCGCATAGCCAGACCGGGATCGTCGTGCCCCAATACCGGTTCCGGGAGACCGCCCAGGGACGCGCGGTCTGCAGCCAGTTCCGAAACCGCCTGTTCCCAACGTACGCAGGGACCCAGTGGATATCCGCGTTGAGCCGGACCATCTCGCTGCGCAGGCTCACCACGTCCACGAACCAGGTGAGGATCGGCTTGTACATCAGCGGGGTGTGAGTTCGGGGACAGAACGGGTACGAATGGCGGATGCGCTCCGATCGCACCAGATGGCCGCCCGCCGCGAGCAGGTCGATGAGCACCGGGTCCGCGTCCTTGATGTTCAGGCCGGCAACATCTGTCGCCTCGGAGATGAACCGACCCTCGGCATCGGTCGGGTCGACAATCGCCACGAGGTCGTTGGCCTGGGCCGCTTCGAAGTCCTCCTCCCCGTGGGCGGGTGCGATGTGAACGAGGCCGGTGCCTTCTGAGGTGACGACATCAGCGGAGGTGATCACCCGGAAGGCTCCCTGGCGGGCGAGAGATGAGAAGTAAGGAAACAGCGGCTCGTAGCGGCTTCCGATCATGTCGCGGCCCTCGGCGGTGGCCGTGATATCGGGTTCGTCCCAGTACTCGGCGGCCCGCTCGGCGGCGATCCAGGACCGCCCGGCACCGTCTTCGACCGCCACGTAAGAGATATCTTCCCCTACGGCGATGGCGAGATTGCCCGGCAGGGTCCAGGGCGTGGTGGTCCAGAGCAACAACCAGTCTCCCTCGGAGACCGGGCCGAGGCCTTCTGAAACGCGAGCGCGAACGGTGATCGAAGGGTCATCCACGTCCCGGTACTCCTCGCTGGCCTCCCAGTTAGAGAGAACGGTGGTGGCACCCCACGAGTACGGGACCACTTTGAAGTCTTGGTACACGAGGTCCCGTTTCCACAGCTCCGAGAAGACCCACCAGACGCTCTCCATGAACGAGAGGTCCATGGTCTTGTAGTCGTTCTCCATGTCGACCCACCGGCCAATCTTCCGGGTGATGATCTCCCACTCGGTAGCTGTCTCCTCCACCAGCTCCCGGCAGGCGGCGTTGAACCGATCGACGCCAAAGGCCTCGATCTGAGCAGGACCGTGAACGCCCAAGCTGCGCTCCACCTCGATCTCTACGGGAAGGCCGTGGGTATCCCATCCGAACTGCCGCTCTATTCGGTGTCCTCGCATCGTCCAGTAGCGAGGCACGATGTCCTTGAGAATCCCGGCGAGGATGTGGCCGTAGTGAGGGCTACCGCTGGCGAAGGGGGGGCCGTCGTAGAACGTGTACTCGTTCTCTTCCGGGCGCGAGCTGATCGAAGCCTCGAAAGCCGAAATCTCATCCCACAACTGCAGGACCTCGTCCTCCAGCGCCGGAAAGTCGACATCGGGCTCGGGTCGGTGGAATGTTCCGTGTGATTTCTGCGTTTTCATCGAGCTGCCGACGATAGCGCGGTACCCCGCGGGCTCCGCGGAAGCGGATAGCCCAACTCCCGCGGCCCCGCTGCTATCTTGCCCGGTTCGTAGACAGGATCCCCCACTTGGCTCGACAACTCGCAGATTCCACCGTTGATCGTTTTCGGCGCAGGCTGGCCGACGAGCGCGACCGACTAAGCGCTCTCCTCGAGGAGCACGAACAGGAGCGCGAGGAAGCAAGACTGTCCGAAACATCTGCGGAGCGCACTCCCGACCCCAACACAGCCGAGGGCGGCTCGATGGCGTTCGAGTTCGAGAAGGATCTCTCGATCGACGCCAACGCCGAGGATCTTCTCCGCAAGGTCGAACACGCCCTGGAGCGGGTAGACGCCGGCACTTATGGGATCTGTGAGAATTGTGGCAACCCCATCCCGGTCGCTCGCTTAACCGCCCTCCCATATGCCAGTCTCGACGTCGAGTGCGCTCGACGCTGACCCCCCGGCGAGCAACCCTTCTCATCGCGGCCGGCGTTGTCGCCCTCGACCAGATCACAAAGGTGTGGGCTTCTTCGGCACTGGCCGATGGGCCCGTGGTTTTGGTGCGAGGCGTTCTCGCGCTGCAGCTGAACACGAACACCGGCGCAGCCTTCGGGTTCTTCCGCGGAGGCGGGTCTTTGATCGCCATCGCAGCGATCGTGGCCGTCGTCCTGATTCTTCGCATCAGCGCGGACAGCGTCGGGGTTCTCGAGGTCACGGGGCTGGGTCTGATTCTCGGAGGGGCCATCGGCAACTTGGCCGATCGGGTCACGCGGGGTGATGGACTGCTCGATGGGGCGGTGGTCGACTGGATACAGCTCCCGAACTTTCCCACGTTCAACGTCGCCGATGCCGCCATTACGATCGGAGCTGTTCTCTTGATCCTGGGGGCTTTACGGAAATCCTGAATCTGGAGCTTCCGAAGGACCTTGACGGGCAGCGGTTGGACCGGGTCGTGGCGCAGCTCTCCGGCCTTAGTCGTGCAGAGGCAAAGGCCTTAGTGCTGGCGGGCGCCGTGACGGTCAAGGGGAAGGTCGGCCGACCCACCGACGCGCCCCAGGCCGGGGACGCAATCGAGATCCGGCTCCCTGAGCCAAGCATTCAGCTGGAGGCTGAGCCAGTACCGTTCGAAGTGCGCTTTGAGGACAGCCATGTCGCCGTGGTCGACAAGCCATCCGGTGTCGTCAGCCACCCGGGAGCGGGTACAAGCCACGGGACTCTGGCGTCAGGGATCCTCCACCGATGGCCTCAGGTCTTCGGCATCGGCGACCCCGATCGGTGGGGACTCATCCACCGGTTGGACCGCGAGACATCAGGCTTGCTGCTCGTCGCGCTGACCCCACTGGCAATGGAGAGAATGCGCCGCGATCTTGCAGCCAGGGAGATCACCCGGACCTACGACGCCCTCGCACACGGGCACTTCGAGGCCCGAACCGGGACGATCGACGCACCGATTGGGCGAGATGCCACAAGACCGACTCGCATGGCCGTGGACGCCCACGGCAAGCCCGCCCGCACGCACTACCGAGTCGAGGAGGCCTTCAGTAATCCTTCCGTCAGCCGTCTCAGCGTGACTTTGGAAACCGGCCGCACCCACCAGATCCGTGTTCACCTTGCCTCCATCTCGCATCCATTGGTGGGCGATGCCGTCTACGGCCCGCCCCGGCAGCCAGACCCGGGACGCGTCTGGCTTCACTCTCGATCAATCGTCTTCAGACATCCCGAGAGCCAGGAGTGGATCGATGTTTCGTCGCCTCTCCCCGACGAGCTCGAGAGCTCGCTGGCGGAGCTCCACGCTCAGACGTGAGGGCCGAGCCCGCTCGAGGGCAGCCCCGAGATGTCGGGAGGAAAGATGAGATCCAGGGTCCAGTCGAACGCCACGCGCACCTTTCTGGACCAGGTCGGGAGTCGCGCCAAGTAATAAGACCGCCACATGAACCAGGCCGGTACGCCGGTGACCGGAACGCCGAAGACAACGCCCACCGCGTGTCGGTGACCAAGCGACACCAACTGGCCCTTAGACCGATACGAAAAGGGCGGTGCCGACTTGCCCGCGATGAGCGCAGGCAAGTTCCGTCCCAGATAACGCCCTTGCCTGAGCGCGTTCTGGGCGGTCGGGGCGCAAATACCCCCGTAACCATCCGGAACCGCGGCGGAGTCGCCGGCCGCAAATATCCCGTCGTCCGCACGCAGCCGATCATCGACAACGAGCCGCCGGCCCTCGGTGGCCAGACCTAGCTGTCGGGTAAGGGGGTGAGCTTCGACCCCGGCCGACCAGACGACCGTTGCGGCCGCCACTCGTGTGTCGTCCGCAAGGACCACCCCCCGGTCGTCCACCGAGGCCACCGGCGTACCCAAAGTGAGCTCGACACCACTTCGCACGAGACTTCTCCTCGCGGCCTCCTGTGCGGATCGCGGCAAACCTGCCAAGGGCTGGTCGACGGCGTCGATCAAACTCACCCGGGGTGGGGGTGCCGTGGGGTAGAAGCGAGTCCTGGCCCGGGAGAGAAAATCTGCCAAGGCTGCGGTTATCTCGGCGCCCGAATAGGCGGCCCCGACGATCGCCACTGACAAGAGACTCTCCTCGCCCGTTTGAGCCGCGGTCTCGAGCAGGGCCACGAGCCGGTTACGAATGGTCAGGGCGTCGGAGATTGTCTTGAACGGAATGGCATGGTCGCGCACCCCTGCCACACCATGGTCGGAGGACACCGATCCGAGGGCCAGGACCACCGCGTCGGCCTCCAGCTCCTGCACGCGCTGCCCGACCTTGGTCGAGAGCATGACCCGCTTTGCAGCTGTGTCGATACCGGTGACCGTTCCGAGCGCGAGCCGTGCCTGCGGACTCATCTCGCGGATCGGGCTCGTTATATGTCGCGGGTCGAGGTCTCCCGCCGCTACCTCGGCCAGCATGGGCGTGAACAGCAGATAGTTGTCGTCCGAAACCAAGGTGACGTCGACGGCGTCCGACATCCGGCGCGCGGCCTCCACTCCCGCGTACCCGCCTCCGACGACGATTGCACTCGCCCTCACCGGTCAGGTTCCCGCACTGGACAAAACCGCCCGCCGTATAACCTGGGAAGGTGAGCGTCAGCCACCCCGCCTCCACCGTCTGCTACCGGCATCCCGACCGTTCCACGTATCTGAGATGCTCCAACTGCGATCGCCCGATCTGCATGGAGTGCACCAATGACGTGCCGGTCGGCCAGAAATGCCCCGAGTGCGCGGCTCCTGCGGAGGCGGCCCGAAAGGCCTCGACACGACAGCTCCGACGCGCGGCGGCTCCCGCCACGATCGTGCTCATGGCCATCTCGATCCTCGTGTTCCTGGCCCCGATGCTCATTCCCGATCTCGACGTCCTGGACCTACGCGCCCGGTTCGGCCAATTCAACCTGGCGGTAGCCGCCGGTGAGTGGTGGCGGATCTTCACCGCCGGCTTCCTGCACGGCGGAATGATCCATTTGCTGTTCAACATGTGGGCGCTATGGATCTTCGGCAAACCCCTGGAGACTCAGATCGGATCGGCTTCTTTCGTTTCGTTGTATTTGGCTTCGGCCGTCGCCGGCGGTGCTGCCGCGTTCCTTCTCACCGACCCCCGAGTGACGGTAGTCGGCGCTTCCGGCGCCATCTTCGGCCTGTTCGGAGCCTGGCTCTACTCCAGCTACCGCACCCGGCATACCAGGATCGGGAGCGCCCAGTTCCGCAACCTTTTAGTGCTGCTGGGCCTCAACGTGTTCCTGTCGATCTCGGTGCCGGCGATCTCATGGCAGGGGCACGCGGGCGGTCTAGCGGCCGGATTTGCCATCGCCGCTCTATGGTCCCGATCGCCCCAGACGACCACAGTGCGAGTCCTCGAGGCGGCTGCCGTCGGAGGCATCGCACTGGCACTCGTCCTCATCTCCTGAGATTGAGGACGCTGTTAAGGTCAGAATCCCAAACGTGTGATTCATGGATCCTTCTAGCTTCGTCCATCTTCATACACACACCGAGTTCTCTCTACTGGACGGGGCGGCACGTGTCTCGGATCTAGTAGAAGCTGCCAAGGCTGACGACCAACCGGCCCTCGGCATAAGCGACCACGGGTCCCTCTACGGCGCGATCGACTTCTACGTCGAGGCGCGTCGGGCCGGTCTCCGGCCGATTATCGGAGTCGAGGCCTATCTCACTCCCGGATCGCGCTTCGATCGGCCAACCCGAGGCGACAATATTCGCTACCACCTCACTCTCCTGGCGGAGAACGACATCGGATATCGCAACTTGGTTCAGTTGGTCAGCCGCGCCTACCAGGAGGGGTACTACTACAAGCCGCGGATGGACAACGAGCTGCTCTCGGAGTACTCCGAGGGGATCATCGCCACCTCCGGATGTCTCGGGGGTCCGGTCGCCCAGCGGCTGGCACCCGACGCCTCCCGGGAGGAGGGAAACCAGAACCTCGTCCGTGACTTCGACGCGGCTCTGGCGGCGGCAGGCCAGCTACAGGACATCTTCGGGCGCGACCAGTTCTTCATCGAGATTCAGAACCACGGCCTCGAGGTCGAGGAGAGAATCCTGCCGGACCTCAAGGCCATCTCAGACAAGGTCGGGGCTCCGTTGCTGGCCACGAACGACTCGCACTACACGTACCGCACCGAGGCCGAGGCGCACGACGTGCTGCTCTGCATTCAGACCGGGACGACCATCGACGACGGAGGGCGCCTTCGTTTCGAAGGCGACTCCTTCTACCTGAAGACGGCGGCGGAGATGCGCACGCTGTTCCCTGCCGACGAGTTCCCGGGCGCCTGCGACAACACTCTTCATGTCGCGGACCGGGCCTCGGTCGAACTCGAATTCGGAGGGATCCATCTACCCCAGTTCCCCGTCCCGGCCTCCGAGACGGAGTCGACCTATCTCCGTCAGCTCGTCTATGAGGGAGCGGCCGCCCGGTATGGAGATCCTCTCCCGCCGGACGTTGACGAGCGGATCCGACACGAGCTCGAGATCATCGACGACATGGGCTTTCCCGCGTACTTCCTGATCGTGTGGGATCTGATTCGATACGCCCGGGAGCGGGGGATCCGCATCGGACCGGGTCGGGGAAGCGCCGCCGGCTCGATCGTCGCCTACAGCTTGCGAATCACGGATCTCGATCCGCTCCGTTGGGGTCTCATCTTCGAGCGGTTTCTGAACCCGGGAAGGCGTCAGATGCCTGACATCGATATGGACTTCGATGAGCGGTATCGATCCGATGTCATTCGGTACGCCGCCTCTAAGTACGGCTCCGACCACGTAGCTCAGATCATCACCTTCTCGACAATCAAGGGTCGTCAAGCCGTGAGGGACGCGGCGCGGGTCCTCGGATTCCCGTACGGGTTGGGGGACCGCGTCGCCAAGATGATGCCGCCGCCGATCCTGGGCAAAGAGGCGACACTTGCACAAAGCCTGACCGAGCCGTCATCGGAGGCGGATCCGATGGTCCGAGACTTCTACGCCAACGCCGCACCCCTCCGGGATTCGTATGAGGCAGACAAGGAAGTAAAGCGCGTAGTCGACACGGCCCGCGGGCTCGAGGGACTACGCCGGCAGGACTCGATCCATGCCGCGGCCGTAGTGATCTCCCCCCGGCCTCTCGCGGAGCTGGTTCCTGTCCAGCAGAAGGGAGAAGAGGCGGAGATCGTCACCCAGTACGAGATGGGTGCGATTGAGCGGCTCGGCCTGCTCAAGATGGACTTTCTCGGGCTCAGGAACCTGTCGACGATCGAGCGGGCGCTCGAGCTGATCCGGAGATCCCAAGGCGAGGAAATCGACATCGACTCGGTTCCGCTCGACGATGCCAAGACCTTCGAGATGCTGCAGCGAGGAGAGACGATCGGCGTCTTCCAACTCGAGGGATCGGCCATGCGCGCGCTTCTGCGCAACCTCCGTCCCGATCGCCTCGAGGAGATCATTGCCCTCAACGCCCTCTACCGGCCCGGTCCGCTGGGCGCCGGCATGCACACGAAGTTCACGGACCGGAAATGGGCGAGGGAAGCGGTCGACTATCCGCATCCGGCGCTCGAGCCCGTGCTGGCGGAGACCTACGGGATCATGGTCTATCAGGAGCAGGTCATGCAGGTGGCCGAGATCATGGCCGGCTATTCGATGGCCGAGGCCGACACGCTCCGCAAAGCAATGGGCAAGAAGATCCCGGCAGTGATGACAAAACAGAAGGAGAAGTTCGTCTCCGGAGGGATCGCCCAGGGCCATCCTGAGTCACTGGGTCGCGAGCTATTCGATCAGATCGCTCACTTCGCGGGCTACGGATTCAACAAATCCCATTCGGCGGCGTACGGCCTCGTGGCCTACCAGACGGCTTACTTGAAAGCCAACTACCCGGCTCCCTACATGGCTGCGCTGCTGACCTCAACGAAGAGGGACAAAGACCGGATGGCTCTTTACCTCAACGAATGCAGGACGATGGGCCTGGCGGTTCTCGTTCCCGACGTCAACTCGTCCGAGATGGACTTCACGGTGAGCGACGGGGCGATCCGTTTCGGGCTGTCGGCAGTGCGGAACGTCGGCGAGAGCATTGTCACACGGATACTGGAGGCGCGGACCGAGGGCGGTCCATTCGCCTCGTTCCAGGACTTTGAAGATCGGGTGGACCTATCGGTTCTGAACAAGCGGACGTTGGAGTCGCTGATCAAGGCCGGGACCTTCGACAGCCTGCGAGTAAGCAGAAGAGGTTTGATGCTCTCCTTCGAAGCCTCACTCGACGCGACTGTTACCAGGCGGAGGAACGAGGATATGGGTCAGTACAGCCTGTTTGGCTCGTCCGATGACGGGATCGACCCCTACCAGGCGCCGATTCCAACCGAGGAGTGGCCGCGTAAGACACAGCTGGCTTTCGAGAAGGAGATGCTCGGCTTGTACGTGTCCGACCATCCTCTTCTCGGGGTACGGCATCTATTGGAGGCCGCCACCACCGCCTCGATCTCTGCTCTCTGGGAGCTACCCGACGGCTCGGCCGCCACTATCGGTGGCCTGGTAGGGCCTATCACCCGTCGGTTCACGCGGAACGGCGAGCCGATGCTCTTCTTCCAGCTCGAGGACCTCGAAGCCTCCATCGAGGTGGTGGCCTTTCCCCGGGTGGCGGGACAGTTTTCGGGCCTCGTTGCTTCGGATGCGGTGTTGTTGGTCGAGGGAAGGCTGGATCACCGGGGCGACGATCTCAAGTTCGTCGCGTCGCGGATCAGCGAGCCAGAGCTGACGGACGAGACTTCCGTCAAGCTCGAGATCCCCTCGCGGCTCATGTCCCCTTCGCTGATCGAGCGGCTGAAGGCAGTTCTCACTAACCACCCGGGACCATCGCCGGTCTATGTGCACATGACTTCGAGCGACGGTCACAAAGTGCTCAAGCTGTCAGACGAGCATCGCGTGGAGGCGCGGAGCGCGCTGTACGCCGAGCTCCGCGAGCTGTTGGGCTCGAAGGCGGTGCTCTGAAGCGCAGCTATTGAAGCCGTAAGGCTTCCAGTAGCTCCTTGGTCGCCAGCTCCACCAGATCGTCGCTCGTCTCGGGGGGCCGCGACATCCACGGAACCTCGACGACCTCAGTGCGATAACGGGCGCCAAACTCCTGGCGCGTCTCGGCCTGCCGGTGGCTCTCTCCTCCCCATCGAGCCAGATTTTCCGCCAGGCGAGCTGCCGTGGCACCCGCGGACGGGGGACGGTGAACGGACGGCTCCTGCCATTCGAACGGAAGCGTACGGTTGAACACAACCGCCGACGGCCGGGCAGCTACCTCGGGAAGCTCCCGAAAGAAGCGGGCGGCTTCTCGCACGGGGCCCGGATCGGCAGTGGTTACGACGGCGATCGAGGCCGTCTGGAAGTAGCGCTCGATCTCCCGGGCTCGTCTCGTCAGTCCGTCATAAGTGGTGCGTAGATCGAGGAGGAACTCTGCGATCCGGGCCAGCAGGTCCGTGCCGAGCACCGCGTCGGCGACTCGCAGCACGGGGCGTCCAGCCAGCACGTAGAAGGTCTTTCGTCCGGGTATCCGAGCGCCCGTCAGCCAGCGTAGAAGCCTTCCCCCGATCAGGTCCCGGATATCGGAGGGAGCCGTGAAGAATTCGATTCCTCCCCTGGCCGGCGGAGTATCGGTGACGACCACCTCCCAAACGTTCGCTTCCAGGTAGTTGGCCATCTCCTCGGCGGCGGCGTAGGACTGGGAGGCGGGAAAGCGGTCCGCGATGGCCCGAAAGAACTCGTTCTCTGTGAGACGCTCCGCCACGTCGGGGGGTGCATGCCGCTCGACTATCCGCTCCCACGACGCCGTGGCGTCCAGCATCGCGGCCCAGAGGTTGGGCTCGCGGGGATTAGGGGTGGGATCGTGTCCGAGCTGGTCCAAGCCGAGGGCGTCGGCGAGCCGCTTGGCCGGATCGACAGTGACCACGAGGGTCGGCAGCCCGCGACGGGCCGCCGCGATGCCGATGGCGGCCGAGAGGGTGGTCTTGCCCACCCCTCCCGCGCCGGTGATCACAACGTTTCGAGGCTTCAGGTTTCCTCCCACGCATCCGATAGGCGAGCCGCCACCTCGGCGGGCGTGAGGAGCCCAAAGAGGTAGGGGAGGGTTCGGTCCGGCTCCAACTCTGCCAGCCACCGCTGCTGCGTCTCATACAGGGAGGCGTGCAGCTCTGCGGCGTCCCGGTGTGGTCCGTCGGGTAGTTGGTCTCGCGTCTCGCCCGGAATTCCGAGCGGCTCGAGGACTCTGTTGGCAGCCACGGAGACGACATCGATGAGGTTCTGCTCGCGTATCTGGTGGAGCGCTTCCAGGGACTCTCGGACCGGGAGCTCCTCCGGTACCGCGACCATTACCAGGCCGGCCTCCCTAAGGAGGACTTCGGATATCCAGCGGGCCTGATCACGCACTCGGCCCTCTGGAACCAGACTTCCCACCGCATTCGGTGCCGCCAGATAAGAAGCGATCTGGCCGGTCGGCGGCGAGTCCGCGATGACAAGATCCCAATTGCCACTCGAGACTTCGAACACAGGCTTTCCGATCGCGATGATCTCTCGAACCCCGGGTGTGGTCGCGGCCAGCACCTCGAAGGAGCGTCTCAGTGGACCGAACCTGGTTACTCGGGGCACATGCAGCTGAAGCCCGAGGTACTCGTCGAGCGCCGACGCGAGGTCGACGCGAAGGCCATGAAGTCCCGGCCTGAGCTCCCGGGCCTCATAAGTGAGCTGCTGGGAGCCGAGGTGGTAGGCGATGCCCACGTCGTCCATCATGCCGAGGGCGAGAACCCGGAGGCCGGCTCGGACCGCGGTCTGGGCCAGAGCCGCAGACACGGCCGACCTGCCTACCCCTCCTTTGCCGGTGACGAGGAGGAGCTTGCGGTCGAACACCGGGGCAGCGTACCGGAGGTCCAAACGATATCCTCCGGTAATGGCATCCTTCGACGTCGATGCGATGATCGAGCGCTATCGGGCGAGAGCGGAGGCCGTGCGCGACCGGCCGCTACCGCCGGTCGCAGGAGCCGAGCGTCGGAAGTTCATCGAGCAAGCCGAGGTCGATCACGTCGACTTTTCGCTAGTAGCTAGCGCTCGGTGGGTGGTCGAGGACGGAGACCTGGTTCTGCGCATCCCGCTGAGTGGATAGCTGACAGCTAAATGGACGCTCGCTTGGTCTCAGCTTTCCTTTCGCCCTCCAGCCGTTCGAGCTCTGGAGCCGAGTAATCGACGTAGCTCATGGCTTCCGCGATGAGCTGGTGCCCTGCCTCGCCCCGGATGAGCCGATGCATGTCGTGGCAGATCTTCCGGTAAGCGGGGTGGCCCGCAGGTTGGGATCTCAGCTCGATCAGGTGGAAGGCCTGTCTGGCGTTCAGCTCCATCACGAATCGAATGTTGTAGGCCAGCGGCACGACGTAGGAAGCTACGTCGGGTCCCAGCGCTGACCGGGTCCGTTCGTAGAGCTCGCCCCCACGTTCCATCGCCTCGTGCCACCGGCCTGCGAGTCCTCGTCGCTCGATCTCGGCTGGGGTGTCGTAGCCGAGCCGGGTGCCTAGTCGTTGCCATTCGATCGTCATCATTCGATGCCGTTGCAGGTCGCGAAAGGCGCCGTAGTCGCACAGCACGTCGAATCGGTAGAAACTGCGTTCCATGGCACGTCCGGGCTTGTGTCGCCGATTGGCGCGGTCTCCGACGAACGCAGCCAGCACCTGGACCTGCTCTTCGCGACTGAGCTGGCGGGCCAATTCCAAGAGCTGGTCGTCGGGAAGCTCCGTCCGGGCGTACAACGCAGCCGCCACCAGCTTGATCTCAGCTTCGGGGTCGAAGTCGACAAGTGTCACTGCAGGTCTGGGCTTCGGCTCGTCGGACACGAGCTCGTCGACTGTCGCGGCGAGACGGCTCTCCACGTCAGCCAGATAGCCGCTCCACCGGTCCCCGCGGTCGGGGAGATCGACACGCCGCAGAAACGAAGGGATCACCTTGCGGAGCTCGGTGAGCATGAGATCCGAGTATTCCGTCACTTCGCGCAGGGGATGGGCCCTCATGCGGACAAGTGCCATCTCGTAGGCCTGTCCGGTGGCATAGATGCCGACGTTGGCTAGCGTCGAAGCGGGAAGCAGGCCTCTAAGAACGTCGCAAGCCTTGGCGCGGATCGAGGCCCGCCACACCCATTTGGGATCGTCATCGTGCCGCGGGAACTCCTCGGAGAGGTCCGCAATCAAAGAAGCCAGCAGCTCGGAGTAGAGGGCGAAGAGGTACTCCATGTAGGCGGAGTAGTCCCCTCGGAGTTCCGACTCGGCGATCTCCGCGGGGTTGAAGTAGCGGTAGCGACCGCCCAGGAGGTCGTCGTAGGCGACATAGCGGGTGCTCTGCTCGAGGTAGCCGGCGAGCCGGCCCCACTCCAGCACTTTGGAGAGGATGTTCGACGCCTGCTCGCATGCCAGGTGGGCGCCTCCCATCTGGGCAACCGAGTCATCGCCGTACTCGAAGAAGACCCGGTCGTAGAGCTGCTCGGCACGCTTAAGCGAGACGAGAGGATCATGTTCGGACAGCCTGGAAGCCAGCGCCTGTATTCCGACCTCGGGCTCGGCAAGGAACTCGTCGAGGAACAGCCTCCGCGCCGACTTGTGAGAGCGTGAGTACCTCGCGAAGAGGGCACCCTTGACGACCTCGGGCAGGTTGACGAGCGCGAATACCGGACCGTCGACGTTGGTGAAGAACCGGGACAGCAGGCTCCGTTCCTCGTCGGTGAACGGCTCCTGGTAGTACTCCGCCACAGCGATCGATTGTACCGAGCGGGGAACGGACCCCCGGTAACCTCACGTTGTGTGAGCGTGAAGTGGGTGCGAGCGGTAGTCGCCCTGTTGATTATTGGCGCGGTGGCGCTGGCCGCGGTTCCAATGCTCGTCCTTTTAGACCTCGCCTCGGGGAGCGATGGCTACGGCCTCTGCCCACGGGGACTCGACGGCTGTCGCACCGCGTACACGGCCGCGCCGGAGCTGGCCGTGATCCTCGTGCTCCTGCTGTTTGCCGTGCTCGCCTTGCTCAGAATCGCGATGGCTGCCGCCCGCCGTGCTGAGCGCAAGGAGCGAATCGGCCAGTTGAGCCGGGATCGCAGGCGGTAGTGGCGCGGCGCTAATCGAACAGCTCGTCGATCTCCTCGGTCACTAGTAGCAAACCGGTTGCTTCCGCAGTCGTAGCGCCCTGGGCAATGATCTCGCCCGAGGCCACCAGGCGACGCCCGCGCCGTTCTTCGATTCGGCTGCGGACGTCCAACCGTTCTGAGACGCTTAAGGGACTCCGAAACTTCAGGTCGAGCGTGGCTGTGACGCTCATGACCCTCTCGGTCAAAATGCCGGCCCAAACCAGCATCTCGTCGAGGGCAGTGGCGGCGATGCCGCCGTGGAGCGTCTCCGGCGTGCCCCGATAGTGCGCCCGTGGTTCGAAGGACGCCACGATGTCTCCGTCGGACATCCGGAACTGGTCGAGATGGAGTCCTACGGGATTGGCGCGTCCGCATGCAAAGCAGGCGTCGTCGTAGTGCGACCGGAGCCGGTCTACCAGCTCCTCAATGTTTGACCTCAGAGCTCCTCCCTCCGATACGGTACCGCCATGGGTCGAGGCGAGCGGCGCGCAGACGGATCGATTCCGAGCGCGGCCGCGCGAGGACGAGCCCGGCGCTTCGTGAACCGGTTGGAGAACGCCTATCCCGAGATCTCCACCGTTCTCGAGCACCGTGACTCATGGCAGCTGCTAGTCGCCACGGTCATCTCTGCCCAGACGACCGACGAGAACGTGAATCGGGTGCTTCCCGAGCTGTTTGCTCGCTATCCGTCTCCATCCGACCTGGCGTCGGCCAGCGAGGATGACGTCGAGCGCATCATCTACTCGACGGGCTTCTACCGGCAGAAGACCCGGTCGATAGTCGGCCTGTCCGCAGCAATCATGGATCGGTTCGGCGGCCAGGTGCCCGACGAGACCGACGACCTGGTCTCACTGCCCGGAGTCGGACGCAAGACCGCCAATGTCGTGCTGGCAGAGGCTTTCGGTCGGGCGGCCATTGCCGTAGACACGCACGTGAGAAGGGTTGTCCAGCGCTGGGAGCTTACGAAGGAGACAGACCCTGATCGAATCGAGCAGGATCTCCGAGGGCTGATCCCCAAGCGCTCGTGGAACAAGCTGACCATGCGCCTGATCCAGCACGGACGCGACACCTGTGACGCCCGTCGTCCCCGATGTTGGGACTGCTTTGTCTCGGACCTCTGTCCCTACCCGGACAAGAACTTGACCCCATGAGGGAAGGCCTGGGGCGTGATCGGGCGATCCTGCGCCTCGCCGTACCGGCCCTAGCCACATTGGCAGTGGATCCGCTCGTCTCTTTGATCGATACCGCGTTCGTCGGCAGGCTCGGGACTGAGGAGCTGGCTGCACTGGCGATTGCCGTCGCGATCTTTGGCGTAGCTTTCTTCCTGTTCAATTTCCTGGCCTACGGGACCACACCCTTAGTCGCTCAGGCGACCGGAGCAGGCGACAGGCGTCGAGCTTCCGAAGTCGTGATCCAGGCGCTCGGAGTCGCGGGTCTTCTGGGAATAGCGCTCTTCGTCGCTGTTCAGGTCGCGGCCGCTCCTCTCGTGCGGGTCATGGGAGCGGGGGAGGTGACGGATCCTGCCCTGGCATATCTTCGCCTTCGAGCGTTCGCCCTGCCTGCCGTGCTCCTCATCACAGCCGCCCATGGTGCTTTTCGCGGCTATCAGGACACGACCACCCCACTCCGAGTGACACTCGGACTCAACGTCCTGAATCTCGTGCTGGACCCACTGCTCATCTTTGTCCTCGGGTGGGGACTGGAGGGCGCGGCCGCGGCCACTGTGATTGCACAGTGGGTAGGTGCCCTCTGGTTCCTGGATCTCATCTTGCGGAGGCGCAGGGAAGAACTGCACATATCGATCAGATGGCCTGACCTTGGGTCGCTTCCTCGATTCCTGCGGGCCGGGGGACAGCTCATCGTGCGGACTGCCGCCCTTCTCGGCGTATACACCCTCGCAACCGCCGTGGCGGCCAGAGTGGGAACGGTCGAGCTGGCCGCCCACCAGATCGCGAGCCAGCTGTGGCTGTTTCTCGCGCTGTCGGTGGATGCCCTTGCCATCTCCGCTCAGGCTCTCGTGGGTGCTGCAGTCGGCGGAGCCGATACGCGTGAGGTTCGGCTGGTCGCAAGAAGACTCACCCAGCTGGGGCTGATCGCCGGTCTCGTCCTGGGCGGTGCCGTTTGGCTCGGCCGCGTTCCTGTGGCCGGCTGGTTTACCACTGCACCCGCCACCGCCGAAGTCGCAGCCGTGCTGTTGGGGTTCGTGGCCATTCTCCAGCCGATCTCCGGCCTCGTCTTCGTCTGGGACGGAGTGTTCATCGGGGCTGGAAGGTTCCGGTTCCTCGCCGTAACCACCGTGGCGGCCTCCGTGCTGTCAGCCGGTTTGCTGCTGCTCGTCCCTGTTGTCGGATGGGGTGTCGAGGGGGTGTGGCTCGCTATTGCCGGGATGATGATCGCCCGCCTCGTACTTGTCGGGGCCCGCTACCGTCCTCTGGTCAGGACGCCGCCGGCGTGACATCGATGCGGCTCCCCTTGGTTTCGGGAAGCAGGATCACCGACAGCGCGGCGACGAGCATTCCGACCCCCAGCAAAGTCACCGTGGCACCTAGGCCGAACTGGTCGATGGTCAACGGTCCTAGGGCCAGACCCGTTGCTGCTCCCGCCACCGCCAGGTTGTTGAGCCAAACCCCGGCATTGGATCGCACGTCCGTCGGAAACAGCTCGGTGCGCTGTGCCCCCAGGGGCGCGGCGGCCGAGAAGGTGCCATACGCACCGACCGCGGCGGTGAGAATCAACAACACCGGATGCGTGAGGTGGTAGATACCGAGACCGCCGATCAGCGCCAGCGTCAATGCGAATGAAGCAGCCGGCCGGCGCCCCCACGCATCGGCGAGCCTTCCACCCACCAGGAAGCCGATCCCACCCATCGTTCCACCGATCAGCAGGATCGCGGCGGCCAGGCCGGCACTGAATCCCAGGTCAGAGATGAGCCTTTCCGTGGCGAAGGCCGCCACGACGGCGGTGAAGGCAGCCGCGAGGAAGAGAATTGCTCCCAGCAGCCAGAACATCAGGTATCTCATGGCCGTGAAGATCGAGACTCCGGTGGTAGGCCTACGAAAGACCGGGCTCTCGTTGATTCTCGGGGCGAGAAACGGAACGATGATTATCCCGAGCGCGCCCAGTGCGAACAGTGCTCGCCAGGTTTCGGGACCAAGATCGGAAACAGGAAGTGACAGCAAAGCAAGTCCTGCCCCGAAGCTGCCGCCTGCCGCGAAGAGGCTGATGCCGTATGCCCGGTTGGCGGGGTCGAGACCCTCCGCCAGGAGAACGGTCGCCAGCACGGCCGCCGCGGTAGCGCCCATCCGGGCAGCCGCCTGAAAGATGGAGAACTGAAGGGGGTTTTGGGCCAGGGCAGTTGCTCCCGTGGCCACAAACAGAACTACGAGCGCGGCCAGAAAGGGGCCTCGTCTTCCGCGACGATCGCCATACGCGGAGAAGGCCAGGGCTCCCAGAGCACCGAGCCGTGCGGCTCCGAGCACGAACCCCATCTGACCTTCGGTGAGAACATATGTAAGTCGGGAGAAAGGAAGAGTGTTGACGGCGTGCGCGATGGCAAAGCCGATCAGGATTCCGGTCATCCACAGCAGGCCCACGAGCCGTAGCTGCTGCCGGGTAAACGGCCGGGCGGGCAGGAGGGGCTGGACGGCGCGCATTCAAGCGACGATGTCCCGGTCGCATGAACACCGAGCGCAGATCACCTGGCCGAGGTTACCTGCGCAGGTTGAGCGACCTGCTTCCCTAGGGAACACATGACGCCCATAGTTCCGTTGTCCTCATGGTGGAAGTCGGCCTCCTGACCGCCTTTGTGTTCGGGGCGATCTCTTTCGTTTCACCCTGCGTGCTCCCGCTGTTGCCGGGGTACCTGAGCCTGATGTCCGGATACTCGGTGGCCGAGCTCGAAGAGGGCCAGCAGCCGTCGGCGCACATGCTGAAGGTAACGGCGCTGTTCGTGGCCGGTTTCACCATCGTTTTCGTGGCGCTGGGCGCGGTCGCCACGACAGTGGGCGACTTTCTGGTCCACAACCAGCGGGCCAGTCAGCGTGTAGCAGGCTGGTTGGTCGTTGTGTTCGGGCTCGTACTCGTCCTCTACGCCACGGGGGCAATCAAGGGGCTCAACCGTCTGCTCCGGGATCGCCAATGGGACGTTCGACCGTCACGCTTTGGTGTTTGGGCGGCACCCGTGATGGGGCTGGCTTTCGGATTTGCCTGGACCCCGTGCATCGGCCTCGTGCTGGGGCCGATCCTGACCTTGGCCGCCACTGAGGACACCGTCCTGCGGGGAATGGTGCTTCTGCTCGCATACTCACTCGGCCTCGGCGTACCGTTCATTCTGGCGGGACTCGGAACCTCGAAAGCCTTCGACGCGATGAAGTTCCTGCGGGGGCACCTCCGCACGATCGAGATCGCGTCGGGGGCGCTGCTGATGGGGTTCGGATTCCTCATGATCACGGACCAGCTGTTCTATATCTCCTCTTGGCTACAGGGTGTTCTCAACGGGACCTTCCTGGAGCGGTTGGCGAACATCTGAGGCATGGCACTGACGGACACCTACGGCGATGTGACCGGCGAATACCTGGCTCTTCGCCGTCACGCAGGTTTGGTAACGGGCCAGCACGAGCTGGTATGGGGGTCGGGACCCGACGCGGTGCCGTTCTTGCAAGACATCCTCTCTCAGGAGGTGGCATCCCTAGACGACGGAGGGGTCGCCCGATCACTGCTCCTGTCGCCCCGCGGCAAGCTGAGAGCTCTGCTCTGGGTGCTGAGGGGCGCAGGACAGGTTGGGATGTTCTGTGATGTGGGCAGCTCCGATGTGGTCGTCTCGGATCTGGAACGTCTTCGAATCAGAGTCGAGGTGGAGCTTCGCCGAGATGAGCGACCGATTACCGAGATATGGGGGCCCGAGGCTCCCCGGGTGCTCGAGCAGGCTGGGCTACCGGTTCCGGCCGGATGGGTCGAGAAAGACGAAGCGGTGGTTGCCCTTCTTCCGTTGGGACCGCTGCCCCGATACGCGGTGGCGGGAGTCGGCAGCACACGACTGGAGAGCGGAGGCGCCCGCCCAGTAGGCCAATTGGCGGTTACCGCCGTTCGGATAGAAGCGGGGGAGCCGGTCATGGGCCGGGATGTGGACGAGCGGACCATTCCCCAGGAGGCCGATTTGGTCGCGGAAGCGATCTCGCTCGAGAAGGGCTGCTATCTCGGCCATGAGCTCGTAGCCCGGATCGAGTCACGGGGTCACGTCAACCGGCATCTACGTGGGGTGGCGCTCCATGAGAACGTGGTTCCGCCGCAAGGCGCCGAGGTGCTCATGGGAGCCGAAACCGTCGGATCCCTCACGTCGGTGGCGGAGTCTCTCACGCTGCGAGCACCTGTAGGGCTCGCGCTTCTGCACCGCAAGGTGGGCGCCGGCGATGCAGTATCGGTCCGCTGGGAGTCGGGCGAGGCATCAGGCACAGCCCGCGAGCTCCCCCTCGACGACTTCACACTCTCTTGATGACCTCTTCATAAACCCAGGAACCCGCCGGCCGATCATGGTCAAGTCCACAGCAGGAACGGCCGACCGAAAAGGGGAGGAGGTGGTTGGTGACAAGCCGCGGGACCGTCCTACTCATCGAAGATGAAGAGAGCATCGCGGAGATGCTGCGCGGTTTCTTCGAACGCGAGGGCTACCACTTTCTGCATTCGATGTCGGGTGAGGATGGTCTGTCCCGGATCTCAGAGCGGAATCCCAGCGTTGTGCTTCTCGACCTGAATCTTCCCGGGCTGGATGGAGTCGATGTCTGCCGGGAGATTCGCTCGTCGACAGATGTGCCGGTCATCATGCTCACGGCGCGTGACACCGAGATAGACAAGGTCGTCGGCTTGGAAATGGGTGCCGACGACTACGTCACCAAGCCGTTCTCGCCGCGAGAGCTCCTGGCTCGGGTCAAGGCCGTTCTCCGACGAGCCGAGGAGCCGAAGGTCCAGCCGGCCGTGATCGAAGTGGCCTCCTTCGAGATCGACAGCGGGAGGCGTGAGGTGCGCACCGCAGAAGGCGGAGTAGTCCGACCCACGGCGAAGGAGTTCGACCTGCTCTGGTATCTGGCCCACAACCGAGGCCTGGTTCTCTCCCGAGCACAGATACTCGAGGGCGTCTGGGGGTACGACTACTTCGGGGAGACCAGAACCGTCGACGTCCACATCCGACAGCTGCGCCGCAAGATCGAGGGCATTCCCATAGAGACCGTCTGGGGCGTCGGCTACCGGTTGGGAGACTGACGGTGCGGCGCCGGTTCTTCTGGGGGACGACTGCGGTGGCCGGCTTCGTGCTGTTCGTAGTGGGTGCGGGCCTGATTCTCCTGATCGAGACGCTGACGGTGCAGGCGACCCGGGAGGAGATGGCGCGGCAGGCACAGGTCATCGAGCTGATGGTCAATCAGCAGTTCCAGCTCGCCAGGGCTGAAGGCGTGGCCCTCGACCGGCTCGAAGAGCTGTTTGCTTCCGGAGGAGCCGACGATCGGTTGGCGGAGACTCGGACTTCGTTCGCGCTGTTCTTGCGCAGCCTGCTCGAGGCCGCTCGGGAGCTGGCGGGCGGAACCCGGGTCGATCTTGTGTTGCTCCATCCCGACGGGAGACTCACCCCGTTTGCGGACACGCCGCCCGAGCTCGATCTCGACGCCGCCCTACTCCACGCAGGCAAAGGCCAGTGGGTGAGCCTCGAGAACGGCCAAGCCCTTATACACCCCTTCACGCCTTTCCAAGGGCGAGTGCTCGACTCGACCGTTCTGCTGATCCTGGCCCGCGAGACGCCGGTCGTGGACTGGGGCCCAATAGTCAGGCCGTTGCTGCTCACGCTGCTCGCAGCCGTCTTCCTGGCGGCCATGCTTGCCCGGTTGCTGTCGCGGTGGCTGGTCCGGCGACTCGACCGCGTTTCCGAGGCGGCCGGAAGACTCGCTGAGGGCGAGACCGACGTTCGCGCGCCGGAGGGCGGTAGCGATGAGGTGTCTGACCTATCGCGAAGCTTCAACGAGATGGCCGACCGAATGGCGGAGAGCCGAGCTCGCGAGCAGGAGTTCCTCATGAGCGTCGGGCACGACCTTCGGACCCCGTTGACCACCATCGGTGGATATGCCGAGGTTCTGGAGGATCCTCCTTCCGATGCAGGAGAGCTTCGTCGCATAGGCACCGTGCTTTCGTCCGAGACCGCCCGCCTCCGGCGTCTGGTGGAGGATCTGATGCTGCTAGCGCGGTTGGAAGCACACGAGTTCACGCTGGAGCTGGAACCGGTTGACGCAGCCGCGCACCTCGCCGAGGTGACCGACGGGTTCCGCCCCCGGGCGGATACGGCGAGAGTGAGGCTCGATGTGAACATCGAGCCGACCGGCCTCGTGACCGTCGACCCGGACCGGCTGGGTCAGATTGCCGGCAATCTGCTCGAGAACGCGCTGCGCTACACGCCGGAAGCCGGATGGGTGCGGCTCGATGCGCGGAGATCCAACGGCCGGCTGGAGATGGTGGTTCGAGACTCAGGCCCCGGCATCGATGCCGCTGACCTACCGCACGCGTTCGAGAAGTTCTATGTCGCACGGCGCTACCGCCGCATCCGGCCGGAGGGATCCGGCTTGGGCCTTTCGATTGTTCGGCGCTTGGCGGAGGCCATGGGAGGGACGGTGGCGGTGGCGTCCGAACTAGGTGAGGGAACGGCGGTGAGCGTCAGCCTGCCGGCCGGCTGATCTTTCAAGGCCCTACCTTCCGCCGCCGATGTCGCTCCTTGTGGGAACCTGGCAGAACGGATGACTACTTTGAGACCGAGCGTGGCGGCGAGCATCCTGCTCGCGCTGGCCATTGCTCTCTTTGCGTACTTCGCCCTGAGTGAGGTTCCGCACAGCTTGCGGGGTCAGCCCGACTTCCCGAACTACTACATCGCCGGTGAGCGGCTGCGCTTCGGCGAGCCGCTATACGACGAGGTCCACTCGGAGGTGATCGAGCGGTTCGGTACCTCGAGCGCCGCCTATCCGGCCGACCCTCCACCTACCGTCGTGTTGCTCGCCCCTCTGTCGCTGCTCCCTTATGAGGCCGCGTGGCTGACGCTGGCAGCCATCTCGACCTTGCTCGTTCCCTTGGTCACCTATCGCGTGGCCAGGGAGTCCGGACTGGCGACCCATTGGGCCGTGATTGCGATGTCCCTGGCCCTCGTCTCCACCAACTTCCGGTTCCTGATCATGAGCGGTCATATGGAGTCCCTCATCCTCCTCGCCGGCTACTTGGGGTGGCGGTCGCTACGCGAAGGATCAGAGACGAAAGGTGGCATCTGGTGGGGTGCCGCCACCGCGTTGAAGCTGTTCCCCGGGATGTGGCTGGTGGGTCTGGCTGCGGCCCGCCGAAGTCGGGCTGTAGCCGGCGGCATCGCCGCGGTCGCGTTGATCCTCACTTTGGGGGTGGCGGTCGTCGGCCTTGAGGAGAGCTGGCGATACGTCACAGACGTTGTTCCGCGGTCTGAGCGCTGGTACGGGGCACTTGGCAACTACTCGGTGCTGTCCTTTGGCACTGCCCTCGTCGGCAACTGGTTCGGATGGATTCTCACGATCGCAGTCGGGGCCGCGGGTCTCGCCTGGTTTGTGCGTCGTCCCGGGCAGCCAGACCGGATCTGGAGCGCGGGCATCGCCCTGGCTCTACTGCTGTCGCCGCTGGCCTGGCACAACTACATGGTGCTCACCTTTCCCGCCCTCGTGATTCTCGGCAGCCGGGCGGATCTGAGAAGCTCACGGAACCGGCTCGGCTTTGCCGCGCTGGTCGGAGCCCTGGCGTTCTGGGGACCGGTTGTGGTTCCCTCCGAGCTTGCAACGGTTCTCCTGTCCTTTGTGCCCACCTATGCTCTGGCGGCACTGTTCGTGGTGTCAATGAGGCAAGGAGCTACCGAATGGTCGTCGAAGCCGGAGAAGCCCTCCCTCATTTCGAGCTGAACAATCACGAGGGCAAACCGGTCTCGTCCGACGATCTCAAGGGAACCTCGGCCATCCTGTTCTTCTATCCGCGGGCCATGACTCCGGGCTGCACGACCGAGTCCTGCGACTTCCGAGACAACTACGCCTTGCTGCAGGAAGCCGGCTACTCGGTGTTCGGGGTGAGCCCCGACCCTCCGGAGCGCAATGCTCGGTTTCGAGACAAGGAACACCTCAACTTCGACCTGCTGTCCGATGAGGATCACGAACTGGCCGCGGCCCTGGGCGCGTGGGGGGACAAGAAGGGTTACGGGAAGGTGTATAAGGGGTTGATTCGCTCTACGTTCGAAGTCGGCCCGGACGGCACCGTGGAGCGTGCGTGGCGGAATGTACGAGCCAAGGGCCACGTTGCCCGCGTTATCGACGAGCTGGGCCTGTGAGGCTCCCTTCGCAGCCTCTACGGTTTACGTGGCCGGAGTGGAGGAACGGAATACTCGATCGGCTCAAAACCGATTGGACCTAGCGGTCCATGTGGGTTCGAATCCCACCTCCGGCACGATGAGAGGATCGGCGCGGCTTACGCGCAAGATCTTCGCGATTTCAGATCGGCTGGCGCAGCTGACCGACGAAGAGCGGATAGTCGCCGAGGAGCTGGCTGTCCATCGACACCTCCACGACGACGCCGCCCGGGACGCGCTGGTGTCCGAAAACGTCGAGGATCGGGCCGAGGCGCGGGACACGGCGGCCCTGGTAGACCGCTTCGAACGGGAGCTGGAAACGCTGCGCCAACAGCGCCTCTCACTGGAGAAGAAGCGAGCGGATCTGCTCGAGAAGCTGGGACACCTATGATGCGCGAGGATGCCCGTCCTTGCGCTCCTCGACGGCCATAGCCTCGCCTACCGCGCATTCTTTGCCCTGCCGCAGGACCTGCAGACACAGTCCGGGCAGCTCACCAACTCGGCGTACGGCTTCACGTCCATGCTGATCAAGATGCTGGGAGACCACCATCCTCAGTCAGTCGTCGTGGCCTGGGACAGCGGGCGAACGACCTTCCGAACCGAGGCCTTTCCCGACTACAAAGCCCAGCGGGAGTCGGCGCCGGATGCCTTTCGTACCCAGCTGCCTCTCATCAAAGAAGTGTTGGAGTCGCTTCAGGTCACCCAGCTCGAACTCCCCGGATACGAAGCCGACGATCTCATTGCGTCCGTCAATACCCGCGCCGCCAAGGAGGGCTGGGATGTGCTCATCGTCACCGGTGACCGTGATGCTTTCCAGCTGATCTCTGACCACACGAAGGTCTTGTACACCAGACGGGGAATTTCCGACATCGTGCTCGCCGACTCGGCGTGGGTGAGCGAGAGATATGGGATCCTGCCCGAGCAATACACCGACTACGCCGCCCTACGCGGGGACACGTCTGACAACCTGCCGGGCGTGCCTGGAGTCGGTGAGAAGACCGCATCCCGGCTGATCTCGACGTATGCGGACCTCGAAGGGGTCTACGAGAGCCTGGAAGAGCTGACACCGAAGCTGCGAGAGAACCTCGATCTCCATCGCGACCAGGTCTTTCTCAATCGCCAGTTGATGCGTCTGGCGTCGGATCTCGAGGTGGAGTTTGAGCTGGCCGAGACATCCCTCACCGACCTCGACCGGCCTCGGGTCAAGCAAGTGTTCGAAACGCTCGAGTTCTTCAGCCTGTGGGACCGTTTCCTGGATCTCGACATTGCTGAAGGAGCGGGGGACATTCTCGAGGTCGAGATGATCTCCGCCACATCACAAGCGACGGCCGACCGCCTCTTGGGAACCGATCCTTTGTCCGTCGTGGTGGTACACGACGCCGGAGGCATCGCCGGCGTGGCGGCGGCGCTTTCCGAAGAAGAAGTGTTGTTCTTCCCGGAGGACCGGCTCGAGCTCCTAGCTCCGATCCTGTCGGATCCGGAAGTCACAAAGGTTACGCACGATGCCAAAGGGCTCATCCGGGTTCTGTGGGCGAGCGGGATCGAGCCGGCCGGCCTCTCCTTCGATGTCGCCTTGGCCGCCTATCTGCTCAATCCCGGCAGCCGCTCCTATGAGCTGGAAGATCTGGCGTCCCGGTACCTCGGGATGGATCTCGGCGCATCGGCAGACGACGAGGCCGCCGACGATGGGCAGCTGCAGCTAAGCGCCGGCCCCGATCTCGAGCGCTCCGCCCAGGAGACAGTGGCTACCTCGAAGCTCGCTCCGGTACTGGCCCAGCAGCTCAAGGACCGAGACGAGCAAGACCTGTTCGACGAGATCGAGATGCCCCTGGCGGAAGTACTGGCCCGCATGGAGGCAACAGGCATTCGGGTGGACCGTGGCTACCTGGAGGAGCTCGGCGAGAGCCTGCGCGACCAACTGGCGACGCTGGAGCGCCAGATTCACGCTGAGGCCGAGGAGCCGTTCAACATCAACTCAACCACGCAGCTGCGCGAGGTGCTCTTCGAGCAGCTGAGCCTCCCCGTACTGCGGAAGACCGCCAAGGGGGTTCCCTCGACCGATGCTTCCGTGCTGCAGAAGCTGTCCGACGCACACCCCATCGTGGACAAGCTGCTGCGCTATCGCGAACTCGAGAAGCTGCGCTCGACCTACGTCGACGGGTACGTTCCGCTCATCGCGCCAGATGGCCGCATTCACGCCAGTTTCAACCAGATGGGATCGACCACAGGGCGTCTCTCTTCTGAGCAGCCCAACTTGCAGAACATTCCGGTGCGGTCCGAAGCGGGGATGACCATCCGCAAGGCGTTCATCCCCACCGAAGAGTGGTCGTTCATAGTTGCCGACTATTCACAGATCGAGCTTCGGATCCTGGCCCACATGAGCGGTGATCCCGTGCTTGGGGAGGCCTTCTCGTCGGAGGAAGCCGACATTCACACCGCTACCGCGGCCCGCGTCTTTGACATGGACCCGTCCAACGTAACGACCCAGATGCGGCGGATGGCCAAGACCATCAACTTTGGGCTGATATACGGGATGGAGGCCTTCGGCCTTGCCGATCGACTGGACATCTCCCGGGAGGAAGCGGCGGAATACATCGAGACCTACTTCGGGCAGTTTCCGGACGTCCAAGAGTTTCGCGAGCGGATCGTGGCAGAAGCCAGAGCACGGGGATACACAACCACCGCGTTCGGGCGGAGGCGCTACCTCCCGGAGCTCTCCAGCGACAACTACCGGATCCGACAGATGGGGGAGAGGATGGCCCTCAATGCCCCCGTCCAAGGAACAGCCGCCGACATCATCAAGCGGGCGATGATCGACCTCGACCGAGAGCTGCGAACGAGGGATGCAGAGCTTCTACTACAAGTGCACGACGAGCTGGTTCTGGAGGCGCCGCCGTCCGAGCTGACCGAGGTCTCGAAACTGACGCGACGGGTAATGGAAGACGCCGCCTCCCTTAATGTCCCACTCCGAGTCGACCTCGGAGGAGGGACCAACCTTGCTGAAAGCAAATAACGACTGGCCTTTTGAGTCACCGTCTGTGGTACGCTTCTGCCATTCCATGACCGCGACTCCCGAGCGCGCGGCAACTTTCAAGGAAGTGATCGAGCTGAATGTCGGACGAACAAGACGCGGAAGCGCCTGAGGCAGCCGCGCCGACGGAGCCGGCCGAGGCTCCCGAGCCGGTCGAAGAAGCGAATATCTCGGCCACCGGAGCGGGCCCCCACGTAATCGTTGCAAAGCCCCCCGAGGATCTGCCCGATGATCTGGCTCCCGAAGACTTCGAGAAGGCCGTCCAAGAGACGGTCATCGAGTTCCGAGAGGGCGACATCGTTGAAGGAACCGTTGTCGGGATCAACCACGACGAAGTGCTGGTTGATATCGGATACAAGTCCGAGGGGCACATTCCGTTGCGGGAACTCTCCATCCGCAACAACGTGAACCCCCACGAGATTGTCCAGGAAGGCGACAGGATCGAAGCACTAGTTCTCGAGAAGGAGGACGACGAGGGGCGACTTGTCCTCTCCAAGAAACGGGCGCAGTACGAGCGAGCGTGGGGGCGAATCCGGCAAATCTCGGAAGAGGGAGGGACTGTCGAGGGTCCGGTGATCGAGGTGGTCAAAGGCGGGCTCATAGTTGACATCGGCCTGCGTGGTTTCCTGCCCGCGTCCTTGGTCGAGCTGCGGCGGGTCAGAGATCTGGAGCCTTATGTCGGACAAGTGCTCGAGGCCAAAGTGATCGAGCTCGACCGCAATCGAAACAACGTAGTCCTCTCACGTCGGGCCTACCTCGAAGAGGAGCAGGCCGAGCAGCGCTCCGCCTTCCTCGGCGATCTCTCCGAGGGCGAGCTGCGCAAGGGCGTCGTGTCTTCCGTCGTCAACTTCGGAGCTTTCGTTGATCTCGGCGGTATGGACGGTCTGGTTCACGTCTCCGAGCTGTCCTATCAACACGTCAACCATCCCTCCGAGGTGGTCAAAGTAGGAGACGAAGTCGTCATCAAGGTTCTGGAAGTCGACCGGGAGCGAGAGCGAATATCGCTGTCCATCAAGCAGACACAGAACGATCCCTGGGAGGCGTTTGCGGCCGAGCACGGAGTCGGGGACGTTGTGCAGGGGACCGTCACCAAGACGGTTCCGTTTGGCGCCTTCGTAACGGTGGGAGACGGCGTCGAGGGGCTCGTCCACGTCTCCGAGATCGCGATGCATCGCGTCGAGTCGCCGGAACTCGAGCTGTCGGTCGGCGAGCCAGTAACCGTAAGGGTTACGGAGATGGACGACGAGCGCAGGCGCGTCAGCCTGTCGATAAAGCAGGCGCTTCCGGAGTGGACCGATCGAAGCGAGGTTCGCGAGCAGCGGCGACGCGAGACCAAGGAGTTCCAGCGCGAAGATCAGCCCTCCGAACGCGAACCGGCCGTGAGCGTCGATGCCTCGCTCGAGGCAATCCTTCAGGAGCTAAAAGAAAGAGGCATAGGCCGGCGCTGAGGGGTGTCATCTACCTCTTGACATACCTCTCATTTGTGGGAGCCTGACCCGGTTCCCGGTTAGCAGCCCGGGCGGGTAGGGCAACCGTCCTTCTCCTATCTGGCTGCGCGCGAAAAAGCACCTTGGGGACGGCGGAGTGGGCTAGCTTCATTTGGACAAGGTAGGGCGTCTCGGTGTTTCCCATTCGGGGGGCTCCGCGCCTCCTGCAAATGGCTAAACACTCGCACCTCTAGGGACGAAGGAGTTTCTGTATGGGCAAGCGAACACTGGTCCTCATCGTGGCTCTTGTGCTGGCCGGAGTAGCCGGGGCCGCGGTCTGGGTATTCCTCACTGGCGTCGAGGAAGACATCAAAGCGGGCCAGGAACGGGTGACCGTGTACAAGGCGAACACCCTCATTGTCGAGGGTACGTCTGGCGATCTTGTATTGAGCCAGCTCACCGCGACCCCACCCCCCGTATACGCCGACGACATCGCCCTGGAGGATCGGCCGGACAACGCATTCAGATCCGAGGAGGAGCTATCGGCATTCCTCACCGGAAAGGTGGCGGCCGGGCCCATCTCGGGCAACCAGATCTTGACCAGGGATCAGTGGGTTTCGGCGGCAGTCCAGGTGAGGCCGCTCGCCGATGCCATTCCGGAGGGGAAGCAGGCAATCACCATTGCCGCCGCCGGCGAGAGAGGCGTCAACGGGTTCATCAACCCGGGTGACCGGCTGAACGTGATCGTCACTATCGCGATACCCGAGGAGGAGGAAGTCGACGAGCTTGCAACCGGCATCCCGACGACGACCACGACCATCGCCGGTGAGATTCCCCCAGAGCCGCCGGAGATCACCATCACGCGATTTGTGCTTCAGGGCCTTCGCGTCCTGGCGATCGGCCAGGAGATCCGGCCCGAGGCCGATGAGCCGCAGACCGTCGACGTCACTACCCCGGCTCCGGGCGAAGAGGTGCCGGTGGAGGAGCGTCGCGACATCATCACCATCGAAGTCACTTCCGAAGAGGCGGAGAAGCTGGTCTTCTCATACGAGCAGGGCAGCGTCTGGCTGACTCTGGTTCCTGAGGACTTCACGCCTCTGCCCACCGAGGGTGTGACCAGAGAAACGCTGTTCGAGGAGTGACGTTGACCGAAGTGGATCTCTCTGACGCGGGCATCGTCGTCGTCGACGACGACGATGCCTTCCTGGACGAGGCCAAGCAGGCCTTTGACGGCTCAGTCCTGACTGTGACGTCGTTCGCGGATGTCGAGACCATGGTCCGGGAGGGTCGGGTCGACCTGGTCATCATGGGGCCTTCCTACGCCCACGAGAAAGGCCTGGCCGCGGCAGGAGATCTGCTCGACATTGACTCCGGATTAGCGACCGTGATGGCGGCCGAGTCCCTTAGCGCGCCCCTTCTCCGAGGAGCGCTACGGGTCGGCTTACGGGACGTCATCGAGGCTCCGCTTACGCTCGAGAAGCTCGAGGAGACCCTCTCCCAGGTAGAGCGCCGTCCGGCCCGCGAGACCCCGGCCGGACCGGCGGAACCGTTCGCCGACGGGCCCCGCGAGGGCAAGGTCGTCACGATCATGTCGGCTAAGGGCGGCAGCGGCAAGACGGTGGTGGCGACCAACCTGGCGCTACTGCTCGCCGAACGTCACGATCCGAGCAAGGTCGTGGTCGTGGACGCCGACCTCCAGTTCGGCGACGTTTGCCTTGTCCTGCAACTCGAGCCGAAGTTGACCATCGTCAACGCCGCCCAGGAGCTGCACCGGTTGGACGAAGAGCTGTTGTCTTCTCTCCTGACGGAGCACAAGAGCGGCATCAAAGTGCTGGCGGCACCGCTGGAGCCTGCGTTCGCCGACGAGATCTCGACCACGGCGATGACAGAAGTGGTGCAGATGCTCAGGCAGATGTTCGACTATGTCATCGTCGACACGGCCTCGTTGCTGGACGAACTGCTCCTTTCCCTGCTTGAGCGGGCCGAGTCGGTGCTGCTGGTCGTGGACATGGACCTACCCAGCGTAAAGAACGCCAAGCTCGCCCTAGAGACGCTTCGGCTCCTCAAATTCCCCTCCTCCAAGATTCAGATCGTTCTCAACCGTGGCAACGCCAAGAACAAGCTCGATGACCGGGAGATCGAACGCTCCCTCAAGATGAAGATTGCGGCGACTATCCCCTCCGACGGCCTCGTGCCGGCCTCCGTCAACTCAGGACGGCCGGTGGTCGAGTCCGCGGCTCGCTCGGGCGTCGCCAGGGCATTCGCCTCCATTGCGGAATTGGTGGAGGTCGAACAACCGAAAGAAAGCCAAAAGAAGGGATTCGGGCGCCGCAAGTAGGCGGCTCCACGGGAAAGAGGGAAGTTTCAGATGGCGTCACTTTCAGAAAGAGTTGCAGCGGCCAAAGCCGCCGATGTGAGCATCGACAGCCAGCGGGACGGAATGTTCCGCGAGCTGCGCGGTCGGCTCCACTTCAAGATCGTCGAGGAGCTCGGTCCGACCCTGTACGACCGTCAGATGAGCGACGCCGAGCTGCGCCTGCGCGTGCTCGAGATGCTCGAGTGGGCTCTCGATCAGGAGCAGAACCTTCCTCTGAGCCGAGCCGATCGGACCGAACTGATCTCAGAGATCGCGTCCGACGTCCTTGGCTACGGACCGATCGACCCTCTCCTCAACGATCCGGAAGTGACGGAGGTAATGGTCAACGGACCCCACCAGGTCTTCATCGAGCG
>JBHICV010000005.1:0-39145 GCA_046759765.1 Acidimicrobiia bacterium
CGGGCGGCTTGCACCGCCGTTTCGAGGGCGCGGCCGGCGAACACACGTGCCAAATGGGCTTTGTAGTCCTCAGACCCGAAGAGGTCCTCGAGGATCGTTATCCCTTCGGGGGCGTACTCCGCGGCCGCGGCAATCGCTTCGGACGAACCGTCGGTTCCGATGAGAGTCTCCGCCACCCCTTGGGCGAGCACGGGCTTGGTGCTCGCTCCCGTCAAGGCCACCCTGGCGGCTGAAACGGAGCCATTCTGCAGCCTCACCCAGGCCGCTGCTCCGGCGATGGCGTAGTCGCTGTGGCCGCCTCGCCTTCCGAGCTTGTCATAGGCAGAACCTTCTCCCGGCTGCCGTTTCGGTATGCGGAGCTCGACGAGAATCTCGTCCGCTTCCAGGGCGGACGTCAAGGTGTCGACGAAGAAATCCTCGGCCGGTATCTCCCGCTCACCGGCCGTCGAGCGTACGATCATCGTGGCTCCCAACGCCAGGGCAGCTGCCGGCTGATCGCCGGCCACATCGACGTGGGCGACTGACCCGCAAGTCGTGCCCCGGTTGCGAACCTGGACGTCGCCGGTCCATGACGCCGCGGTGGCGAGCGCAAGGGCGTGCTCTTTTACGAGCTCGGAGCGGGCGGTGGCGCGGTGCCTGACCAGCGCACCGATGGCGATGTGGTCATCCCGGTCGTCTATCCCGTCCATCCCCGCGATGCGTCCCAGGTCGACGACAAGGGAGGGTGAGAACAGCCTCAGCTTCATCAGGGGCAGCAGGCTCATACCGCCGGCCATCGCCTTGGCGTCTTCTTCTCGGCCGAGGATGTCGAGCGCTTCGTCCAGGGTGGTCGGCGCCACATAGTCAAACTCGCGCGGGTACATCTAGGTCTCCTCCCAGGAAGCGGGAGGCGGTTCCTCGCCCCGCATCTTCGCCGCCGCGTACTCGATGGAGTGCACGATGTTGTGGTATCCGGTGCAGCGACAAAGGTTTCCTTCGATTCCGTGCCGGATCTCGTCCTCCGTCGGATTGGGGTTTTCGGCCAGGAGCCCCACCGCGCTCAGGATCATTCCGGGGGTGCAATACCCGCATTGGAGACCATGCCGGGCCCAGAATCCCTCCTGGACGGGGTGGAGCTCGTCCCCGGAAGCCAGCCCCTCGATCGTCGTGATCTCTGTTCCGGTGGCTTGCACGGCCAACATCGTGCACGACTTCACGGGTTCGCCGCCCAAGAGGATCGTGCAGGCGCCGCAATAGCTGGTCTCACATCCGATGTGGGTACCGGTCAGAGCAAGGTCGTCTCTGATGAAGTCGACCAGCAGTCTCCGCGGTGGCACGTCACCTTCGACTTGGCGTCCGTTGACGGTCAGGGTGATATGCATCAGGGGAGTCTCAAGATCCCAGCCCAAACTTTCAAGTCCGCGGGTTTAGCCGAACCGGTAGCCGACCGATCGGACGGTGGTGATCCATCCGGCTCGGGCTTCGCCGAGCTTGGCCCGGAGGCGACGAACGTGCACGTCGACCGTGCGCGCTCCTCCGAAGTAGTCGTACCCCCAGACGCGGGAAAGTAGCTGTTCCCTGCTCCAGACTCGGCCGGGGTTGGACACGAAGAAGCGCAGCAACTCATACTCCATATAGGTGAGGTTCATGGGTGTCCCACCCACCTGGGCCTGGTAGGTGGCGGTGTTCAGCTCGAGGTCACTGAAGGAGAGGATCTCCGCCGTGGCAGCCGTCTCGGCGATACGGCGGATCCGCACGGTCAGCTCCTCCGCCGAGATCGGAGCAACGAGGAAGTCGGCGATGACCTCCGGCAAGAGGTCGAGCTGCTCGGGGTCGACCACGACCAGCGTGGGCACGCCCGTGTCCTCTGCTATGCGGGTGGCGGCCCGGAGCCGGCGCCCCGTCTCGGACCTTACGTCGAGTACAAAGGCGGACCACTCGCTGGCGCTCTCAGGCTTTACCTCCTCCGGATCGTCGATCGTCTTGATCTCGAAGTCCACTCCACGCAGGAGATCGATGAGGTCGTCAGCCGTGGACCAGCAGGCGATCAGCATCAAAGAATCGGCAGGTACTCGGCGAGCTCGAAGTGGGAAACATGATGTTGGTAACGGTCCCACTCCTTGCGCTTGTTGAAGATAAACCAGTCGAAAACATGGCTGCCGAGCGCGTCGGCTACCAGCTCGGATTTCTCCATCTCCCCGAGCGCCTCAGCCAGTGTCTCTGGAAGACGTTGGATCTCGGTCCGGGCTCGCTCCGAGTCTGTCATCTCGAAGACATTGTTCGAGACTTCCTCCGGTAGCTCGATCCCGTTTTCGATGCCCCAAATGCCGGCCGCCAATAGCATCGAGAAAGCCAGGTACGGATTGCAGGCGGCGTCCGGAGCCCGATACTCGATCCGAGTGCTCGAGGTCTTGCCCTCCTTGATGGCTGGGACCCTTACCAGCGCCGACTGGTTGTTCCTGGCCCACGTAACGTAGATCGGAGCCTCGAACCCGCTGACCAGGCGCTTGTAGGAGTTCACCCACTGGTTGGTAATGGCGGTATTGGCTCGGGCTTGCGCGAGGAGGCCGGCCATGAAGCTCTCGCCGATCTTCGACAAGCCATACGTCGATCCCCGCTCATAGAAAGCGTTCTGGTCGCCTTCGAAGAGTGACAGATGGAGGTGCATTCCGGCGCCGTCGTGGCCTTCGAGGGGTTTGGGCATGAAGGTGGCGTGAATGCCATGCTCGAGGGCTACCTCTTTGACGGCGAGGCGAGCCGAAAGGATGTTGTCCGCCATGGTGAGCGCGTCGGTGTATCGGAGGTCGATCTCATGCTGAGACGGGGCCACTTCGTGATGGGAGGACTCGACTGGGATTCCCAGAGCCTCCAGGTAGTCGATCGTCTTGCGCCGGTACTCGTGGGCGACGTCGAGCGGCGTGAGATCGAAGTAGCCGCCGCGGTCGAGCACCTGTGGTTCGGGACCGGCGTCCTGGAAGTAGAAGTACTCGATCTCAGGGCCGACGTAGAAGGAGTACCCGAGTTCTTGCGCCCGCTGGAGGTTTCTGCGGAGCACAAAACGGGGATCACCATCGAAGGGTCGGCCGTCGGGAGTAAGGATGTCGCAGAACATCCGGGCGACCTGCTGTTCCTGCTGCCATGGAAGGATTTGAAAGGTGGCAGGATCGGGCCGGGCCAGCATGTCCGCTTCTTGCAGGCGGGCGTAACCGTCGATCGACGATCCGTCGAAGGTCATACCTTCGGTGAAGGCTCCCTCCAGCTCCGGCGGGCTGATCGAGACAGATTTGATGATGCCTTGGACGTCGGTGAACCACAGCCGAATGAAGCGGATTTGTCGCTCCTCAACCGTTCTCAGAACGTACTCGCTCTGACGGTCCTTAGCTTTCTCGTTCATCGCGTCTATGTTCGGCGTTCTGCGAGGGGCGCGCAATGGAAAACGTGGGCGGTTGGCCTCCGAAACAAGCTGTTCACATAGGAGCAACCCGACCGAAAAATATCGCTGAGAGCCTTCCTCGGTAGGCGGAGAAAGAAAGGGGAGCCTTCATGCCTGAGAGTCCACAGGATGTCTTGCAGATGGTCGCCGACGGCGACTATGAGTTGATCGATCTTCGGTTCTGCGACCTCCCGGGTCAGGTCCAACACTTCACGGTGCCGCGTGGTGAGCTCACAGAGGCTTCCTTCGAGGAAGGCTTCGGGTTCGATGGTTCGTCGATTCGGGGCTTTCAGGAGATCCAAGAGTCGGACATGATCCTGATTCCCGACCCGACCACTGCGTTCGGTGATCCGTTCACGGCTCGCAAGACCCTGGTCACCTACTGCTTTGTCCTCGACCCCGTGACCGGGGAGCCTTACGGCCGTGACCCTCGTCACATCGCCCGTCGAGCAGAGGCGTGGCTGGAGACGACCGGGGAGGCCGACACGTCTTATTGGGGGCCGGAATGTGAGTTCTACATCTTCGACTCGGCTCGCTTCAGCCAAAACCAACACGAAGCCTTCTACGAGGTCGATTCGATCGAGGGGGCGTGGAACTCAGGACGGGACGAGGAGCCCGGCAATAAGGCCTACAAACCACGTTACAAAGAGGGGTACTTCCCCGTACCTCCGACGGACCATTACCAGGACCTGAGGTCGGAGATGGTTGCTCTCATGGAGCAGGCGGGCATTCAGGTCGAAGTTCACCACCACGAGGTCGGCACTGCCGGACAGGCAGAAATCGACCTGCGCTACGACACGCTTCTGCGGATGGCGGACAAGGTGATGACCTACAAGTACATCGTCAAGAACGTGGCCTGGAAGGCTGACAAGACTGTCACGTTCATGCCCAAACCGATCTTCGAGGACAACGGCTCCGGGATGCATACCCACCAAAGCATCTGGGCGGACGGACGAACGCTGATGTTCGAAGACGAGGGCTATGGCGGTATCTCGGAGACGGCTACCCACTACATCGGGGCCTGCTCGAGCACGCGCCTTCGTTGTTTGCTGTCTGCGCGCCGACGACCAACTCGTATCGTCGCCTCGTGCCCGGCTACGAGGCGCCGATCAATCTCGTGTACAGCCGGCGAAATCGTTCCGCCGCGGTGCGAATTCCCGTCTACTCCCATAAGCCCGAGACGAAGCGAGTCGAGTTTCGGCCTCCCGACCCGTCGTGCAACCCGTACCTGGCTTTCTCGGCGATGCTGATGGCCGGGATGGATGGTGTGCTGAACAAAACTGAGCCTCCTCCGCCGGTGGATCGCGACCTGTACGAGTTAGACGACGACGAGATGAAGGCTCTGCCGGGGGTTCCCGGTTCCCTCGAAGAGGCGCTGAGCGCACTCGAGACCGATCACGACTACCTGCTCGAGGGCGGGGTCTTCTCAGAGGAGTTGATCGAGGCCTGGGTCGGTTACAAGTGGGAACACGAGGTCAACCCGCTGCGACTGCGTCCGCACCCGTTCGAGTTCTATCAGTACTACGAGATCTGAGGAGGAAGGCCCCTAGCCCAGGGCCGCCATCGCCGCGTCGCCGGCTCCGAGGAACTGGTCGACCGCGTTGATGTAGTCGTCGACCGCCGCTCTCCGCAGAGAACCATCGTCTGGCGCTCGTAAGCCATCGAGCACGGCTACAGCGGCTGTCTCCATGCTGCCCGCGGCCGCGATCATGTTGGCGTGCTCTTCGGCGGCACCGGGCGAGCCGGCCGGTGGTCCCGGCATGTTGAGCACGCTGTCAGCGAAGGCGTTGGTATCTGCTTGCAACTCGCTGAAAGCGGCTTCGGTCTCGGAAAAGCTCACACCTGTTGTGGCCCGGTCCTCCCAGTCTTGATTGGCCGTCACCAGCCGAACCTCCAGTGCCTCGGCTTCGGTCTGCTTGGTGGTGACCTCGGCGATGTAGGCCTCTGCGCCCGAGGAAGGCGGGCTGGTCGTGGTCGGAGCGCTGGGCTGGGTCGTCGGAGGAGCTACAGGAGCCGTTGTGGTAGTCGCGCCCGCGACCGTGGTGGGAGTTGTTGAGTCGGAGGCTTCTAGCGTCTGGACGAAGAAATAGGTGAATCCGATCATGCCGACGATGATGATGGGAAGGATCCAACGCCCCGGTTTCGGATCCTCGTTGGCTGCCATGGCGATCTGAACGATAGTCACGCGCCTTGGGTTCCCCGAGAACAAGGGGGTTGTCCCGGACAGCCCGGGGCGATACCTTCCGAAGAGCCGCCCGCCTCCCCTCCGGAGCCGTGATGGTTGACGAAGAACCGGAGCACACCGAGCGCATTCCATGGGCTCAGTTGCTCCCGGAGGCAAGATCGGCCCGCTCCTGGCCGACTTATTCTGTCATCGGCGCGCTGGTCGTGGCCGCAGTCGCCTTCGCGCTTGCTCGGCGGCCCGTGGCGGCACCGACGGTGACCCTGGCACTACCAGTACCGGCGTCGCCCCAGCCCACGGCCGCTCCTTTACCTGTGCCTGAGTTTGCGGCTACTGCTCCGCCCCTTTATTCGGAGGCCGATCTCATGGCCGCAGCACCGGCGGCGGGCAATGGCTCAGTGACGGGCCGGGCAGAGTGGTTTGTCCACGAGTTCTTTCGTGGCAACGGTGACGATTGGTCTCGCGTTCTTCATCATCTGCCTGAGGGTGCGCTCGGGTCCGGCGTACTCCCGGAGCGGGGGGTCAGCTTTGTCGAATGGGCGCAAAGCATCGACGTCACCGAAACACCGCAGGGGACCTTCGAAGTTCTGGTTGCCTTTCAGCTTCTGGTCCCACGAGACCAGGGATTCGAGCGGCTCCCGGTCCGGGCCGTGACAGTGCCCGTTACCCTCGATCAGGACGGGATCGCAGCCGTCCTGGACCTTCCGTCACCCACTCCGCTCCGTTTCGGGCAAGTGGCTCCGTCCTGGGGCCAACCCGCACAGCCGCCCGCGGAGATAGTGGCCGAAGCCCTCGCCCTGCTCGAGCCATGGGCGTCAGAGGGGGAGATCCTGTCGGCATCTCGGCGAGCGGGCGAGTGGCGCCTCGTGGTCGTCGTCGCAGACGAAAGCGGCAACCGTTGGCCGCTCGTGGCTCTGGTCAAAGACGGGCCCTGATCACCACCCCCCGCAGCCCATTACGCTTCTGGGGATGAACGTCCATGACACGATGGGCCGTCCGCTCCGTGACCTAAGGATTTCGGTCACCGACCGCTGCAACTTCCGCTGCCGGTACTGCATGCCGAAAGAAGTGTTCGGGCGGGACTATGTCTTCCTCCCCCGCGACCAGCTGCTCACATTCGAAGAAATCACCCGTCTTACCCGCGTCTTCCAGAGCCACGGCGTCAGCAAGGTGAGACTGACCGGCGGTGAGCCACTGCTCAGGCGAGGTCTCGACCGATTGGTAGAAATGCTCGCCGCTCTCGGTGTTGGCGACCTGACGTTGACAACGAACGGTTCTTTGCTGGCCCGAAGGGCGGAGAGCCTGGCGCAAGCCGGGCTGCACCGGGTGACAGTCAGCCTCGACTCGCTCGACGACGAGGTCTTCCGCGCCATGAACGACGTCGACTTTCCCGTGGCCGGCGTACTCGACGCAATCGAGGTGGCGGCGGAAGCCGGCCTCGCACCGGTCAAGATCAATGCGGTGATCAAGCGTGGGTTCAACGAGGACGGTCTGGTGCCGATGATCGAACACTTCAGAGGCACAGGGCACGTCGTCCGCTTCATCGAGTACATGGATGTCGGCTCGACCAACGGTTGGCGGCTGGACGACGTCGTGACCGCGGCCGAGATGCTGGATGTGATCGCCTCCGCGTACCCAGTGGAGCCGATCGAGCCGGCGTACCGCGGCGAGGTGGCGCGTAGGTGGAGGCTGGCGGACGGGTCAGCAGAGTTTGGGATCATCGCTTCGGTTTCACAGCCGTTCTGCGGAGACTGCACCAGAGTGAGACTCTCGGCGGAAGGGTCGATTTATACGTGTCTGTTTGCCTCCTCCGGAACCGATCTCCGTGCTCCCCTGCGGGCTGGCGCCGGCGACGAGGATTTGGCCCATATCGTCGAGGGGGTGTGGTCCCGACGTACCGACCGCTACTCGGAGCTGCGAACGGCGGCGACGGTGACACAGCCAAAGATCGAGATGAGCTACATCGGCGGCTGAAAACAGCATGCTCATTCCCGCGGTTGCAGATCGTAAATCTTGATGGGTCTGCTCACCCCCTTGAGCTCGACCTCATCAACCAGCTCACCAAGGGCGATCTCCTGAACTGAGAGAAGCGTCCGCTCGGTTACGAGGATCTGGCCGGCACTGGCGCGGTCCGCCAGCCGAGAAGCGAGGTTGACCTGGTTGCCCAGGACCGTGTAATCACTGCGGGCAGCCGATCCAATGTTCCCTACGGTTACCCAGCCGGTCGTGATGCCAATTCCTATCGTGAACGGCTCCCCATATCTGGCCGTCCAACGCTCTTTCAGACTGTCGACCCGGTCACGCATGTCGAAAGCCATCCGGACCGCCCGCTCGGCATGGTCGTCTTGTGGAATCGGGTCGCCAAAGAAAACCAAGATTGCGTCCCCTGTGTATTTGTCGAGTGTGCCCTCGTGCTGGAACGCAAGCTCGCTCATCTCGGATAGGTACTCATTGAGCTCGTCCACGAGTTCTTCGGGTTCCATGCGCTCGGTCATCTCTGTGAACCCGCGAATGTCGGAGAAGAAGACGGTCAGGTACTTTCTGCTGGAACGCAGCGTGACGGCCGTGTCGCCCGCCATGATCGACTCCGCAAGCCGGGGGGAGATGTAGCGCCGCAGTGCCGAGGCCCTTTCGAGTTCGCCGACCTGCTCCTCCACAGTCTCCTGAAGGTTGGCATTGAGCGTCTCGAGATCGTGGTAGAGGACGGCCAGTTGCCCCGCCGTGTGGTTCAAATTGACAGTCAAGCTCCCGAACTCGTCGCGGTTCGGCACCTCAATCCGCTGGTCGAAGTCACCGTCGGCTATCGACTGGAGTGCCCTGTCAACCTTCCGCACAGGACGCACCAGCGACCATGAGAGAGTGCCGCCCAGAAGCACCGCGACTAGCAGGCTTATAGCGGAGAAGCCGGCGAGCGCAATAGTGACGAGCCTTCGGTCCGCTCTGAAGGCGTCCTCTTGATCGCGGGCGAGGACACGGGAGTCCGCAATGAGGGAGTTGAGCTCATCTTCGAGTTCGTGGGAGATCTCGTGCTCGGCCTGAACATGTAGGTCCAGCGCCTCGATGAGCAGGCCGGCTTCGTATAGCTGCGTTACCTCATCGCCGGACGTGTCGAACCGCACAGTGATGGCTTGTATCCCGTCGAAGAACTCCTGCCGGGGTGGCACGGCATAGGTGCGAATCTCCGCCAGGTCCTCCGCGAATCCGTCTTTGGCTATGTCGAGCTTGTCGTTCCAGGTGTCGATCTGCGTTGCGAGGGCCATCGCTCGAAAGTGACTCTGAGCGGTGATGGAGTAAATCATCTCTCTTGCCTGGTCGGTCTGGGCGTGGATGTTGCTCAGGGTGTCGAACTGCGTCTCGACGCGATTGAGGACGGTGATGCTGAGAACTCCGATGCCCAGCATCAAGACAGCAACTGTGAAAAAGCCGATCAGCAGTTTCCGTTGGACGCTGGTGGGGACGCGGGCCACCCAGTCCACGAACGGCCTCAGAAGACGTGGTACCTGGGCTTCATCCGTCCGGTGCTCTGATGATGCGGGTTCAGGCGACTCCAAACTCATCCCTCCTCCTGAAAGTCAGTGGCTTTCGGTACCCAGTCTTCAGTTCTCAGTTTCAAGGACCAGTCTTGCCTCGAGGTTCTAGGTTCCAACTGACTACTGACGACTGATGACTCAATTGAAGTACCGCTTCAGAACTTCGACCGCCTCGGGTTCGATCTCACTCCAGGCAGCCTCATCTGTCTTGCTGATTGTTACGAAGTCCGAAACCATGAAAATGCTGGTCACACCGTTCAGTGCGAGTAGCTCATCCGCCATCGGATCACCGTGTTCCTGACCGGCGACGAACGTGCGCGGTTCCCCCACGTCACGGGAGACCGTGAACTTCATCGCATTGGGATTGGGTGTCCGCTCGGCCTGGACGACCACAAATCGATCGTAGCGTGGTCACGCTTGCCGTCGACGTAGGAGGCAGCTTCACCGACCTGGCTCGATGGGACGGTGGAAGCCTTCAGACCCGTAAAGTCCTCACAACCCCCCATCAGGCCGACGGCGTCGTGGCCGGCTCCCAGCAGCTTCTTTTAGGCAGGCCTGCGGCGGCGTTTCTCCACGGCACGACTGTGGCCACGAACGCAGTCCTGGAACGTAAGGGCGCCAAGGTCGTGCTGATCACTAGTGCCGGTATGGAGGACTTGATCGAGATCGGTCGACAAGACCGACCGTCGCTCTATGACCCGCTGGCTGATCGGTCTGAGCCGCTCGTTTCTCGGGATCGCCGGCTTTCTCTCGCTGATGGTCGAGCCCCTGGTGGCCTTTCCCTGCAAGATCTCCCGTCAGCGGTCGTCGAAGCCGGACCGGAGGCTATTGCCGTATGTCTGCTTTACGGGTTCTCGCGCTCCGCTCAGGAGGAGGGAATCGCCCAGGCGCTGGGCGAAGCCCTGCATCGGGTGCCTATCTCGTTGTCGGCCGAGGTAGCACCTGAGTTCCGGGAGTTCGAGCGGACTTCGACCACCGTGCTCAACGCCTATCTGGGGCCGCTCATGGGAACCTATCTACAGCGTTTATGGGAGAGGACATCGAAGGAAGGTCTTGCCGAAGACGTCCTCGTGATGCGCTCTTCAGGTGGGTTGATGGATGCGCGGGGGGCGGCGACGCTGCCGGTGGCGGCCCTTCTTTCCGGCCCGGCCGGTGGTGCGGTGGCGGCAGCCGCTATCGGCGAAGCCCATGGTTGGGAAGAGCTGATCTCCTTCGATATGGGCGGTACCTCCACGGATGTCTGCCGGATCGAGCGTGGAAGACCCGCCTTGCGATACGAGCGAGACGTTGGTGGCTACCCCTGCCGTCTTCCGTCTGTTGCTATCGACACGGTCGGAGCCGGAGGAGGATCCATCGCCTGGCTGGATGCCGGGAAAGCTCTGCGGGTAGGTCCCCAATCGGCCGGTGCAAACCCGGGCCCTGCGAGCTACGGACGCGGCGGGCAGGACCCTACCATCACCGATGCCCAGGTCGTGCTGGGAAGAATCGGCCGCAAGTCGAGCCTCGGTGGGGAGATCGACATCCGACCTGCGCTTGCCACGGAAGCGCTGGGACCGATCGGCGAAGCCCTGGCGCTGACGCACGCCGAGGTCGCCCGGGGAGCAGTTGACGTAGCCGACACCCGCATGGAAAGGGCTATCCGACAAGTCTCGACCGCAGAGGGCTCTGATCCTCGCGCTGCCTGGCTGGTTGCTTTTGGAGGAGCTGGAGGACTTCACGCGTCTTCGCTGGCGCGCCGCTTCGCCATGCCGGGCGTCATAGTCCCGCCTCACGCGGGCGTGCTGTCAGCGATCGGACTCCTGCTCAGTCCTCCCCGTGCAGACAAAGCGCTCAGCCTCGAGAGCCCGCAGACCGCATTCCCCGTCATCCAGAGGACGGCTAGCGAGCTCGCCGTCGACGTGAAGAAACAACTAGCTGAAATGGGTAGCTCTGCCGTTACCGTCCGCGGGACCGCCGACGCGCGATACGTCGGCCAGTCCCACGAGACAGCGGTCCCCTTTCATGAGGATGACGACTGGAAGGCTCTCGTCGCACGTTTCCACGCCGAGCACGAGCGCCGCAATGGGTTCTCGCGGCCGCTGGACCCCGTCGAAGTAGTGACCGTTCGAGCGGAGGCGGTGGGTAAGCCGCCAGCCCGGTGGGAGGACTTCGCCTGGGTGCCGGAGAACGGCGACTCTCGCATAGGGACGAGGAAACTGCTGGACAACCAAGGTAACGAGAGGGCGGCCGTCGTCCACCGAAGGTCCCGCCTCCGACCGGGCGAGAAACTGCCTGGGCCGGCGGTTATCGAGGAGCCCGAGGCCACCACATTCGTTAGCGATGGCGACCAGGCCCTGGTTCTGGAGGATGGGTCCCTGGAGATAAGCCGTGGCTGAAGTCTCGGCGGTCGAACTCGATGTAGCGCTCGGCCGGCTGGCGTCCGTGGCGGAAGAAATGGGCACGGTGCTGCGACGAACGGCTTATTCGCCCAACATCAAGGAGAGGGCGGACTGCTCGGCGGCCGTGTTCGTGCCCTCGGGGGAGATGATCGCGCAGGCGGAACACATCCCGGTCCATCTCGGATCGATGCCCGAATCGGTGGCGGCAGTGCTGGGTCTGCTGGGCGACAGGGTCCAAAACGGGGACCAGTTCGCCGTCAACGACCCCTACTTCGGCGGTACTCACCTGAACGACCTGACTCTGGTGAGGCCGGTCTACTTCGGGGAGAACCTCATTGCCTGGGTTGCCAACCGCGCCCATCATGCCGATGTCGGAGGCGAGGCCCCTGGCTCGATGCCCGCTCACGCCGAGACGGTCGATGAAGAGGGCGTGAGGATCGCTCCGATGCTGGCTGTGGAAGGCGGAAACTGGCTAAACGGTTTCGTAGACCCGTTCTTAGAGGCGACACGAACGCCGCCAGAACGCATGGGCGACCTATCGGCTCAGCTGGGCGCCAACGAGGTAGGCGCCAAGAGAATGCACCACCTTGCAAACACGCTGGGGTTGGAGCAATTACATGCCATCTACGAGGCGCTTCTGGATTACTCCGAACGGAGGATGCGAGCTGCGTTGGCTCAGATACCGGATGGCGAGTACAGCTTCACAGACTGGATGGAATGGGGCGAGAATGATCTCCCGGTCGCGGCCTCAGTTCGAGTCGAAGGCGACGAGCTCGAAGCCGACTTTTCCGAGACTTCGGCGCAGGTGGCCGGAAACATCAACGCGGTAGAGGCCATCACCCGCTCGTGTCTCTACTTCGCGGTCAGGGTTGCCACCGATCCTGGAATCCCGGCGAACGGCGGAAGCTACCGCCCGCTCAGGCTTTCGACGCCTCCCGGCTCGCTTGTCAATTCGGAGGAGCCGGCGGCGGTAGCCGCAGGAAATGTCGAGACCAGCCAGAGGATTGCCGACGCTCTGCTCGGTGCTCTAGCTCAGGCCGTCCCCGATCGGGTGCCGGCGGCGTCGCAGGGAACCATGAACAATGTGCTCGTCGGATCGGACGACTTCGCCTACTACGAAACGGTGGCAGGTGGTCAGGGTGGTCGGCCAGGTAAGGAGGGACAGTCGGGGATTCACACCGGTATGACCAACACCAAGAACACGCCCATCGAGGCACTGGAGACCCATTATCCGCTTCGAGTAACCCGCTACCGGTTACGTCGCTCGAGCGGAGGGCGTGGTCAATATCCCGGCGGCGAGGGGATCGAGCGCGAGCTCGAATTTCGAACGGAGGCGACCCTATCGCTGATGGGAGAACGACGCCGCCACGGCCCGTGGGGGTTGGCCGGCGGTGAGCCTGGTGCTCCCGGAGAGGACTGGCTCATTACCAGTGACGGCCGGCGCGAGCGTCTGCCCTCGAAGGTGACCTTTGAAGTGAGCCCGGGCGACCGGCTCCTGGTTCTGACTCCCGGCGGTGGCGGCTGGGGCAAGCCCTAACCGAGCCGACGCGTTCCTGTCAATCAACGCGTCGGAAAGCGACGTCACACGTCGGAAAACGACGCGTGCATTGACACGAACCAGAGGCGCGCGGCGACTGTAGGCATCTGGCTAGTCCGGGTAGCTTGCTGCGATGCGGTCTCCGCTGGGACCTCTGGCCGCCCTGGATCAGGCGCTCCTGGTCCGCAGAGCCGCCGCCGCCACGGCGGTGACCTTCCTAATCCAGTTCGCCACCGGGTGGGCGCTCCGCAATCCCGTCGCCCCGTACGGCATCGTCTCTCTCGAGCTGGCCGGGTCGGCTGATCGGGCGGAGGAGATCGTGGCGTCGTGGGAGGAGGCAAATATCCTCGGGCTTGCGACCGCCAACGTCCTTTTGGACTACTCGTTTCTCGTCTCCTACGCCGTGCTGCTGGTTGCCCTCTCGGTGCGAGCAGGCATGCGGGTAGAGACACCCGTCTCTATGACGACCGGCTATACGGTGGGCTGGGGACAGTGGCTCGCAGGCGGCCTCGATGCGGTCGAGAACGTGGCTCTGCTGGTGCTCCTCGCCGGCGCGATCTCTGATCTCACTGCCGGTATTGCGCGGGCGGCGGCAGTAGGGAAGTTCGTTCTGATCGGCGTCGGATTGCTCTGGGTCGTCACCGCCGAGGTGGTGCGACTTGTCCGCCGGTGAAAACGACCTGGGCAATCTCCTCCCGACCTCTCGGTAGCATGTGGCCCTCGCGTGCGCATCCCTTCCTCCCCCGGTGACCTAGCAGTCTCGGATACCGGCAGAGGCAGCCGGTCTGCGCCTCTATGGCTCAGGCTGCGCGCGCCGGTGGTCCCAACCGGGCCGGTGAGAACCAGTACCAACGCCCGGGCGGTGGCCCTCGTCGCGATCGTCGCTTATGTGGCCTTCTACTCCTTTGTCACTATTAACAATCACAACGGCTACGCGACGTACGGGTTCGACTTCGGAATCTACGACCAAGGCATGTGGCTCCTCAGTCGGTTTGAGGACCCGTTCATAACCATCATGGGGCGGCACCTGTTCGGCGACCACACCTCGTTCATCCTCGTTCCGTTCGTGCCGCTGTACTGGCTGTTCCCGAGAGCCGAGGTTTTATTGATCCTCCAGAGCCTCGCTCTGGGTATCGCCGCCTGGCCGGTGTTTCTCGTCGCTCGGGACCTGTTGCGCGACGAGAGACTGGCAGCTCCGATCGCGGTGGGCTTTCTGCTGCAGCCCGCCTTGGGCTGGACCAACTTCGAGCAGTTCCATCCCGACGTGTTCGAGGTGCCGCTGCTGATGTTCATGCTCTGGTTCATGATCCGGCGTCGCTGGGTGCCCTATTTCGTGTTCCTGGGGCTGCTGCTGCTCGTGAAGGAGGACGTAGCCCTGCTTACGTTCGTTCTGGGCATCTACGTGGCGGTCCGCTACTCGGCCAAGGTGGGCATCGCCACTTCCGTCGTCTCCGCGCTGTTCTTCGTCTTTGCCGTCTTTGTGGTCCTGCGGCACTTCAACGAGGTTGGGACGCTCAACGCCTGGCGGATCCCATTCGGCGGTCCGGGAGGTCTTATAGAAGCGGTCTTCACCCAGCCCGGGGAGGTAGCCCAATACGTCGTGAGCGATGATCGACCTCTATACGTCCTCCAGCTCTTGGCACCGTTTGCGCTGCTGCCCCTACTGGCGCCGGAGGTACTCGTGGTCGCGATCGGGCCTCTTGCCTCAAACGTGATGAGCACCTTCTGGTACCAGTACCACATCGAATATCACTACGGAACGTTGATCCTGCCTGTGCTGGCGCTGGCCTCGATCGTGGGCATCAGCAGGTTCAAAGCCGCACGAGTACGAAGAACGTTGGCCGTTGCCTTGTTGGTAGCGGCCATGGTGGGGACCTTCTTCTGGGGACCACTTCCAGGCAGCCGCAAGCCGGGCCCGATAGTCGATACCTCTCACCCGTCGTTTGAATTCATATCCGAGGCGGTCAGCCTCGTACCCGAGGACGCCGTCGTGGCGGCCCACTATCGCTATGTCACCCATCTCGACCATCGGAGCTTGATCTACGAGTTTCCGACCCCATTCGCGGCTCGGAACTGGGGCGTGGGGGATGAGGACGGTCAGCGTTTGCCTGAGGCCGACACGGTCGAGTATCTGATGGTGCCCGAGAGCCTGGGGCCGGATGCCGGCATCTTCGGTGAGATCCGGGACGAGTTCAGGGTCGTCTACGACCAGGGTGGTGTGCTCCTGCTCGTGCGAGCCTCATGAAGCAGCCGTTTCAGTAGCCTGAGGCTCGCCACCCCAGTCACTCCGGGACACGTTCAATGGGTCTGATTGCCGAGCTGGAAGCCATGCTCTCTTCCGACCGGGTGCTCTCCGGTGCACTCGAGCGCCATGTCTACTCCAAGGACGCCGGCCTCAGGTCGGGCACGGGCTCGGTCGTCGTGTTTCCCGAGAAGACGGCCGAAGTCGCCTCGTGCGTTCGTCTGGCCCGCTCTCATGGGGTTCCGGTAGTCGCAAGGGGGGCGGGGACTGGCCTGGCCGGCGGTGCCGTCCCTCTCGGCGAGAGCCTGCTCATCGTGCTGACCCGAATGGACAAGATCGAGCCTGTGGACGTCGTCGGGAACACCGTTTGGGTGGGGCCGGGTGTCATCAACCTCGACCTGTCCCGTCATACCAAGGCGTGGGGCCTGCACTTTGCGCCTGATCCATCGTCCCAGGCAGCCTGCACGATTGGCGGAAACGTAGCGAACAACTCGGGTGGCCCGCACTGCCTGGCCGACGGCACGACTGTGAATCACGTTTTGGGAGTCGAGCTGGTCACTGCCTCCGGTGAGGTGATCGTCATTGGTGGAGAAGCGCCTGATCCTCCCGGACTGGATCTACGGGCGGTCGTCGTTGGCTCCGAAGGCACGCTCGGCATAGTCACCAGGGTGTTGGTAAAACTCACCCCCGACCCACCCTCAGTGCGGACCCTCGTGGCCGCTTTTGACCGGATCCCCGAGGCGGCGGCGACCGTGTCGGACACGATCGCGGCTGGGATCGTTCCTGCCGCGCTGGAGATGATGGACCGACCAATGATCCACGCCGTCGAGCGATTCGTAGGAGCCGGGTTCCCGACCGATGCAGAGGCGGTTCTGATCGCCGAGGTGACGGGACATGAGGCGGGAGTAGTGGTGGAAGCATCCGCGATCCGTGAAATCGCCAAAGGCAACGGTGCCACCGAGGTACGGGTGGCACAGGATGAGGACGAGAGAGAGCTCATCTGGAAGGCGAGAAAATCGGCGTTCGGAGCCGTGGCTCAGATGGCACCTGATTATTACCTGCATGACACTGTCGTTCCTCGGCACAAGCTGGTCGAGGTGCTCAATGCGATCTACGGGATCGCCGAGGACCACCAACTCAAAATGATGAATGTCTTCCACGCCGGAGACGGCAACCTCCACCCTCTGATGGCCTTCGACGCGGAAGAGGACGGCGTCCTGGAGAGAGTTCAGTCCGCCGCCGACGCCATTGCGCAGGTGAGCGTCGAGGCGGGCGGAGTTCTCTCCGGAGAGCACGGGATCGGCCTGGAGAAGCGAGATCTGATGCCCATGATCTTCTCCGACGCCGATCTCGATGCCCAGGCGGCAATACGGGAGGCCTTCGACCCCGATTGCCTGCTCAACCCGGGAAAGATCCTTCCGGAAGGATCTCGCTGCTTCGACTTCGGTCGCCCCGTTCCCGAGGGCGCCTGGGTGTGAGGACTTCAAGTACGGCTATCTCGGATCTGGCGGCCCAGACCGAATCGATCGAGCTGGAGGGCTTGCCTGACGCTGAGTTGGCCGTCGCTCCCCGCTCACAGGAGGAGGCGGCTCGCATTCTCCGCCTCGCCAGCGAGCATGGAATCCCTACTTTGGTCTGGGGAGGCGGGTCCCACCAGGGGATCGGGGGAAGGGTTGAGGCAGATCTGGTGCTCTCCACCTCCCGCTTTGATCAAATCACGGAGTGGGAGGCCGACGACCTGACGCTGGTAGTGGAAGCCGGGCTCTCCGTGAGCGCAGTCGAAGCCCAACTCGCAGAACGTGGGCAGACCGCGTTGCTCCCGGAGGGGGGCGACGGGACTGTCGGCGGAGTTGTGGCGACCGGCGTATCTGGATGGCAGCGGCTCCGGTATGGGCCGACGCGGGACCGGGTGCTCGAGGTGGTTCTCGTGACCGGCGATGGCAGGACCATCCGTGGAGGGGGAAGGGTGGTAAAGAACGTCACCGGCTACGACCTTCCGCGGTTAGCCGCCGGGTCGCTGGGCTCACTGGGGATCATCTGTCAGGTGTGCTTGAAGCTATGGCCTCGACCCGATGCCACTGCCACTGTGACTCTTGACGACGCGGAGCAGGCCGTGGCGGCCTACCGCCCACTGGCTGTGATTGAAGACGCCTCCGGCACAAGGGTCTATCTCGGAGGCCATCCTGCGGACGTTGAGGCGCAGGTCGCCGAGCTGGACGGGCAGGCGGAACCGCGGCTGGTCTGGCCGGAGTCCCTGACCGACCCGATCAAGCTCTCGCTGCGGGTACCAGTTCGTCTCCTTCCAGAAGGGCGCTCGCGAATTCCAACAGGGTGGACCTATCAGATCCAGCACGGAGTAGGCGAGGTCCTGCTGGGGTGTGGCCCCGATGATCTGCAGGCGGCGGAAGACCTGCGAGGCTGGGCCGAAGAAGTGGGGGGCTCACTGGTTATCGTCGATGCACCGGACGAGGTGTACGCGCAGCTCGATCCCTGGGGTACGGCTCCGGCGTCCCTCGATATCCAACGCCGCATCGTGTCCCTGTTCGATCCGATGCGGATTCTGAACCCTGGGCGGCTGCCGGGAGGCCTGTGATGGGTTGGGTAACGGTGGACGCACCTCCGCACGACGATCTGAGCTCCTGCGTTCAGTGTGGGCTCTGTCTTCCTCACTGTCCGACGTTTCGGCTAACTGGCAACGAAGCCGCGTCGCCTCGCGGCCGGTTGATGGCGATGACTGCTGTCGGGCACGGCATCGCGGACGTGGACGACTCGTTCGAGGAGATGATGTGGTTCTGCCTCCAATGTCGAGCCTGTGAGGCGGCGTGTCCATCCCTCGTTCCCTTCGGACGACTGATGGAAGGCGCCCGGGCTGAGGTGCAGACCCAACGACCTTCAACACCTAAGCGGCTGCGGCACCTCGCTCTGGGAAGGCTGCTGGGATGGCGCAAGTTGATGCTGTTTGTCACCTTTCTGCTTGCTCTGTTGCAGCGCGTCGGGTTGAGTTTCCTGCTGCCTACAACGCTGCGGAAGGGAGTCCGAGGCTTACGAACACTCCCGCTCTTCGGGAGGACGACAGCCGGCTCCCTCTACGCGGCCTACGGCGATGTCCAAGGCCGGGCCGGTCTGCTCGCCGGCTGCGTGATGGATCCGTGGTTCGGTGATGTGAACCAGGCGACCATCGAGCTTCTACGGCGATGTGGCTGGGACGTGCTTGTCCCCGATGGACAGATATGCTGCGGAGCCCTCGCCGCCCACGACGGTGCGGCTGAGCCAGCTCGTCGGCTTGCCCGACGCAACGAAGAGGCCTTCGCCGACGTTGATATCGTTGTGACCAATTCAGCTGGGTGTGGTGCTCACCTCAAGGAGTACGCCACCTGGAGTGACCTCGGTAGCGAGTCGTTGGGTCCCAAGGCCCGTGACGTCACCGAGGTCATAGCCGCCGGCCTGGCCTCCGGAAGACTTCCTACCTTTCCTGCCAATGGCCAGAAGGCTGCTCAGCAGGACCCGTGTCATCTACGCCATGCTCAGCGGATCACAAGTCAGCCGCGCGCCTTGATACAGGCCGCCGGCTTTGAAGTAGCGGAGTTGGATCCGGACGGCATTTGCTGCGGAGCTGCGGGGATTTACAGCATCTTGGAGCCCGATGCGTCGGCCGAGCTTGGACGTCGGAAGGCGGCCTACATAGAAGCGTCAGGGGCGAGCCTGGTCGCCTCGGCAAACCCGGGCTGTGAGATGCAGCTCAGGCAGCACCTCAGCTCAGGTCATAGGATCGCTCACCCGGTTGAGCTGTACTGGGAGGCTCTAGCTGCCGGTGAGGGAAGGAGCTCCCGTGACCAGTGAGGGCCCAGGACCCGACGTCGTATATGTCGGGGAGGTAGTCCCGCGGGAGTCGGAAGGAAGACGCTTGGTTCGGGCCGGGGCCAGGGTCCTCGTTACGACTTTCGATATCGGTTTCCTTCTGCTCGGGACTGCCCTCCTCGGCCTGGCCGTGACGGTGCTTCTCGATGGCTTCGGAGTCATCGAGGTCGGCCTGGTCTCATCGGCCGGCGAGACTCTGGGAAGCGCACTCGTAGTGGCAGTATTGGGTGCCTTTGGTCTCGGGGTTGCCGCCGAGGGCCCTATCTATCGGGGAGTTCGGGGTGTTCGGATCTCGTTCTTCGAGCATGCGGTGCTCCGTGCGGTCAGTCTTCTGCTGGTGGGATCCGGGTTGGTGCTCCTCGGTCGATTTCTCGACCGTCTCACTTCAGATCTGCCCGCCCCGTTCGACGTCGTGACCGAGTTCGTGGCTACGGTCGGATTCGCGGGCCTCTCAGCAACGGCCCTGATCGGCGTGCTGGGCGTGTGGGCTATCCAGCGCTTGGCGCCGAACGAATTGTGGGTCGAGCTTGAGCTTCCGATCCTCTATTTCGTCTGGGCCCTGAGTGCTGCCCTCGTGTTCACGCTCTAGAAGTTTCTTTCTCGTAGATCTGGATCGGGTTTAGTTCGAAACCCGCCCGGGCGAGAGCCTCATCGAGCCAGGGAACCGAGGGAGCCATGACCCGGATCAGCGCCGCTTCGCCACCGACCGCCAGAATGTCGGTGGCCATACCGGGTGCCTCGGAGTGGGAGGTCTGTAACCACGGAACCCAGAACGTGTCGTCCTCCGGGTCCGAGGAGACGATCACCCAGCCGTTCGGTCCTGCCAGAAGGCTGCGGTTGGCCGCGGCCCCAGTCAGGTCGTCTATCAGCATCTTGCGCCAGCTCCAGTTGTCTTGAAACAGCTCATGGGCGGCGCGAGCCAGGTCACCGGTCGCCCAAGCTCCGAACGCGGACTCCGCTTCGGCGGCATCGGTCACTTCGAGGCGTGCCACCGCGGAGGCATCTCTTCCTTGATCGGCGGGCTTGTGAGAGAAGTTCCAGCTGCTCACCGTCCGGAACCCGAGCTTGCGCACTTGGCGACGGGCGGGCTCGTTCCAGTCCTCGACCGCCAGGCGACCGACCACCGCGCCCTGCTCGCGGGCCCAGTCCATGGACATATCGTTAAGGGTTCCGGCGAGGCCTTGCCCGCGGTAGGAGGGAGCGACCCTCGCCGAGGCCAGAAAGGCTTCCTCGGGCGAGAGGAGCTCGACCCTTACCAGGGCAACTACCGCGCCCTCGTCGGAGGCGACGAAGACTTCAGTGGCAGGGTCGGCCAACCAGTCGGTGAACCGATCCGAGACGTAGTCACCCCAGTCGAAGGTGTCCTGAGTGAAGGCGGCAATCGAGGCGTGATCCTCCGGCCGGGCCGTGCGGAATCGCACCGCTACATCCGATTCGGAACCTCGATCCCCAGCAGCTCCAAGAGCAGCTCGAGGTTCCGTAGCGTCGCAGCGACCAGCGTCAGCCAGGACCCGCGTTGGTCGAGGTCCTCTTCTCGGAGAACGTGACAGTGGTCATAAAAGCGGTTGAACTGGGTGGTGACCTCGTAGGCAAATTCGGCCACATGATTCGGTGCCCGGGCATCGATGCTTCGGGCAACCGTTTCGGGCGCCAGGAGCAAGAGCAGCACCAGCTCTCGCTCTGAGGGATGCGCAGCCGCAGTAACCGGACCGGCGTCAAAGCCGCGCTCGGATGCCTTGCGAAGAATCGAGCGCATGCGCACCGCTCCGTATTGCAAGTAGGGGCCGGTCTTGCCCTCAAAGGACGCAAAGCGGTCGAGGTCGAAGGTGTAGTTGGAGGTGCGATGGTTGATCAGGTCGCCGAACTTCAACGCCGCTAGGCCAACTCGACGGGCGATCTCGGCCTGCTCCGCGGGCGGGTACTCACGGGCGAGCTCGGCTTCCTCGAGGCGGCCGGCTGCTGCCTCCTGGACCATCTCGATCACGTCACTCAGAAGGACGACCCCCCCTTCACGGGTCCGGAAGGGCTTGCCGTCGGGACCGTTGACAGTTCCGAACGGAACGTGCTCGAGGACCAAGCTGGGAGGTGCAACGCCGGTCTTGCGAGCTGCTCGAAACAATTGCTCGAAGTGGAGTGCCTGCCGTGCGTCGACCACGTACAGCGCCAACTCGAAGCCCAGTTCCGCCGCCCGCATCTGGATCGTGGCCAAATCGGTGGTGCTGTAGAGATAGCCGCCGTCCGATCGCATCAGCATGAGCGGAGGGATCTCCTTCCGGTCGTCTGGCTCTGAGACGGCGACGATCAAGGCCCCGTCGCTGTGATCGGCGGCTCCGCTCTCCTCGATCTCCGAGATGAGGTCTTCGATTCGCCCCCGTACGGTGCTTTCGCCGTACCAGAGGTCGAACTTGACTCCGAGCGCCGCAAAGTCGGCCTCGTGAGACGCGCGGGACACGTCGGAGAGGTGCTGCCAGAGGGCCAGGTACCCGGGCCGGCCTTGCTGAAGATCTTTCGTTGCCGCACGCGCTCGCTCCGCTATCTCCGGGTCGCTCTCCGCACGCGCGGCCGCGGCCGGGTAGAGCATGCCCAGCTCCTCAATCGTGATCGGCGAGTCCTCGGGATAAGGCCCTTCGAAGGATCGATCGAAGTACGGGAGATCTGGACTCCGCCTTTCGAGCTCGATGATGAGCATCCCCATCGGCGTCCCCCAGTCACCGATGTGGATGTCGCCGACCGCGGGGTGTCCGGCGAATCTGAACAAACGTAAGAGACTGTCGCCGATGATCGTGCTGCGGAGATGACCTACGTGGAGGGCCTTGGAGATGTTGGGCCCCCCGTAATCGATGAGGACCCGCTTCGGCTTGTCGACGATCGGTACGCCGAACCGCTCGTCCGCGGCCAGGGTGGCCAGCCGCTCGCGGAGGTGATCGTCGGAGACGCTCAAGTTGATGAAGCCCGGTCCGGCGACTTCGAGTTCGGCCAAGATGGCGTGATCGTCCATGAGGTCGATTACTTCCTGGGCGATATCACGGGGATCGCGGCCGGCCCGATTGCCCGCCGCCAGTGCGCCATTGCACTGAAACTGGCCGAGTTCGGGTCGCTGGGAGCGCACCACCTCACCCAGCTCAGGCTCGAAACCGAGTGCTTCGAACGCCGCCCCAAAGCGGTCTCCGAGGTCGGAGAGCAAGGACATGAAGTGAGGTTAGGGCTGGAGGCGCGCGCTAGGTCGCAGCCCGGCGGCCCCTAGTACTTGGCGAGCTCTCGGGCCTTCTCCACGATTCCCTCTGCCGAAGGGAGCACCATCGGCTCGAGTGCACTGGAGAAAGGGAAGGTGGGTACGTCTGCCGATGCGTAGCGGGTGACGGGCGCATCGAGCCACTCGAACGACTTCGAGGAAACCTGCGCGGCGACCTCGGCCCCGTACCCGACGAACTCGTTGTCTTCGTGCACGATCAGAACCTTGCCGGTCTTGCGTACGGATGCCTCGACCGTGGGCCAGTCGAGTGGCTTGAGGGATCGTAGATCGATCAGCTCGGCCGAGATGCCGTCGGCCGCTAGCTCTTCGACGGCCTGAGATCCGAGGAAAGCCATGGCGCCGTAGGCCACAATCGTCAGGTCGGTGCCGACAGAGCGGAGTGCCGCCCGACCCAGCGGGACTCGATGCTCGCCCTCCGGATACGGACCGCTCACCAGCCGATATAGGCGCTTCGGCTCCAAAAACATCACCGGGTCGGGATCCTCGACTGCCTCCCACAGCAGGCCCTTTGCGTCCGCAGGAGTCGATGGCACCACGACTTTGAGTCCCGGTACGTGAGCGTAGAAAGACTCGATCGACTGCGAGTGATAGAGACCACCGTGGATCCCGCCTCCGTAGGGGACCCGGATCACGATGGGGCAAGGCCAATCACCGGCGGATCGGTAGTGAAGGCGTGCGGCCTCGGAGACGATCTGATCGAAGGCGGGATGTATGAAGTCGGCGAACTGGATTTCGGGAATCGGTCGCTTTCCGGTGGCGGTCATGCCGATGGCGAGCCCAACGATCAGAGACTCGGCGAGTGGCGTGTTGAAGGACCTTTCGAGTCCAAAAGCGTCTGTGAGACCCGCGGTCGCTTTGAAGACCCCTCCTTTGGGGTCGGCCACGTCCTCGCCGAACGTCAGAGTCTCGGGGTCGGCGGCCATGATCTCGGCAAGGCCGCGGTTGATCGCCGTGATCAGGTTTACGTCCTCGCCGGCGGGCTCAGGCTCCGGCTCGACGACCGGTTCAAAGGGTTGGATGGGCCGGGCGTAGACGCCGGAGAGCGGGTCTTCAGGGGCAGATGCTGCCTCAGCCGACTCCACCGAAGTCGCCAGCAGCGAGGACACCTCCTCGTCGATTTGGGACTCCGCCGCCTCGGTCAGGATCCGTCGTTCGATCAGGTACTGGCGCAGCAGCAGCAAGGGATCTCTCTTGCGCCATTGCTCCACTTCCTCGGGGGTGCGATAGAGCTTGTCGTCATCGTCCGACGTGTGTGCGTAGTAGCGATAGGTCTGCATTTCTATGAGGGTGGGACCGCCACCGGAACGAGCTCTTTCGACCGCATTGCGCATCGCCTCGTACACCGAAAGCGCGTCGTTTCCGTCCACTGCTACACCGGGCATCCCGTAGCCGGCGCCGCGTGCTGCGAGACTCCCAGCCACTTCCTCCTGCTCTGGCACGGAGATGGCGTAGCGGTTGTTCTCGATGACACAGATCATCGGTAGCCGGTGAATACCCGCGAAGTTCATGGCTTCGTGCCAGTCGCCCTCCGACGTTGCTCCCTCGCCGGCGTAGACAGCTACGACGCCGGGCTGCTTGTCTGCCTTCAGTGCGTATGCAATCCCGGCGGCATGAGGAAACTGCGTGCCGATGGGCGACGAGTGCGAGAACATGCGTAGGCGCCGAGAGGACCAGTGGTTCGGCATCTGTCGACCACCAGACATCGGATCGGCCTCCTTCGAGAAGACGCCTAAGAACAGCTCTTCGGGAGTCATGCCCCAGGCCAAAACCACCCCGACATCGCGGTAGTAGGGGAGGCACCAGTCGATCTCCGCGTCGAGAGCGGCAACTGACGCCACCTGGGCAGCCTCGTGGCCGGAGGAGGACACAACGAAAGGGGCTCTTCCTTGGCGATTAAGTGCCCACATTCGGTCATCGGCGCGCCGCGCGAGCAGCATGGTGCGATAGATGTCGACCAGGCCTTCATCCGTTAGGCCAAGGGAAGTGTGGGCGTTGTCGACCTTCGACTCGTCGAGGCTCGTCACGACTGTCTCGCTCGGACCTCTTCGATCCGCCGGTTTGCCATCTCCACCGCCGCTTCGTGCGGTTGCAGACCCTCGTCGGAGGCCGTCTCCAGAACGCGGAGCAACGTATCGCTGATCTTGTCGATTCTGGCGCCGGCGCGCTCGATGTCATAGCCGCCCAGCTCGACGGCGACGTTGATCACACCTCCGGCGTTGACGACAAAGTCGGGCGCGTAAAGGATGCCCCGATCGGCCAGATCCTTGGCGTGTCTGTCTTCGTGCAGCTGATTGTTGGCGCTCCCAACCACCGCCGCGCACCGAAGCTGGGGAATGGTTTGATCGTTGAGGACCGCGCCGAGCGCGCAAGGTGCGAAGATGTCGCACGGAACCGAGTAGATCTCTTCCGGTTCGACCGCCTTGGCTCCCAAATCCTCGACGGCTCGCTCGATCGCCGGTGGGTACATGTCGGTGACGACCAGCTCGGCGCCTTCTTCGCTGAGCCGGCGGGCATAGTCGAAGCCGACCTTGCCGACGCCCTGGATGGCGATCCTCCTCCCATGAAACCCCGGCGAGCCGTTTAGGTGCTGAAGCACTGCCCTGGCGGAGGCAAGCAAACCACGAGCTGTGGCCGGCGACGGATCACCAGATCCTCCAACGTTGCGGCTGCGTCCCAACGCCCATTGCGTATGGCGACCGACAACTGTCATGTCGTGAGGTGTTGTCCCTATGTCCTCCGCGGTGATATAGCGACCGTCGAGCGATTCAACGACTTTGCCGAACTCCTCCAGGAGCGCTTCGGTTTTGTGCTCGCGGAAGTCGCCGAGAATCACGGACTTGCCTCCGCCTAGGTCGAGGCCCGTGATCGAGTTCTTCAGGGTCATGGCTTCCGACAGGCGGAGCACGTCATACAGGGCGGCTTCCTCCGACTCGTAGGGGTAAAAGCGAACCCCGCCGAGGGCGGGGCCGAGGGTGGTGTCGTGGACTGCGACGATGGTGCGGAGGCCTGATGCTTGGTCCTGTCCAAATAGAACTAGCTCGTGGCCTGGTAGTCCGATTTTCTCGAACACCGCCAAGTGCGAGCCTCCTTCTCAGTCCTAGCTCCAGTCTAACGGAGGGTCAGATTGCCACCCTTGGTGGCAGACCGACTCGGTACCATGCACGAGTGATCACTCGGACTGCGCATCTCCGCATGTACCTGGAGGAGAGCGAGCTCACGAAGATCCCACGTCGACATGTGGACCCACGTCTGAACGTGGCCGAGCTGGGCATTTTGGGTGAGGAGCCGGACGGTGAAGACCTGGCGGTCTCCTGGGGAGGGCGGTCTTTTGTCTGCCCTCGCAATACGAGGGTGCGCATTCTCGAGGGTGTGCTGGCCTTCTACAACGCCTACGCAGCAAGTGGTAGCTCGCTTATCGTTCCCGAGACGGTCGCGCAGAGAGCAGCCGATGAGCTCGTCCGGTTGTCGCGGGCGGGCCCCGCGGCCAAGTCTCATATCCTCACGTCGGCCTGGTTCATCCCACTCCGCTGGTTCGTGCCGTTCGATCCCGACCAGCGCGAGATGCTCGGGAGCGATGAGGTGCATGGGATCCGCTACCGGACTGATGCGATCGCCGCTCGGAGGCGGCTGCAGCGAGCGTTGAAGGCTTTACGCGATTCCGGCCTTGACGAGAATGTTGTCCAGCAGGTCGACGACCTCGCGGAGTGGGTAGCAGGATTTCCGCGGGGTTCGATGCTCGAGCTCGATTACGGAACCGTGGCCGGTTTGTTCAGCGCGCCAGAGCTAGTGCTCGACGAGACAGCATTCGACATCTGGGAGTCGATCGCGGCTCTGGAGCGAGGTGACCTCGAGCAGGCCGGTGAGCATTATGCGGCTGCAGCCTCTCGCTGGGCGGCGGCCATAGCTGTGACCTTCTCCAACTAGGCGGGCGCCTCTTCCTCGATCAAAGGTTCGCGAATAGTGACGCCGGCGATCAACGTTCCCAACAAGAGCAACCCCGCGCTGATGTACATCGTTCGTTCGTAGCCGGCGCTATATGCTTCTCCTTCGAGGTCCTGCAGCCCGGCGAGCCCCGCTACCAGCGGGATCAAGACAATGGCCAAAAGGCCGGCCAGCCGGGCAACGGAGTTGTTGAAGCCGGAAGCCAGTCCGACATGCTCCTGCGAGACGGCCGCCAGCACCGTGGCGGTGAGCGGAGTGACGAGCAGGCCCAACCCCACTCCAAAAAGGACGACGCCCGGAAGGATACCGGACCAGTACGGAGTGCCCTGGGAGATCCCGGCCAGCCAGATCGCTCCCCCGGCCGAGAGAGCCGGGCCGACCATCATCGGGATCCGCGGCCCGATCAGGGTGGCTAGCCGTCCGGCTGCCGGCGAGATGATCAACAACAGCAGCGTCACTGGTACAAAGGCGGCCAGGCCCGCCTCCAGAGCCGAATAGCCGAGCACGTTCAAGAGCTGGAGCGCAAAAAAGAAGGAGAAGGTCCCGTACAGGACCGCGTAGACCGCCAGCGTATAGAGGTTGGCTCCGGAGAACTGTCGGGAACTAAAGATGCGGAACGGCACCATTGGAGTGTCGGACGTCCTTTCGATTGCGCCGAAGGCGACGAGGGCGACAATCCCTACAACTGCCGCGGCGATCACGGCGGGGTCGTCCCAACCACGGACCGGCCCCTCGATAAGTGCGTAGACAATCGCACCGAGACCAATCGTGGCCGTCAGTCCTCCGGCGATATCTGGTCGTGCCTTTGGCACGATGTGAGTCTCCGGGATAAAGCGGAGGGCAAGGAGAAGTGTGGGAGCGGCGAGTACAGGATTGATGAGAAAGACGAATCGCCACGAGAAAGCGTCGGTCAGCCAGCCCCCCAGGAAAGGACCGACAAGCGCCGTCACACCGGAGAAGCCCGACCAGATCCCGATCGCAGTAGCCCGATCGGCGGGCACGAAGACTGCCTGGATGAGGGCCAGGCTGTTCGGCACCAGCAGGGCCGCGCCAACGCCCTGGGCAATACGAAACAGGATGAGGCTCGTCGTCGACCATGCCAACCCACACAGAATCGAGGCCGCCGCGAACCAGATGACGCCGACCACGAAGATCTTCCGCTTGCCGTAGAGGTCCCCGAGGGAGCCTCCCACTAGCACCAGAGCTCCGAGTGTCAGCAGATAGCCGGTGATCACCCATTGGAGATCTGCCAGGTCGGCGCCCAGGTCCTGAGAAATCGCCCGCAAGGCAACGTTCACAGCGCTTCCGTCGATGAAGGCCATCCCCGACCCGAGGATCGTGACGATGAGTGCCCAGCGGCCCGCCTGCGAGCGGTAGGTGAGCAAGGTGGTCCGCTCCGGCTGCACGCTTCTCAGACCTCCCACGGGTCCAGCAGCACGGACTGGAGCGTTACTCCGATAGGACCTTGCTCATCGTAGAGATGAGACTCGGCAATGCCGGTCGTATCCGGTCCAGGCTTGGTTACGGCGTCCAGGCCCACCCACTCGCCGACGGGTTCCCGGTGGAGATAGATCGTCAGGTCCGGGTTGATGAACGTGTAGTGCTCCCAAGGCAGGATGCTCGAAGCACCGTTCGAGAAGTCCGCCCCGGCCGCCACCCGAACAAGGGGAGAGGGAGTCTCGCCGACGAGCAGCGGAACCGCCAGACGAAACCAGGCGATACTCCGACCGGGCTCGACCAGCGATCCTTCTACGAAGCGGACCTCCATTCCAGTGTTGTGAAAAGCCGGGTACCTGCCTTGAGGCGGGTCGGGAGAGCGGCGGCCGGCCTGGGGGCTGGGCAGCATCCTGGGCTCGCCTTCCCTCCGCGTGTTCTCTTCTGCTACGGGCAGATCTACAGAACGACGCCGGAGAGCGACTCCGCTTGCGGTGGCAACGATTCGGCTATCTGTCGAGACAGTTCCCCGTAGCCAGGCGACGGACCGGCCTTCCTGCACCACTGTGGTCTGCACCGCCAGTGGGACAAGTGGAGCCGGGCGCAGGAACTCAAACGTGATCCGGGCGAATAGCCGTTGGGGCATCGCCGTTTCCATATCTCGAGCCACCAAGGCCGCGATCGGACCTCCGTGCAGGGAGTCGGGATCCCAAGGCCCGCGGGCGAGCTCGGTGGGCACGAACCCATTCTCGGTTCTTTCGAATATGGCCTCGGGCATCGAAGCGAAGAGGTTACTGAGGGTCAGCCTGCCGGCCGCAGCCTGGCCACTACGGGCAGGTGGTCGAGCGAGGCACCGGTGTTGACCACCACGGCCTGGATGGAGGTCAGGTCGGGTGTGTGAAAGATCCAGTCGATCCGGTACGGAACCCCGTTGCTCTCGGTGGTATAGCCGGCACCTTCTCCGGCTTCCCAGGCATCCTCGAACCCCGCATCGAGGATGAGTTGGGTCTGTCGCCAGTGGGGACGGGCGTTGGTGTCGCCCACGATCACGGTCCGATCTCGACCGCTCCACGCGTCGCGGACTACCGCGAACTGGGCCTCGTGGACGTCGAACAGATGGGCCTCGGCTTGTGCATCGGGGAGTTCCTCGCGCGGGTTGACCTGGAAATGGGTATTGATGACGGTCAGTTCGCCCTCGAGCGAGATGGTTGTCTCGAGGTAGGAGCGCTCCAAGATCGTACCGAGTGTCGGCAGGAGGTCGGATTGGGTTCCTGTAATCGGATACAGGCTGTAGGTGGCGTTGCCGCCGTCCTCAGCCCAAGCCCAGGCCGAGTGGCGGAGACGGAGCCGCGCGTTCATCCAGGCAACGAAGTCCGTGCTGCCGGTGATCAGCCAGCCGCGGGAGATTTCCTGGAGTCCAGCGATCTCGACATTGGCCGCCTCGATCTCGCGGGCGATTCCCTCCGGGTCGACACGGCCGGAGGTGTTGATCCCTTGGGCGATGTTGTAGGTCATGACCACTACTGGGTAGCCCTCCCCGACGGGCTGCGCGGAGTTGACCGATAGGAAATAAATAAGAGCTGCCACGAACGTTGTGGCGACCGCCACGAAGGCGGGCGCGAGCGATACATCGGGCACTTCTTCGGCCCGGACGGCAACAAAAGCGGCCACGACCACCAGTAGTCCCGCCACCAGAACCACCTGGTATGCGCTCAGTGGGAGGTCGAGCTGCAGCGGCAGGTAATAGAGGAGCGCCAGCCCGACGAAGAGAACGTTGCCGACACCCAGGCCCACGCCTGCGGTGCCCGAGGCCTTCGTCGGCTCGCCCACGACTCCGGCCAGCCACACGCCCCCCATGGCGATACCCAAAAGAGCCGTTAATGCGAACACGACCCCGGTTGCGTCAGAGAGGACCGCTACGCCGAGCAGGACGATGCCGGAGACAGCCACCGGACCTCGGCGGGCTGGGACTCGAGCGGCCAGGAGCAGAGCTGCCACATTGCCGGCTCCGATCCAGAGGAGAGTTGCCCCGGCTGACCAGCCGGTCGCTGACGCCAACCATCCCTGGTTCTGGAGAATGAGCATCTCGAGGAACAGCCAGGGACCGAACCCGGCCAGAGCAACCGCCATCCGGCTGGTCCGTCCGCCCTGGTGGGCAGGCAGGGCCGTGTCTCCATAAACGAGATAGCCGAGCGCGACAGCCGCAAAGGCAACGAGTATCAGCGGCCAAGTCTCGTTGATCCAGCTCAGATCGAGGGTGGTAGCTGCGCCCTTGACGGAAGTGTCGACGGCTAGACCGGCCAGGAAGCCCATGGTGAATAACCGGCCGGAGCCCTCGAGCAGTCCGGCCATAAGCCAGAGAAAGAACGTCACTCCGACGAACGAGGCCGCCATGTCGAATGCGGAGCTGACCGAGATCTGCTCCAGCAGACGGGCGGCTGCCAGACCCCCTGCCGAGAGAAGGACCGTGCCGTCCCTGCCGAGGAAGCGGAACAGAAGAGGGACGGCAAGCGACAGAACGAAAGGTCCCACTGCCCACGGGATCACTCCGTACAGGCCGACGCCGGCTATGTCACGCAGGTAGAAGGCGACGAGCGGAAAGAAGACCCGGAGCAGTTCCAGCCCAAGTACGGCCGACAGCCCGACAATGACCAAATAGCTCGTCTCGCTCCGTTTATTGGCCTCCGTCCGCACGGTCAGCATGCTGGCAGGGCAATCGTTTTGGTGACGCTTATCCACCCGTAGGGGGTGTAGGCGTCACAAAAAAATCCGATGGTCTCGTTTTGGTGACGCTTATCCACCTATAGGGGGTGTGGGCGTCACAAAAAGGTCTGCGATGCGCGCCCACGGCGGAATGCTCCGGCCCCGGTGACCTTAGCTGCGCACCTACTCAGCTGCTTCGGATCAGCACGTAGGCGGCCAGGAAGCCGAGGCTGTTGACCGAGGCGTGCGCCAGCATCGGAGCGAGGAGGCTTCCGGAGCGCAGCCTCAACCAGGAGAAGCCAAATCCGGCCACGGTGGTGGCCGCCACGGCGGCCGCCAACGCCCCTGCAACGCCGAGCGCCGCCTCGGTCGTCTCTATCACCGGGCTCGTTTCCAAAGCGTCGAGCGTCGGGAGTATGTGCCAGAGGCCGAACAGACTCGATGAGATGGCGACCGCGCGCCCAGTTGTTGTCAGGCTCAACAGCAAACCCAAGAGAACCCCACGAAAAGCCACCTCTTCGAAAACAGCCGTTCCCAGGGGTATGCGTACCAGCACTTCGTAAGCCGCCTCGGCCGACGAGGCGTCAGTCACGCGCTGATCCTCGAAGAACGAGCGAAACGCCGGGACCAGCGCCAGGGCCGTGACGCCCACAGCTACAACCGCTGCTGTTCCAAGGCCCCACTTCAGCCCGTCGCTCAGGCGCTTGCGGGCGAGGCCCATCTCGCCCCAAGAGAGACCGCCGGCTCGTCCGAGCCCGAGCAAGATCCCGGACATCGCCAGGTTGGCGGGTACGTATGAGGCGGTAGGGAACACACGGTTGCTCAGAAAGTTGTAGATCGCGAGCAGTCCCACGGTGCCGCCCAGGATCCCCTGGAGTCGTGAGTTCTCGCCAGGCGGGGATTCGAGCTGTGACTGCCTACTCATGAGGCCGGCAGCGTAACGGCAGCTTGGCGGACAAGCTTCGGCGGGCTTGCTCAGTTCAGATGCGCTAACCCGTCGGAAGCACCACGCGAACGACTGTGCCCACCTGTGGCTCGCTGGAGATGTCGATAGTTCCGCCGTGTGCCTCGACCAGATCCCGGCTGATCGTCAGCCCTAAACCCGAGCCGGAGGAACCCTCGCCCTTTTGGAACCGGTCGAAGACCGGCGGCAAAGCATCCGCGTCGATCCCAATGCCGGTGTCTCGCACCTCGATCACTGCACTGTCCGGTCTCTTCTCGGTCAACAGCGACAGCGTTCCCCCTTCCGGCATGGCATCCAGGGCGTTCACCACCAGATTGGTCACCACCTCTCGGATGCGGACCGGATCGACCCTCACATCATCGAGGTTCGAGTCGAGCCGCGTTTCGATCTCAACTCCTGCGTCGCCGGCTGTTCGTCGGTACGAATCGGCGATATCGGCCAAGAGAGACGCAAGATCAGTCGGTTCGGGGTGCAAATCCAGGGCACCTGCCTCAGCCAGGCTGAGTGTCCGTAAGTCCTCGAGAAGGCGCTCCATGACCACGACTTCATCGAGCAGCAGGTCGAGGTGCTCGGCCGGCTCGTGGACCCCGTCGATCATCGCCTCGATCTCACCCCGGACAACCGTCAGCGGCGTACGTAGCTCATGGCCGACGTCCGCCAGCAACTGTCTTCGTTGCGCATCAGCCTCTTCTAAGCGGGTCGCCATCTCGTTGAATGAACGGACAACGGACCCCATCGCGGGTGAAGAGGGGGATGCGGCCCGGGCCGAGTAGTCGCCATCGGCCAGTGCCCCCGCGGCGCCAATGAGATCCCGGACGGGGAGCCACGTTCTCCTGATGCTACGACCGACGAGTGTCCCGATGATCAGAAAAAGGAGTGCGACCAATAGAACCGCACCTAGGGCTGCACCCAACTCGACGGAGCTGACCAAGACAGCCATTAGTGCTCCGAGCGCGACTAGGCCGGTAACGATGAACAGCATGAAGGTGGCGAACCGAAAGAAGAGGCGATAACCAAACTTATTCCAGGTCTCCCTACCTTCACCCCAACCCGAGTCGGGCGTCCAGGACCCCCAGCCCCGCTTATGCATCCGCGAACCTGTAACCGACCCCGTAGACGGTCAGCAACAGCTCGGGCCGGTGCGGATCAGACTCGATCTTGCGTCTGATGTTCTTGATGTGGGCGTCGATCGACCGCTCGTACGAGTCGAAGGCCACTCCGTGGACACTGTCAAGCAGCTGGGCGCGGGTGTAGATCCGGCCCGGATGCCGTGCCAGCGTCAGGAGAAGGTCGAACTCGGTCGGTGTCAGCTCAACGGACTCGTCCCTCACTGTCACGCGACGCTTGGGAATGTCGATTGTTAATTGGCCGGCGCGTACTACCTCACCCCCGCCCAGCGTGGCGTCGGCGCGGCGCAACACGGCTCTTATGCGGGCGATCAGCTCCTTGGGGCTGAACGGCTTGGTTATGTAATCGTCTGCACCGAGCTCCAGACCCACGATGCGATCGGTCTCTTCGGTCCTGGCCGTCAGCATGATGATGGGGACGGACGACGTCTCTCGCAGCCGCCGGGCCACATCGAGGCCGTCCATGCCAGGGAGACCTAGATCGAGAACGATCATGTCTGGTCGCTCTGCTCTAGCTAGGGCGAGGGCGGCCTGACCGTCGGCAGCCTCGATTACCGCGAAACCCGCCTGGGACAGGTAGTCCCGGACCAGGCGGGTGATCTTGAGTTCGTCTTCAACGATCAGAACCGTTTTCACTCTGCTCATTGTCGCGGTCCCAGTCGAGATCACCGACCCAACTGTCGACCTCATCCCGAGCATGGGCCAGACGGTGCCAATCCTCGAACTGCTCCTGGCGGCTCTTCGTTGGCGGAACCTGGCTCCGGCGTGCCGGCCGATGCCGATTCCATGGCTGCCGTGGGCGTCCGTCGTAGCTGCGGAAGAAGAACCCACCGACGGCTCCGATGAAGAGGAGGATTATGAGAATCTTGCCGAGGATCAGCAGCGGAGCCAGTAGTAACAGGCCGGCTCCTACTCCCTCGGCCCCACCGAAAAGGAGGGCGCCGAGAGCGATCAGTCCTACGGCCAGGAAGGCGAAACGAAACAACATGGGTGCTCCTTTTCTCGATTTGATTCACCTTCCACCGACATTGTGGAGACGACGTGAACGCGGAACGGAGACATGTGGAGCGATTAGGTAGACCGCCGAGGACCGGTGATGGTCCCAGGTTCTAGGTGCCAGAATCGGCGTGTCCGGGATGGGAGTCCTAGTGAATCTAAAAGCGGCTGATACTGCTGTACGTTGTTGCCTACCTGGTTGGTGGCGGGCTGCTGCTGGCGCTGGTGCCTGGCTTTTTCTTGGATCTGCTCCAATCCAACGGTGACTACGGAGACATCATGCCTCGCCTGGTGGGCATGTTCATGGCCGGCCTCGGCGCGCTGGTTGGGATGATTGTCTACTACCGGGACTACAACTACTACCCGTTCTCGGTGGTGGCCCGAACGGTGTTCGTTATCTTCATCTTTGTCCTTTATGGGTTGAGTGAGGACCCCTTCTTCCTGATCGTCAATGCGATAGTCCTGGTGGGCCTGCTCCCCTCCTATTACGTTCTGGCTAGGGAGCGGTCCTCAACGAGCTAGAACGTGTGCCCGGAACCCTCCGCCACCGCTGCCCAGTTAGGGAGGGCTTCTCGCCGCTCCAACCACTCTGGGGGAATCCCCGTGACCCCAACGCGGCCGGCGACTACGCCTCCGACGATGGCACATGTCGTGTCCACGTCTCCTCCGGCTTCGGCCGTCGACCAAAGGGCGTCCTCGTAGTCATCGAGATGGTGAGCAGCCACCCACAGCGCAAACGGCACGGTGTCTTGAGCCGTGATTCGGGAGCCGTTGCCCAGCCTCGCGACCGCATCCACTAAGCCGATCTCTGGCTCCAGTTGGGCCGCCAATTCGATGCCGGCGCGCACGGCGCCGGCAGGTATCGACTCCAAGATCACTTCGAGGAAATCGCTCGGGGAGAGAGGTTCGCCTCTGCTCTTGCTTGCCGCGGCGGCTCCCACCGCCACAGCTATCGCTCCGGCGATCCCTTCCGGGTGAGCGTGGGTGACCTCGGCGGATCTGCTCGCCTCGTCGGCGACTCGGTCTAGGTCGCGCGCCCAGAAGGCGCCCAGCGGCGCCACCCGCATCGATGCTCCATTGCCATACGACCCCTGACCGCTAAAGAGACGCCGGGCCTCAGCACGCCAGTTGGCACCCGCCTGGATCCTCCGCAGAAGACCGTGCATTGCAGGGCCGTAGCCTCGGGTGCTGTTGTATCGAGCCGCGAACGACTGCGCCAGGGCGTCCTGATCCAAGCCCCGGCCATCGAGCAGAACCTCCACTATTGACAGCGCCATGTTGGTGTCGTCAGTCCACCGCCACGGCGCCGGGGGAAGAATCCGATCAGGCAGACAGTTGGCAGCAATCTCGGCGAAGAAGAACCGTTGGCCGAAAGCGTCGCCAACGCTCAAGCCCGCCAGGCTCTCCATCATGGCCAATTGGCCGTTGCTCGCCACTATCGGTCCAAGGAAGGTTGACCTCGATCCTGACCTACACCACTTCGACGTTCACGGTCGTGGGCACCGCTCTCTGCAGCGCATCTGACACTGGTGAATGTTGATCCGACCACTCGACGATCTCCCGGAGTCGTTCGGCTGAAGCGCCTTCCGCGCCAATCTTCACCCGGATACTGGTACTGAGTGGGCCGGCAGGAATCGAGTCGTCCATTCCAAAGAGACCCTGGTCATCTGACACCGAGTCGACTGTTACCTCCAGAGTGGACAGCTCGACGCCCTCCTGCGCAGCCCGCATCGCGATCACGGTGGCGTCACAGCTGGCGATGGCGGCGCGAAGAAACCAACCGGGAGTTGGAGCTGAATCCTCGCCGCCTACTCCCCGGGGCATGTCCGTCACCACCGTCGCGCCCTCAGGGCCTTCGACCCTCGACTTCAACCCGTCTATCACTGCCGTGGCAGTGGAATCCGTGTAGCGCGCCTGGTCAGGCTTCTCGGTCAGATATTGGATTGCCCGTCCGATCGACCTCCCGATACGTTCCGTGGTCACGGCACCTCCCATCATCAGTCCGGAAAGTATGGCCGCTTTGGTTGATGGGCTCGTGAGCGACCGCCCATTTGATTGTCCCCTAAGCGACATTCTTGCCGCTGGACGACCACCCGCCACGTTATGAGAGCGGCACGCTGACCCCACCTCGGAATGGATCTCAGACAATGAAGCGCATCTCAGTCATTCTCGCAATCGTCGTAGCCGCGGTAGCCGTTGTCGCCTTGATCGCTGCAGTCGGGTCCTCGGACCCGGCCGCTGCCGAGCCCGCCCCAACAACGCCCCCCTCTCCCTCCGCGCCTGTGACGACGGTGGTCGATGGTCCGGTAACGATCCCCGATGGGATCGCTCTAGCGGTCGGGAGCTGGGAGACGAATTGGAATCGCCGCACTATTGAGCTCGACGAACTGGTGCTCGGTATACCCGCCTCCGACCCCCGCGACATCATCCGACCTCTCGACTTCCCTGCCTACGAGACCCTGGAGGAGGCCGGGCAGTGGCTGGTCGACAACGAGATCGGAATCCTCTTCGAGATAGAAGGAATTGCTCGCTTTTATCCGCTTCGGATTCTCACGTCCCACGAGATCGTCAACGACGAGTTAGCTGGCATCCCCTTCGCTATCACATATTGTCCTCTTTGCAATACGGCGGTTGCATTCGATCGCAGGGTCGATGGTGAGGTGCTCCGATTCGGGGTTTCGGGACTGCTCCGTAAGTCCGATCTGGTCATGTGGGATGACGGGACCCAGTCGCTGTGGCAGCAGATTTCCGGCGAAGGCATCGTCGGAGAACACGCCGGCACCCAGTTGGGGTTTCTCGTCACGTCCACGGTGACGTGGGCTGACTTCAAGGCCGCCCACTCCGACGGGGAGGTCCTATCTCGGAACACCGGCTTCGGTTTCAACTATGGAAGCAACGGGTATGTCGGGTATACGAGTCGAAACGCGCCGATCGGTGGTTTCTTCTCAGATGAAGTCGACTCTCGTTTTCCGGCAATGGAGAGAGTGGTCGGAGTACGGGTGGGAGACGTCACCAAGGCCTACCCATTCAGCCTCATCAGCGAAGAAGGCGTGGTCAACGACGAGCTGGCGGGGACCCCCGTCACCGTGTGGTGGGCCGATACCGGAGCTGCTGACAACTTCGATGCGGCGCAGCCCGGAGGCGGCCGGGTCATTGGTACCGGGATTGCGCTCCTCCCGACGGTAGGCGATCAGGTGTTGACCTTCAGCGCCAACGGGGACGGCACGTTCATCGACGCCAAGACCGGCAGTACGTGGACCCTGTTCGGTGAGGCCGTGGATGGCCCCCTGGCAGGAACTCAGCTCGAGACTGCCCTTCACCAGAATGAGTTCTGGTTCGCTTGGGCGGCTTTCAATGTCGGCTCACCGGTACATGGGACCTGAGGCGCTAAGTAGGGCCTTTTAGATCGCTGTCTGGGCTTCCTCGCGGTATACCCGGACGAGAGCGACGGCGGTCAGTGCCGCGGCCACAACGAACAGAGCCCCGATGCTGAAGAGGGCCAGAAAGCCAAGGCCGGCAAAAACGAGAGTGGATATGAGCAGAGCGGCTTTGGCGAGGGAGCGGTTGGCCGCGACTGCGCCGGTAAGCGCTCCGAGAGCAGCCACGGCCATCAAACCGGCCCACGGCGCTACTTCCCAGACGGTGTTACCTCCTTGACCGAGGATGACGGCCAGGTACATGCCCAAGGTGATCAGCCCGATGACTCCGGCGGCCAGCGCCCAGGGCCGAGTTCGTGCCATCTGCTCAAGCTAACGCGAGCGCGCTACACGGGCCACGTCATCAACATGACCGCGTGCCGCTTGGTTTGACCCGGGTTAAGCCAGAGCGGCCTTAGCGGCGGCGAGATCCTCGACCGCCAGCACCACGCGGTTGTTACCCGCGATGTAGGAAAGCTCGATGTTCAAACCGGCATCGGCCATCCGCCTCGCCAGCTTCCCGAGCTCCCCGGGCCGGTTCTGCGCATCGACGATGAGGACCTCACGTTGCCCCCGTACATCGACACCGGCTCCCTCCAGTGCTTGGCGGGCCTCAGCAGGGTCGCCTTCGATCGCGATGTGGAACTCGCCGACATCGTCAACCAGCACCATGCAGGCCCCGTCGATGTTGATCCCTTTCTCCGCGAGGGCTTCCGCCGCCGTCGCCAGGGTGCCCGGCCGGTTAGGAAGACTCGCCGTAATATCCCAGGCCATGTCGCCTCCTTCCTCAGCACCATAAACGTACACGTTTTGTCGAGCCGGGACTCCGGCGCAGGCTGCCGGTGGGAACTGCCAACTCGAACTGACCGAGCGGCAGTGGTCAGGACCTTGTCACCCGTCGGGTAGGTTGAGCCTCTCGCCGGAGGGGACGTGACACTTCCCGGGCCTGGCTTGATCCGCTCACTAGCTCGTGTACCGCAGTTTCGACGTGATCCGCTGTCAGGCTTTCGGCAGGGATGGCGCACATACGGCGACCTGTACCGCGTGCAGATCGGAAGACGTGATCTGTGGGTGTGCTCTCACCCCGAACTGATTCATCAGGTGCTCGTGACAGGCAGAGACGACTGGCTCCGGATGGACGCTGCCGTCCCCGACGAGCGGATCGGTCTTGCCTTGGCCCTGGGTGATGGGCTGATTACGACCGATGGTGCCGAGTGGCAGTGGCGGCGTCGGATTGTCAACCCCGCCTTTCACCGTCGGCGAGTTGAGCAGATGGCAACGACGATGGTCGACGCGGGCAATCGAATGTTGGAGAGGCGCGCCGACCGGAGTCCTGATTCTGAGTCAGCTGGGGAGCCGGCAACCGAATAGTTTCGTATTCGTTCAGGTTTTCCGAGGAACTGTCGGTTTACGGTGAATCGTTGCATAGGGGTCTACCCATGATCAGGTCATTCATTAGCCGGCATCCTCTCTTGACCGCGTTGGCGGTGGTGGTCGGCTTGGTCGGAGCTGCTGCCGCCTGGTATCTGTTCTCGCCGCTGTTTATCAGCAAGACGGTTATTGAGGAGTTTCCACGGGCGGCGATGGCTGCCGAGATCCCGGACGGTATGACCGCCGAGGAAGTGGAGGAAGCGATGCTCGACGCGGAAGGCGACAGCTCGGAGGCGACAGAAGACATGCCTGGCGGCGTGCCCATCGCTCTCGCTACGGGGGCGTTTCGAGATGCCGACGACTTCCACATGGGCAGCGGAACGGCCACTATCTATCAACTCGAGGACGGGTCGCGCGTCCTGCGGCTGGAGAATCTCGACGTGACCAACGGCCCCGACCTCCATGTGATTCTCAGTCCCGTGGCCGAGCCGCAGACGAGAGAGGACGTATCCGCCTCGGGCTATGTGGATTTAGGCGGGCTCAAAGGCAACATCGGCGACCAGAACTACGAGATCCCAACCGATGTGGATGTGGCTCAGCAGATGAGCGTGGTGATCTACTGCAAGCCTTTCCACGTCATATTCTCGATCGCTCCGCTCCAAGCATCGGCCTGACCACGGCGCGTCCACACCTGTCGTTCCTCGATCGAGTGGTCACCGGCCACGGAAGCCGCATTTCCAGAGGGGGTACGGCGGTGGTCAGGGGCAGAATCGAACTGCCGACCTCTGGTTTTTCAGACC
>JBHICV010000006.1:0-37729 GCA_046759765.1 Acidimicrobiia bacterium
GGCGTCCCGGGAGAGAGCCAGGATTGCCGTCGCCGGTAGTTCCGCCGCAAAGCCGTTGACCGCGTGCTCATAGACCGCGATCTGTCTCCCCGACGTGCCGAGGAACTGGCTCAGCACGTCGCCTGGTGAATCCACATCCTCGTGGAGCTGGACGATGACCCGCATAAAGGGCCCCGGGGGTATTGCCTGCGCGGGTAGTGCCGTGACTCCCGCCACGGCCAGCGCAACAAAAATAGCAAACGGGCGGCGCACCAAATCACCTCACCCAACCGCCAAAAGTGATGGTAACTCGCGAAAAGTGAGGGCGAAAGCGCGAATTTATTTCGCGTTCTAGATTTTGGTGACGCTCATCCACCGCATAGGTGAGTAGGCGTCACAGAAACCGAGGGGTCAGGCGGCGACGAGCTCCCGTATCGCGTGAAGCACCCGTCGGTCGTCGATGAGAGCGTGCTGCTCGATTGCGAACTGCGGCCAAGGCGCGTCGGTGGCGGCGATTCTCCGCACCGGTGCCTCGAGGGAGTAGCCCGCCTTCTCCGCAACGTATGCAGACACCTCTGCACCTACCCGCCGGTCTGCTGCGGCTCCTGGGCAAAGAGAAAGCGGCCCGTCTTCTGCACGCTTCCGAGCACCGCCTCGGTGTCCCAGGGATAGACGGTCCTCAGGTCGATGACTTCGACCGAGATCCCTTCCGCAGCCGCCTGCTCTGCCGCTCGGAAGGAAACGGGAACCATGCCGCCGTAGGTGACCAGCGTTACGTCGGTTCCGTCGCGACGTACCCGGGCCTTCCCGAAGGGGATGGTGTAGTGCTCAACGGGCACGTCCTCCCGCTCGGCCCGGTAGAGGACTTTGGGCTCACAGAAGATCACCGGGTCCGAGCTCTCGAGGGCGGCCGCCAGCATTCCCTTGGCGTCGTAGGGGGTGGAGGGCACTACGACGACGAGTCCAGGAGCATGTGTGAAGTAGGCCTCGGGACTGTCACAGTGATGTTCGTGGGCGCCGATGCCGGGGCCGTTAGGGAACCGGACCACCACGGGCAGCTCCATGTGGCCACGCGTCCGAAATCGCATCCGCCCGAGATGGCTGACGATCTGGTCGAACGCCGGATAAACGAAGCCGTCGAACTGGATCTCCGCGATCGGCCTCCCACCGGCGGCTGCCATTCCGATGGCGGCGCCGACGATCCCCGATTCGTTTAGAGGGGTATCGATCACACGCTCGGCTCCGAACTCATCGAGGAGTCCCTCGGAGATGCGAAAGACTCCGCCCGCGATACCCACGTCCTCGCCGAGCAGCACGACACTCGAGTCGCGCTCCATCGCTTGCCGAAGAGCGGCGTTGAGGGCCTCGGCCATCGTCCAAGACTTCGTCGGTCCGGTTGGGGTCTGCTCCTCGGCGATGGCCCACGTCTCGTCAGGCTGGAACTCAGTTTCTTCCTCGCCGAGGGCACGTTGAGCGTCGTGTAGCTGGTCGATCAGAAGTTGTGGGATTCGGTGGTAGGAGTGGCGGACGATGTCATCTCTGGTAGGCAGCGGGCGGCCCTCGATGTTGGTTATGGCCCGCTCGACCGTTTCGACTGCCTCGGCGGCTGTTTCCTCGTCCAGGCCGTCGGACCATAGAGCCTTGCTCTCTAGATAGGTGCGAAAGCGGCTGATGGGATCCTTCTCGCGCCACTCGTCCTCCTCTTCGGCAGTGCGATAGAGGCGGGCGTCGTCAGCGGTTCCGTGGGCTCCGTAGCGGTAGGTCATGAGCTCGACGAGCGTCGGTCCGCCGCCGCTCCTTGCCTTCTCGACTGCGTCGGCGGTGGCCTGATAGGTGGCCAGCACGTCCATACCATCAACCTGAATTCCTTCGAAGCCATAGGCGCCGGCCTTCTCGGCGATGGTCTCCGAGGCAGTCTGCAGCTCGTAGGGCACCGAGATCGCGTAGAGGTTGTTCTGACAGACGAAGACAGTGGGCGCTTTCCACACCCCGGCGAGGTTCATGGCCGAGTGGAAGTCGTTCTCTGAGGTGGCGCCGTCCCCGAAGTAGCTGAGCGTCACGGTGTCCTTTCCCTGGAGGCGGTCGGTGTAGGCGTGGCCCACGGCGTGAGGCAGATGGGTTGCGATCGGGACGGCGATGATCTGACAGCCGTATTCGTACGGATCCCAGGTGGCGTTGGGCAGCCCCCGCCAATAGGACAGAATCACCTCGGCCGGCATCCCGCGAGTTAGCTGGACCCCGTGCTCCCGGTATGAGGGGTAGATGAAATCCTGGGGCGCGGTGGCATAGGCCGATCCGACCTGGGCCGCCTCCTGGCCTTCCAGCATGGCGTAGGTGCCGAGGCGCCCCTGCCGCTGAAGAGCAAGCGCTCGCCGGTCGAAATGACGCGAAAGGACCATCAGCCGGTAGAGCTCGATCAGCTCCTTGGGGCTGAGGTCAGGCTCGGGTCCGACGACGTCGCCCTGCGGGTCGATGATCTGGAACAGACCAGCTCCTTTGTGCCGGAGTCTGCCAGAGACAGACGGGGACGGCCCAACCGCGAGCCGCTGGTGGCGCCTGGGAAGGCCTAGATCGAAAGAGAGCTGCTGAAATCCGCTTTAGTTTCCGACGGTCATGATTGAGATTGGCTCGGCACGTGACGCCTATCGCGCCTTCGTAGAAGACGTGGGTCCGCGTCTGCGATTGGCCCTCATCTCGGCCTTCGGCCCGGACATGGGAGCCAAGGCGACGGCCGACGCACTCGTCTGGGGTTGGGAACACTGGGAGCGGTTAGCTGCGATGGATACTCCAGCCGCACAGCTCTACCAAGTGGGGGAGCGCAAGATCCCTCGAATGCGGCGGCCACAGCTACCAGCGCCGCTCGTGAGTGCTCAGTCGATTCGACCGGCGCTTCCCCGGGCCCTGGAGCGGCTGACTGCTCAGCAGCGAGCCCTAGTGCTGTTGATGCACGGGTATGGGTGGACTCGGCGAGATGCTTCCGACACCTTGGGAATCAATCGGTCCCTCGCTCGGCGCTACCTAGACCAGGCCCTAGCTGACCTGCGAGAGGAGCTAGACCCAGGTCTAGACGTTGATCTTCTGCCCCAGATTCGGGCGTACGCCTCCGAGCTTGACGAGGCGGCAGCTCCGTTTGAGGAGCTACGCCCGCGCCTTCCGGTCCTGGTCGAGGCTCGCCGGCCGGCCGGACCGTCCGGCCGGTGGGCGCTTGCGATTACCGCCGTCGTCATCGTCCTTGGAGTGGTTGCCGCCGTCGCCTTGATGCTCGAGTTCCAATAGCCGAGCACATCGATCACGAGACGACGCTGGCCTTATTGTGAGCTGTGACGAGGGGAGTCCGAATGCATAACGTAGACACGTCTGCGATCGCCGCGTCGGCTGAAGCGGCACCCTCTGATCCGAGCGAAGCCGAGCTAGCCGTTCATCTGGAAGGCACCTGGAACGTGGATGCGAGCGAGGTTCAGTTCCAAGGAGACATCGACTTTCCGGAAGGACAAGTCACGCTCACCGCCGACTTTCCTCCTTTTCTTGGTGGCCGGGGCCGAGCACCGACACCGTTGGCCTATTGCTTCTACGGCGCCATGTGCTGCTACGGATCCACCTTCGCCACCCAGGCGGCTATGGCCGGGGTCCCCATCGAGGCGGACAATCGCGCTAGATCTCGGAGTCGATTTCCGTGCCGCGCTCGCTGTCGAGCAGGTCACCCCGCTATCCGAGTTTCGATTCGAAGTCGAGATCCGTACCTCCGCCTCAGACGAGCAGGTTGCCGAAGTGAAGCGCCTGACCGACGAGCGATGCCCCGCTATCTGGGCGATGGACAACCCGGTGCCCTATTCGACGGTGGCGCGGAAGGTTGACTGATCCAATGGTGAGTCCCGCTAGACCAACGCTCCTTTACTCCGGGGGGTGAAAGTTCTGTCGAGGGGCGGCAAGGTTTGCAGCCCGCTTGGACACCGGCGAGGGGCTCGCCTTCGTCCCACTCGCCGATGACTTGGTACGGGACCTCCTGCCCGATATGACCGAGGAGAAGGCGCGCCAACATTGGCACCTGGTCATGCCTGATGGCTCGGATCTGGTCAAGGGCGAGGCCGGGATCACGCTGCTGGAGCTGCTGCCGCTGACGCGGTGGCTCGGCCATGTTCTCCGAGCGCTGAAGCTCCATCCGATCGTGGATGCCATCGACTGGTCGCTGGGTAAAGCTCGAACCAAGCTGGGCTGGTCGGCTGCGGATCTCCCTGGCCCCGAGCGGTATCCGTGACGGGGCGGTTGCACTAACGAACGTTCGTTCGTAACATGTCTTCTATGCAGACATGGCCCTCTCTCGCGGACTTCGAGGCGTTTCTCGACGCCGGGGGGATCGTGGAACCCGTCGACGAGATGCCGGATGAGTACCGGGATGAAGTGTTCCGGTTCATGGAGATGCACGCCAACTCGGAGCTCATGGGCGGGCTCACTGAGCGGGACTTCATCCCGCGGGCTCCCGGCCTGCACCGCAAGCTGGCCACCCTCTCCAAGACCCAGGACGAGATCGGTCATGCTCACCTCATCTACATGGTGGCGGCCGACCTCGGTATCAAGACCCGGGACGAGATGCTGGAAGATCTATACGAAGGGCGAACTCGCTTTCACAACGTCTTTCACTATCGCTGTGAGACCTGGGCCGACCAGGTCGCCATCGCTTACCTGGTCGACGCCGCCGCGCTGACCACCCAGCAGGCCGTTTTCAAGAAGTGTTCCTACGGCCCCTACAAGAGGATCCTTCGCCGGGTGATCGCCGAAGAGGGTTTCCATATGCGCCACGGCGAGGAGATGCTCCTCAGCCTGGCCTACGGCACCGCCCGCCAGCACCGGATGTTCCAGGAGGCGCTCGACCGCTGGTGGGAGCCGGTCATGCATTTCTTCGGGCCGCCGACCGCGAAAGACGACAAGCTGCTCCGGTGGCACATCAAGTCAGAGCCCGCCGAGTCACTCCGCCATCGCTACGTACAGAAGTTCGTCCCGCTCTTGCTTGAGTACGGCTTCGAGGTTCCCGATCCCGATCTTCACTATGACGAGGCCGAACGCAGGTGGGTCATCGGCGAGATCGACTGGACCGCACTCAAGAAAACTCAGCAGAATGTCGGACCCGACAGCGCCCGACGCATCGCTACCGCCCGGTCCGGGTGGGTCGACGCGGCCTGGGCCCGCCAGGCGCTCGACGCCGCCGCCGAGAGGCTGGCCGCATGACAGTTGCAGCACCGACGCTGCTCGATCGGGTTCACACTGCGGTCGCCTCCGTTTGCGATCCCGAGTTTCCCAACGTCACCATCTCCCAGCTCGGAATCCTGGAGGACGTGAGTGCCTCAGACGACGGCCGGGTCGTGGTCGAACTTGTTCCCACCTTCCTAGGTTGCCCGGCCCTGGACATCATCGAGGCCGATGTTCGTAACGCAGCCGAGTCGGTTACGGGTGTTTCCGATGTCGAGGTGCGTTTCATGTCGGATCATGTGTGGACTCCCGATCGCATCTTGCCCGAGGGCCGCCGCAACCTGGCTGAGCTGACCATCGCGGTTCGCGACGACTCCCACGTCGCACTCTGCCCGGTATGCGGATCGAAGCATGTGGTGGAGAGATCCCCGTTCGGGCCAACGGCCTGCCGGGCCATTGCCTTTTGCGAGAACTGCCGGAACGCGGTGGAGGTGATCCGGCAGTGACGACGAACGCACGCACTCGCAAAGAAGACGTCGTCCGTGCCGCCGGCCGGCTCTTCGCCGAGCGCGGCTTCCACGGCACTTCCATGCGGGATCTCGGCACCGAGCTGGGCCTGGAGGGATCTTCGCTCTACTCACACATAGACGGCAAGAACGAGCTGCTGGTCGAGGTGATAACGCGCGGCGCGGCGATGTTTCAGGGCCTTGCCGACGCGGTTCTGGCGACAGACGACTCTCCCGAGCGCCAGTTGCGAGCCCTCATCGTCGGCCACGTACAGATCGTCGTTGACCACCTCGACGAGGCCCGGACGTTTCTGAACGAGGCCCGCTTCTTACCGGAGCCCGAGCACTCGTCCGTGGTCGAGATGCGGCGCCGCTACCAGGGCGCATTCACCCAGGTCATCCAGGAAGGCTCCCGCGGGGGCATCTGGCGGCAAGGTCTCGATCCGCAGCTGGCGGCGATCTTTGTCCTCTCGGTACTCAACGCCCTTGACCGCTGGTATCGGCCGACGGGACGGCGCTCCCCGTCCGAGATCGCGGCAGACATCTTCGACTTCGTTACGACCGGGTTGGCATGAAGACGTATGAGGTCTTCCTGAAGAAGCCGGGCAAGTCGCCGTTCGAACACGCAGGCAGCTTCAAGGCCCCGGACCGTGAGATGGCGATGGTGCTGGCCCGCGAGACCTACACCCGCCGCGCGGAAGGGGAGCAGATGTGGCTGGTGGCCAGAGACGACATCGTCGAGGTCGAATGGGAGTTCATCGAGCCGAACGCCGACAAACCTCACCGCACCAATGACGGGTCGATCGTGGCCGCGCTCCGTAAGCAGAGGCGCGAGGGGACCGACGAGTGACCGTCACTGCGGCGGCGTGGGAGCTCATCCTCGCTTTCGCCGACGACGAGCTGATCATGGGTCATCGCCATTCCGAGTGGCTCGGTGTCGCTCCCTACATGGAGGAGGACCTGGCCTTCGCCTCCATCGCCCAGGACGAGCTCGGACATGCCCGCGCTCTGTACGGCTTGTTGACCGACGACCTCGATGCGCTGGCGTTCGGACGGCCGTCATCCGAGTATCGATCCTGTTGGCTGGTCGAGCTGCCGACGACGCTTTGGGAGGATGCTCTGGTTCGCCACGTCCTGTACGACACGGCCGAGCGAATCCGGTGGGACGCGCTCCGCGAGTCGAGTGTCGAGGGCCTGTCTGGCGTCGCCGCCAAAGCCCTCCGAGAGGAGAGGTACCACCGACGCCACGCCTACTCAGTTCTCGAGCGGATGCTGGCCGGCACAAAAGAATCGAGAGAGCGAATCGAGGCTGCCCTAGCACGGGTGGTGCCGTTCGCCCGAGGCCTGTTCGAGCCGACGAAGGGTGAGCCCGAGGCGCTGGCTGAGGGCGTGATCTCTGATCCGGCTGAGGAGCTCGGGCGGCGATGGCGTGAGGAGGTCGAGCCGCTCTTCGGGCAGATGCAGGTCGATTGGTCGGCGGCATCCGGATCCGGCGGCCGCCAGGGCGTTCGCTCCGAGCACTTCCAGGGGCTCTTCGCCGTCATGACGGATGTTCTGGCTGCCGATCCCAGTGCCACCTGGTAGCGCCCGGGACACCCCGACCGGGCGCTCAGGGGACTGACTAGCTTCGTCAGCATCGGCGACAAGGAGCGTCATGCCCAGCCTCGAGGAGTTTTGCCAGATCAAGGGATCACTGGGATTAAACGTGATCGGTAACGGCCCGGCAGGAATGCGGATCGACTTTCCCTTCGAAGGGACCGCTACCTCATCTCACTGGGAAGGGGAGCTACCGGTAGTGGGCACCGATTACGCCACCGTTCGAGGCGACGGAAACATGAATCTCGACATCCACGGCGTAATTGGTGAGGGCCGCGAGAAGATCGGTTACAAGGCGACGGGAGTGAGCATCGCGGTGGACAAGGACACCGCCCATCCCCAGGAGCTCATGTTGTTCGAAACCCAGCGCGAGGACCTGGCTTTCCTGAACACGTCGCTCGGTGTGGCCCTCGGCACTGGCGGCGGTGGGAACCTCGAGATCACCGTCTATCTGGTCAAACCCTGACTGCGTTCCCGGACGGACGGCGCCTCGACGTCGGCGAGGTCTCGCTCCACGTCTACGAGGCTGGTGAGGGTCCCGGCGTCGTGTTCGTGCACGGCTTCCCGGAGCTGGCCTACTCATGGCGTCACCAGCTCCCGGCCCTGGCCGAGGCGGGGCGGCGGGCGATCGCCTTCGATCTGCGAGGTTACGGCCGATCGTCGAAACCCGAAGCGGTGGAGGCCTACTCGCTCGAGAGCCTCGTCGGCGACGTGATAGGCCTCCTCGACTCTCTCGGCCTCGACCGTGTCGCCCTAGTGGGACACGACTGGGGAAGCATCGTCCTGTGGAGCACCGTCGTCCTCCACCCCGATCGGGTTGCGTCCGCCGTGAGCCTCAACGTCCCGTATCGCGGCTGGTGCTGTGGTTTTCCCAATACCCAGATCATCGAGAAGCAACTCGCTGACCGGTTCTCCTATGTCCTGTCCTTTCAGGAGGCGGGCCGCCCCGAGAAGTCGTTCGAGAAAGACCCCGCCGGCTGGCTCGGACGTATCTACCGCGGCGTCGCCCGGGAGCCTGACTTCATGACCGACGACGAGTTCGCGGTCTACCTCGATGCGTTCGCGGAAGGCGGAATCTCGGGACCGATCAACTACTACCGCAACATCGATGCCAATTGGGCCGCCACGGCCTACCTGGCTGACCGGTCCATCGAAGCACCGACCTTGGTCATCGCAGCCGACTCGGATCCGATCCTCCCGGTGACTCTGACCGAGGGCATGGACCGCTGGGTGAAGGATCTCCGAGTGGAGGTCGTGGAGTACTGCGGCCACTGGACCCAGCAGGAGCAGCCCGAACGGGTCAACGAGCTGCTGGTGGAGTTCTTCGGATCAATTGGCTCGTAGCCCGTCAGTCGGTCGGCGCCGAGCGGCGTCTCAACCGCAGTATCCGGAGCTAGCCCTCCTCGACGCTCCGGAAGTCTGGCTTCCGCTTCTCGGCAAAAGCGGTCACGCCCTCCATGTTCTCGGGCGATCCGCCCAGCCGACCCTGCATATCGGCCTCGGCGGCAAAGGCCGTGGCAAAGTCCGAGCCGGTTGCATCGCGTAGCAGCTTGCGCGTGGCGACTAGGGCAGTGGTGGGTCCGTCCGCGAGCTCTGCCGCCCACTCCTGTGCCCGGCCGGCCAGCTCATCAGCTGCCGAGAGACGGTGAGCGAGCCCGATCTCGACCGCTTCTGTTGCCGAGACCCGACGGTTGGACATCGTGATTTCAGTTGCCCGCGCCAGGCCGACCACCTGGGGAAGCAGCCAGGTCGAGCCGGAGTCCGGTACCAGGCCGATGCCAATGAAGGCCGATACAAAATAGGCGTCATCGGACATGATCCGGAGGTCGGTGGCGAGAGCGATACCCATCCCCGCTCCGGCCACCACGCCGTTGAGCGCCGCGATAGTCGGGACCTGCGCATCGAGTATCGCTTCGATTACGGGGTGAAACACACCCACCAGCTCCCGCGCGAGGTCGAGATTCTGTTGGTCTAGAGCGTCCTTGAACATGGCGAGGTCGGCGCCCGCGCAGAACGCTTTGCCTGATCCTGTGATTACAGCCGCCCGTGCTTCGTTGCCCGCTCGCTCGATGCCTTGAATCAACTCGGTTGCCAGTTCGTTGTTGATCGCGTTGAAAACGTCGGGGCGGTCGAGCGTTATCCATGCCACGTCGCCGCGCTGGGTATAGGAAACGGCCATCGCTCTCCTGGTCGGTCGAGGTGAGGCTACGCTGCCCGCGTGTCGATCGTCGACCCTGACTGGCCGCGTGCCGACGAGTGGCTGGCCTCGACCTCGGAGGAACCGGCACTGGCGGTCGTCGGGGTTCCGTCGTCTTCATCCTCGCTGGTGCCGTCGCATGCGTTCGAGACGCCTACAACCTTCCGAAAAGCCCTGACCGGCTTCTCCACCTATCACAGTGAGCTCGATCTGGACGTTGGCGCACTGCCGGTTACCGATCTCGGCGACTGGGACGTCGCCGGCCTCGATCCTGACTCGGCCCGCGACGCCATAGGGTCGTTGGCCGCAGCCCTCCCCCGAGGACCTGTTTACGCTTTCCTCGGCGGAGACAACGCCATCACGCTGCCTCTGGTTACGGGCCTGGCCGGCGACCGGCTCGACCGAGTCAGCGTCCTGACGCTTGATGCGCATCACGATGTCAGAACCACGCTCAGTGGTCCGAGCAACGGCTCGCCTATCAGAGGACTGATCGAGGCCGGGCTTCCCGGCCAGCACGTAGCGCAAGTGGGTATACATTCGTTCGCCAATTCCGCTGAGTACCGTGCCTTCTGCGAGGACCAGGGGTTCTTCATAGTGACAATGGACACGATCTCGGATTGGGGAGTCCCTGACGCAGTCGAAGTCGCACTCGATCACCTCAGCCAACGAAGCGACTGGATCTACGTCGACATCGATCTCGACGTGTTGGATCGGGCATACGCTCCCGCCTGCCCGGGATCGCGGCCGGGGGGTCTGACCCCACGCCAGCTCGCCGAGGCGGCCCGTATTTGCGGCCGTCACCCAAAGGTCCAGGCGGCTGATCTGGTCGAGGTAGATAGTCCCGCGGATCGGGACGGGATCACGGTGATGGCGATGGCACACACTTTCCTCTCCTTCTCGGCCGGGCTTGCCGACCGAGCCGGGAGCCAAGAGTGACGACCGTCACGCTCGACGGTGGGCCCCTGACAAGATCGGAAGTAGTCGAGGTTGCCTATGGGCGAGCGGATGTCGTTCCGGACGCCAAGCTAACCGACCGAATGAGCGCCTCGCGTTCCGTGGTCGAAAACGCCGTAGAAGCCGGCCAGATCATCTATGGCATCACTACGGGCTTCGGCGCTCTCTCCAATACCGCGGTCGATCCGGATCAGGCCGAAGCGCTGCAAGTGTCGCTGCTGCGGAGCCATGCTGGAGGCGTCGGCGACCCGCTCCCGGACGAACTCGTACGTGGAATGCTTCTCCTTCGGGCCCGGACGTTGGCACAGGGGTACTCAGGCGTGCGGCCGGCGCTGGTGGAGCGCTACCTCGACCTCTTGCAGTTTGGGTTGCTCCCCGTCGTCCCATCGCAGGGTTCAGTCGGTGCATCGGGCGATCTGGCGCCATTCGCCCACTTGGCCTTGCCTCTCATCGGCGAGGGTTTTCTCAAGAGTGCCGGGAAGGCGAGGCCTTCGTCCGAGGTCCTACAGGATCACGGCCTGGATCCCCTGGTTCTAGGAGCCAAAGAGGGTCTTGCTCTTCTCAACGGCACCGAAGGGATGCTGACTTTCGGGGTGCTCGGGTTGCATCGGGCCGAACTCCTCGCGCAGGCCGCCGATGCCGCGGCCGCGTGCTCCGTCGACGCACTGCAGGCCAGTAGCCGTCCCTTCCGAGCTGAAGTCCATCAGCTCCGCCCTCATCCGGGTCAAGGGGCCTCCGCGGCTCTGATCGCGGCCTTGCTTGTCGGCTCGGAGATAGAAGCCGCGCATCGCGACGATTTCGTCCATGCCGTGCAGGACGCCTACAGCCTGCGTTGTGCGCCTCAAGTGCATGGCGCTGTCCGCGACACCAATGACTTCGCGGCGACGGTCTTCGACCGCGAGCTGGGATCTGTGGTCGACAACCCCGTCGTGCTTCCAGAAACGGCCGAGATCATCTCGGCCGGCAACTTTCATGGGCAGCCACTGGCATTTGCGCTCGACTTCCTGGCCATCGCAGTCACGGAGCTCTCGTCGATCTCGGAGCGCCGAACCGACCGGCTCTTAGACCCCGAGCGCTCGGATGGCCTGCCGCCTTTTCTGGCCGCCTCTCCGGGAGTCGAGTCCGGCTACATGCTGGCGCAGTACACAGCCGCCGCTCTCGTGGCCGAGAACCGGGTCCTTTCACATCCTGCCTCCGTCGAATCGATACCGACCTCGGGAAGTCAGGAAGACCATGTCTCCATGGGATGGGGGGCCGGCCGGAAACTATGGGATGTGTTGGAAAACGCGGAGAGGGTCGTAGCCATCGAGCTCCTGTGCGCGGCGCAGGGACTCGATTACCGGGCACCGCGGAAACCGGGAGAAGGGGTGAGCAGAGTTCATGCCGCGGTTCGGGCCCAGGTCCCCACGCTGAGCAGCGATCGGATTATCGCTCCCGAGATCGAGACGGTGGCGGAAATGATCCGGACCGGGGAAATAGCAACCGCGGCGGTGCCGGCCAAATGACCCCTCGCACCGTCCGGGCTCCCCGGGGTTCTGAGCTAAGTACGAAGGGATGGCTACAGGAGGCTGCGCTCCGCTGTCTCATGAACAACCTCGATCCTGATGTGGCCGAGAACCCCGATGACCTGGTCGTTTATGGCGGGAAGGGTAAGGCGGCTCGAGACTGGACCGCGTTTGAGGCCATCGTCAGAAGCTTGGAACAGCTCGAAGCTGATGAGACGCTCCTGGTGCAGTCGGGCAAGCCGGTCGGCGTGTTTCGCACTCACGACATGGCCCCGAGGGTGCTCATTGCCAACAGCCTGCTAGTCCCTGAGTGGGCGACCCTCGAGCACTTCTGGGAGCTGGAAGCGGCGGGCCTGATCATGTACGGGCAGATGACCGCCGGCTCCTGGATCTACATCGGTACCCAGGGAATCCTGCAGGGCACCTACCAGACGTTCGCCGCTATTGCCGACCTTCGCTTCGGTGGAACACTCCGCGGGACGCTGACTTTGACGGCGGGCCTGGGCGGCATGGGCGGAGCGCAGCCCTTGGCTGTGACGATGAACGAAGGAGTAGCTCTGGTGGTCGAGGTCGATCCGGAGCGGATCCGGCGCCGAATCGAAACCGGCTATCTCGATGCCCGAGCGGACTCACTCGAAGAAGCCGTGCGGCGCGCGATGGCCGCCAAGAAGAAGGCGGAATCTCTGTCGATCGGGCTGGAAGGCAATGCCGCGGCTGTCTTCCCGGAGCTTCTCCGACGCGGCCTCGAGGTGGACATCGTCACCGATCAGACGTCCGCCCACGACCCGCTCAACGGCTACGTGCCGGATGGCTACACGCCCGACGACGCGGTCGAGCTCCGGGAGAAGAAACCTCAGCAACATGTGGAGGAAGCGCGGACCTCGATGGCGCGTCACTGCGAGGCCATGGTCGGTTTTCTCGACGCCGGCGCCGAGGTGTTCGACTACGGCAACAACCTGCGAGGCGAAGCCACGCTGGGCGGATTTGACCGGGCGTTTGCCTACCCGGGATTCGTGCCCGCCTACATCCGGCCTCTCTTCTGTGAGGGCATGGGACCGTTTCGATGGATTGCGCTGTCGGGAGACCCCGCCGACCTAGCCGCGACAGACCGCGCCGTCGCGGACCTCTTTCCTGAGAACCGAACTCTTCACCGCTGGCTCGAAATGGCAGCCGATCGCGTCCAGCTACAAGGTCTCCCCGCCCGAATCTGCTGGCTCGGCTACGGTGAACGACACCTGGCCGGCCTCGCCTTCAACGACCTCGTCGCAGGCGGGGAGGTGTCAGCGCCGATCGTGATCGGGCGAGATCACCTCGACAGCGGCTCGGTCGCTTCCCCGTATCGAGAGACGGAGTCGATGCTCGATGGAAGTGACGCCATCGCCGACTGGCCGATTCTCAACGCCCTCTTGAACACGGCGTCGGGCGCGGCGTGGGTGGCTGTCCATCACGGCGGTGGGGTGGGGATCGGCAAGTCAATTCACGCCGGCGCGCAGGTGGTGGCGGATGGAACCGACCAAGGCTCGGTGAGGCTGGAGCGCGTGCTGACCAACGATCCGGGTACGGGCGTTATGAGACACGTCGACGCCGGTTACGAACGGGCGATCGAAGTGGCTAGAGCCCGAGGCGTTCGCATTCCAATGCTCGAGAGCTAGCCGTGGCACGGCTGGTTTGTTCCTTCTGCGGCAAGAGCGAGGCTGAGGTCCGCAGCCTCGTCGCCGGTCCCAAAGGCGTGGCCATCTGCAACGAGTGCGTCGGGGTGGTATCCGAGATCAACGCGGCCGATCTCACGTACGGCGGAGACATACTCCTGACCGGGATCTCGAGCCTCGTAACCAATGACACACGCGTCCCAGGACTGGTCGGGGAGATCCCTGATGCGTCGGTAGCCGTACGAGGCGGAAAGGTTCGATGGGCCGGACCCGAGAGCACCTTGCCGCATCGCTACCGAGAGGAGCTACCCCCGCTTGATTGTGGCGGCCGGGCGGTGATCCCAGGTTTCGTGGACTCGCACACCCACCTGGCGTTCGCGGGCGATCGCGCCGATGAGTTCTCGGAGCGTATGGCGGGCGAGGACTACGAGGCGATCCTGGCGGCGGGCGGCGGGATTCTCTCGACCGTCCGTGCCACCAGGGAGTCCGCCTTCTCGGACCTGGTCGCGGAGGTTGCCGGCCGAGCCCGAAGAATGCTCCAGCACGGGACGACGACCGTAGAGATCAAATCGGGTTATGGACTCGAGCTGACCTCCGAGCAGAAGCAGCTCCGGGCGGCGGCTGAAGTCCAGGAAGAAGTGCCGATAGACGTCGTCACCACGTTCTTGGGCGCTCACGTGGTCCCACCCGAGTACGAGACCGACCGGAGCGGTTACTTGAGGCTGCTCACCGAAGAGCTGATACCAGCGTGCGCGCCTCTCGCTGTTTATTGCGACGTGTTCTGCGACCGCGGTGCCTTTTCGGTCGCCGAGGCACGTCGGGTCCTGGCCGCGGCAACGCGTCACGGCATGCGACTGCGGATGCACGCCAATCAGCTCGGGCCAACCGGCGGAGTCGGGCTGGCGGCCGAGCTAAAAGCGGTATCTGCGGACCACCTCGACCATATAACGCCGACGGAGGCAGCGGCTCTGGCCGATTCCGGCACCGTGGCGGTCTTGCTCCCGGCGGTGTCAATGTCGATGCGGACCCCGGCACCTCCCGGGCCGATGCTGCTCGATGCCGGAGTAACCGTGGCGCTTGCCACCGACTGCAATCCCGGAACCGCGTACGTGGAGTCGATGCAGCTGGTGGTGTCCTTGGCCGTGCTCGAGGGCGCCTTCACTCCCGATCAGGCGCTCTGGTCGGCCACACGCGGAGGGGCGCTCTCGCTCGAGGAGGGCGATAAAGGTTGGATCGGCAAGGGGTCCGTGGCAGACCTCGTTGTCCTCGACGCTCCGTCCCATGTCCATCTCGCCTACCGGCCGGGCGGCAACCTCGCTTGGAAGGTTCTGAAGGAAGGGACGGTGGTTTCAGAACAGTGAATCCGGTACCGAACGCAAACGTGCCGGACCCGGCCCTCCCCCCGGCTAGGTGGGGGGAGGTGGCCCGAAGGGCCAGAGGGGGGTCTTGACCGCCACCGCCTTCATCGCCGGCGTCGCTCCCGCCGTTGCGTGGATGGGGCTCTTCTGGTGGTGGGATCGCCACGACCGCGAGCCGCTGCGGCTGATTCTCGTCTTGTTTCTGGTGGGCGCGATCCCCGTTGGCTTTCTGGCCGGGTTCGTTAACTCGCGGCTAGCGGCCGCCGGTCTCAGCCTGTTCGTGATGGCCGTGATCGTCGCCCCGATTGGGGAGGAGAGCCTCAAGTACCTCGGCGCCAAGATAACCGTGCGCAAGTCGCGCGCCTTTGACGAGCCGGTTGATGGGATGGTTTACGGCACGGCCGTGGGACTCGGCTTCGCGGCGGCGGAGAACATCGGCTACCTCGTTTGGACGGCGATGCAGGTCACCGGGAGAGTGGACCTGATCCCCGAGTGCGTGGGACGAACACCCGAAGAGTGCGCCTTGATCCTCGTGCTTCCGATTCGGGCGATAGGAACGACGTTGGTCCATGGACTGGCCTCCGGACTCGCCGGCTTCACGCTCAGCAAACGCCGATTCGTCGGAGTGATATCCCTGCCCTACGCCCGACTTCCAGGTCTGCTAGCTGCAATCGTGTTGCACTCCGCCTGGAACCTCACCTCCGGGCTCGGTCAGCCGTCGCCCCTTCTCATTGCGGCGCTGGGAGCGACTGCCTACGCAACGGTGTTCAAGGCCTGCCTGCGAATCTCGCCCCACGCGGTCGCCCGCCTGAAGTCGCGATGACTGGCACAGCACATCCTGGCTGAGGTGAGCCCGTAATCCGCTGCCAGTATTGAGTCTTATGCGACCTTTCTTTTCACAGGAGCACCCGATTGCCATGTCGCATCGGGGCGGTGCCCAGGTATGGCCTGAGAACACGATGCAGGCCTTCGGGCAGTCCCATGACCTGGGCTATCGCTTCTTCGAGACCGACCTTCATCTATCGCGTGATGGGGTAGTGGTCCTGATGCACGACCACACCCTCGAGCGGACCACAGACGGTGGCGGCAACGTCTGGGATCGCACTGTCTCCGAGCTGCGGGAACTCGATGCGGGCTATTGGTTCCGGCCCGAGGACGGCTACCCGTTCCGCGGCAACGGCATGAAGATTCCAACCCTCGAGGAGCTGCTCACCACCCTGACGGACTCCTTCTTCACGCTGGAAATGAAGCTGAGCCTGGCCGAGCCGGTCGATGCCCTGCTTCGACGGCTGGACGTCTGGGATCGCGTGGTTGTAGCCGGATACCAAGATCGGTGGATACGCGGGTTTCGCCGCGGCACCGGAGGCCGCGTTCCCACCTCTGCCGCTCGCAGTGAAATCGCCGTTTTCTGGGCCGCCTCACGTCTCGGCAGGGGTCTCCGCCTGGCCGCGGCCGCCCTGCAGGTGCCTCCGACGCATCGGGGACTGAGGATCCTCGATAGCGGCTTCGTTGCCGCCGCACACGCGGTTGGTAAACAGGTTCACGCCTGGACCATCGATGATCCGACGGAGATGGATTACCTTCTCGACCTTGGGATAGATGGAATCATGACCGATCGACCCGACCTCCTCAAAGAGGTGCTGATGAAGCGGGGCAAGGGAGGCCCGTGGAATGGCTGAGCTCGGACGGATCGTGAAGCTGCAGATCCAGACGGATTTGCTGGCTCGCGACCACTACGACCCCGCGCCTCTGTATGAGACGGAGCGCCTTCTGCTGACCCCGTCCGGGGCTTTGGCGTGGTGTGACGGAGGCTGGACCGTCGACTCTCACCATCGGGACTTTCCGGGTCGGCGCTACTGGAACCAGGACCGTGCTCTCTCGGTCGGGTTCACGTCCCACTATGAGGCCATGGCCGCCCACTTCGGCCGGGCGCCGCTCGGCTGCGCGGGAGAGAACGTGACCATCGAAGCCGACCACCAGATTTCCCCCGAGGAGCTCTTGAATGGGCTGGTGATCGAGGCCGACGGGAGGCGGGTCGAGCTCGGGGGCCTGAGAATCGCTCAGCCTTGCGTCCCCTTCACCGAGTTCATGCTCGGCGCGCCGACCGACAACGCGCAGGTCGAGGTCCACCGCGACTTCCTCCGGGGCGGAATGCGGGGCTTCGTCACCGGGCTCGACCACCTATCGGAGCCGACCGAGATCCGGGAGGGGGACAGGGTCTCGACGCGGTGAGTCGGTTTTGGTGACGCCTACTCACATATGGGGTGGATAAGCGTCACCAAAACTGACAGCCCTTGTTTTGGTGACGCCTACGCACATATACGGTGGATTGCCGTCACCAAAACGGTGTTGGCCCGGGGGAGTCAGCCCGAGTCGGCCGCCGCTTTCTCCAGGCCGGCGGCGAAATCCTCAGCTGTCTCGGGGTCGTAGCCGACCAAGAGGACCTCACTGAGGGCGTCGGGGTGATCACTGCACCACGTCGCGATCTCGGAACAGATGACGGCAGTGGCCTCCGGCCGGGGGTATCCGAAGATGCCGGCCGATATGGCAGGAAAGGCCATCGAACGCGCTCCGTGTAATACCGCGGCATCCAGGGCCGCGGACACAGCCGAGCGAAGCTCGCCCTCGTTGTCCTGCCCATCGCGATATCGGGGTCCGACTGTGTGCACCACCCAACGGGCCGGAAGGTCGCCCCCGGACGTGACCACCGAGGTACCGATGCTGATGGGGCCGCACGCTTCCACGTAGGCGTCCGACTCCTCCTGCAAGATCGGACCCGCCGCCTGCGAGAGAGCTCCCGCGACGCCCCCACCGTGGTGCAGCCATTCGTTGGCGGCATTTACAACCGCGTCGACCGGCTGCTTGCTCAGATCGCCTTGAACCACCCGGACGGAGGTATTTCCTGCCTGAATGGACTCTGGAGCCATACCGGCATGGTAGGTACAGTGAGAGCATGTCAGCACTGCTGCTGGCGGCGCTCTTGTTCATCGACCTAGGCGCGACGTTCCAGAATGCAAGCGCCTTCGGAGACGCCCGGGGCGATGCCCAGCTGTTCATCGATATCCAGGTGGAGGTGCGAGAAGACTTCACGACCGTGGTTGCCCATTTCGTCGACCCGGGTGACGACCAGCAGACGGTGTCGCTGGCCCGAAGGGGGGAGGGAGCCTTCTACGGCGGCCAGGCAGTCGTCGAGCGGGCAAACCTCATAGTGGTGTTCGAAGGTATTCGCGCCGACCGGACCAGCGAGTTGTCGGAGCCAACCGATCTTATCGCGCTTGGAGTCGATCCGGACCTCCTAGGGACTGCCGAAGCTCGGCCGATCCCTGAGGATGAGCGAGGGACGCCTGCCTGGGTGTGGCTGGCACTGGCGGTCGTGGCCGCGGTCCTATCCGGTCTCGCTCTTTGGGCCATGAAGGACTACACGGCCGAAGAGAAGACCCTGGCAGAGGAGGAGGCGGCTGTGGATGAAGCGGGTGAGCCGGCGGTTACCGAGCCTCCTCCGGACTAGCGCCCTCTCGGACCTGTGCCTCGGCCTTGGAATCTTCAATTCGCGCGGTCGTCAGCCTTCCTAGGGCGATTACGAACAGCACGAGGTAAACACCGGCGCTGACGAAGAAGGGCATCCGGATGGCGATCTTGCGGGTGGCCACCACCTCGGTGACCGAGACGATCACGCCTCCCAGCAGGCCTCCAATGGGCATCATGCCCCATCCGAAGAACCGGTAAACGCTGTTGACCCTGCCCAGGAGGTGGTCGGGGATGATCGTCTGCCGGAGAGAGACTGTTATGACGTTCCACAGGACCGCCAGGAACGAACCGATCGCCATCGCCGCCCACACGACCGCGGCGCTCGAAGTCAGTCCGACGATCAGGCCGATGACGACGACGCCTCCGAGTGTGGTCAGCAGCGACGCTCCACTGCCAAGCCTGTGACTTATGCGGGCCGCCGCCAGGCTTCCCAGAACACCGCCGGCGGCCATAGCCGTCATCAAGATCCCGAATCCAGGGGCGTTGAGGTCGAGGATCTCCTGTGCGAAGAGCACGAAAGTAGCGAAGGCCAGCATCGTCATTGCGTTCATCACGCCGAGGAAGATGGCAAGCGTGCGCAGAAGGCTGTGTTTCCAGAGCCAACGAACTCCCTCCTTGATCTGGGCGAGCATCGAGCCCGGATCGGATTCCCGTCCCTCGGCAATGAAGGTTCCGGCTAGGAGTGCCATCAGCCCGGCGGCGATGGCGAAGGTCCCGGCGTCCACGAAGAAGGGGAGCGCGAAGGCGATCCCAATGAGGAAACCTCCTGCCGGCGTCCCGACGAAGGACTGCATCACCATCTCGGTGCCCCAGAGCCTCCCATTGGCCTTCTCCAGTAGCCGCGAGTCGACGATGGCCGGCATGAGCGTCTGCGAAGCATTGTCTCTGAGCACCTCGGCACATCCGAAGATCAGTGCCGTCGTGTACAAAAGCGCCAAATACCAGCCCGCGCTATCAGGTGGGCTTGCAGTTCCCGCGGCTATTTCCTCAGGGCCGGCGAAGTCGGACTGGCCGGCGAGCACGGCCAGAGCCACCAGCAGCGTGATCAGGAGCTGGAGGATGTTCATCCATACGATCAGCCTCTGGCGATCGACACGATCCGTGATGGCCCCCGCCGGCAACGTGAAGAGGAACCAGGGCAGCCGAGTGGCAACCGCGATCAGCGCGATATGCAGAGGATCGCGCGTAATAGCCGACGCCAGCCACGGGTAGGCGACTGCGGTTAAGCCATCGCCGAAGTTGGAGATCGTCTGGGCCGAGAAGAGCCTCCAGTAGTTGGATCCGAGCCGGGGTTTAGTCGTGGTCAAGACCGGTAGCGTATCGCTCATGCCCGAAGTCCGGCGAGCCGCGAAGGAAGACGCAGCCGCCATTTCCCAGGTCCATGTCCGGGCCTGGCAGGTCGCCTACCGAGGCTTCTTTCCGGATGAGTTCCTCGACGGGCTGAGCGACTCGGTCTCGGATCGCGTCTCCTGGCGACAGGGGAATCTTGGCCGGCCCGCCGATCGGTCGGCAACGCTCGTCGTTTCGGACACCGGCGGTCAAGTTGTCGGGTTTGTCGACACGTCCCCCACTCGCGATGACGACCTCGATTCGGCGGCGGTGGGTGAGGTCCTGGCGATATATGTGAGCCCTCGCCATTGGGGGCAGGGCTTTGGCAAGCTATTGCTCGAGGGAGCAGAAATCCAACTCCGAAAGGACGGATTTACGGAGGCAATGCTATGGGTGCTCACCGACAACCGCCGAGCCCGCCGGTTTTATGAAGCATTGGGCTGGCTCCACGACGGCGCGACCAAAGAGGACGAGTTCGGGGGGAATCCGATCACGGAAGTGCGCTACTTGAAGAACCTCTCGTAAAGACCAACTTTCGTCTGGCGGTTCCTGAGCAGAAGTACAAGCACGACTGCTCCTGCCGCCGCAGCTAGCGCCGCTCCGGAGACAATCGGAACCGGTGTGGGCAGGGTCGCGAGGCGAGTTCTGAGAGTGACGGGCCGCTCGAATTCCATCGTCTGCCATTCGCGTTCCTGTGCCAGCTGCCGGAGTTCCCGGTCGGGGTTCACGGCCACCGGGTGACCGACCGCCTCCAGCATTGGGAGGTCGGTAGCCGAATCGGAGTACGCGTAGGAGTCGGCCAGCGGAATGTTGTGGCGCGCCGCGTACTCGATTACCGCCTGCGCCTTCTGTGGCCCGTAGGCGTAAAAGTCGATCTCGCCCGTATAGCGACCGTCGACGTCGACCTTCGAGCGGGTCGCAATCACCTCGTGCAGGCCAATGTGTCGAGCAAGCGGGCGTACCACCTCCTCAGGAGAGGAGGACACGATCACGACTCGATGGCCGGCCCGCCGGTGGTCGTCGATCACCGCCAGAGCCTCCGCGAAAACATGAGGAGCGATGACTTCATCGATGGTCTCCCGCACGAGCCGCTCGATCTCCAACCGATCCCAACCGCGCGTCAGCTCCTGCAGCTGCTCACGGAGACGCTCTATCTGCTCGTGGTCGGCGCCCACCATCATGAACACGACCTGACCGATCGCGGCGCGGAGAAGTGCACGACGATTCAGAAACCCCGCCCTGTACAAGGGTCGGCTGAAGGCGAGGGTCGACGACTTGGCGATGACGGTCTTGTCCAGATCGAAGAACGCCGCGGGCCTTCCCTGCTCGGGGCGGATGGAAGTGACAGTGGCTGTGGGAGTGGTCACAAGCCGAGTCTATTGGTGACGGGCGCTTCTGAATAGAAGGGCTCGAACCCCTCTTCATGCCACAACCACGACCCCGAAACAAGGGGTTGTAGCCGCGGCTGCGGGCACATACGTTCCGACCTGGAGGTGGAATGCCCGCCCTTTCGATCTCAGCGCCGGGCGATGCTCTTCTCGGAGTAGTGGCTCCCCTGGGACTCGCATGTGCAGCTGGAACCGCTCTCATGGTCGACGTCGATCAGTTCGGACCCCGGTTTCCCGGATCGGCTTCGTTGGCTGATCTCGTCGAAGCCGGTCCAAGGAAGGCTGACCTTGTGCCGCAGAGGCGAGGCGTAGCGATCCTTCGCAACGGCGGGATCGGGACTGACGAGGCGGGGCCGGTGCTGGAAGCGTTGATCGCAGGCTGGCCGGCCGTCGTGCTGCGGCTCGGTGAGAGGGCGGTCTCGTTCGGGAAGGTTCGGAACGTGGCCGTCCATCCGCTCCTACCGGGCCTTCTTCTTCCGCCCCTGGGCGATCCTGTCGTCTATCAGCGAACCTCTTGGCCAGTTGGCCCTCCGGGTCCCGGCAAGGTACTGCCACGGCCTTCGAGACAGGCCGTGGGACGCCTTCTGACAGGGCGGGAACCTGGGCCGTCGCGCTGGGTGTCGGCTTGGCGGGAGGTTTGGGAATGGGCGTGACCTTGATCGAGCGTCTCGCTCAGCGAGTCGTGGAGTCCGATACTCCGCTCACTCGCGCGGATGTCGCCGCGGCCGTCGAACTGCTGCTGCCCATCGAAGCTCCACTGGCCCCGGACGGGATCGTCACCGATGTAGTCGATCGACTCGTCGGGCTCGGCCCGTTGGAATCGCTTCTCAGGGACGCCTGTGTCACCGACGTCCTCGTCAACAGCCCTGACGAGGTCTGGATCGAGCGGGATGGCCTCCTGGAGCCCACGGACGTCAGCTTTACAAACTCTGGAGCGGTGGTGGCTGCCGTCGAACGGGCCATAGCTCCGTTAGGTCTGAGGCTCGATCTGGCGTCGCCTGCCGTCGACGCCCGACTCCCCGATGGAAGCCGACTTCATGCCTCGATCCCTCCGATATCGGTCGATGGGCCGGTGGTCGCCATTCGTAGGTTCACGCAGCAGGTCGCCAGCCTCGAGGAGTTCGTGACCGCCGGGTCAGTGAGCCCGGAGGGAGCTCGCCTGCTGGCGGCGGCCGTCGAGGAGCGCCGCAACATTGTGGTCTCCGGCGCCACGGGTGCGGGTAAGACCACCTTGCTCAACCTGTTGTCCACAGAAATACCGTCGACGGAACGTGTCGTGACCGTCGAGGATGCCGCCGAGCTACAGCTGACCGGGCACGTCGTGCGGCTCGAGGCTCGGCCACCGAATGTCGAAGGACGCGGAGAGATACCCCTTAGAGATCTGGTACGGCACGCGCTGAGACTGCGACCCGACCGCATCATCGTCGGTGAAGTTCGAGGACCAGAAGCTCTGGACATGATCGCTGGGCTATCAACGGGACATGCGGGCTCGATGAGCACCGTCCACGCCAGCAGCCCACCGGATGTCCTCTGGAGGCTCGAGACCCTGGCACTGTCCGGGACCGAGTCTCTACCGACCAAGGCAGTGCGCCGAATGCTTCGCTCGGCGATCGACCTCGTGGTCCATCTAGAGAGAACCTCGGATGGGCGCCGGGTAGTCGGGGCGGTCGCGGAGATTGACGACCGCAGCGTTCGCGAGGTCTACCGGTGTTGACGGCTGCTCTCGTATCAGCGGGCCTCGTGGTCGGCATGCCGGTTCTGCTGGCAGGGGCAATGGGAGCGGCGATCCTCGAGCCCAGAATCGCCTTAGCGCTGGGTGCCGCCGCCTATGTCGCCTCCCGTCACCGAGGCGAGCGCCAGCTCTCGAACGTTGAGGGGACGTTTCATCAGGCAGTAACGGCCGAGCTCCGATCCGGGGCTTCGCTCCGCTCGGCTCTTGCTCGCGCCACGGGGACGGTTCCCGCCCTCCGCCTCCAACGCCTGGAGCGAGCAGCCAACAGCGGCTTGCCGATCAACTACTTGCAGCAGGTCCTGTTGGCGCGCCTGCCGAACACAGGCCGAGCAACAGCCGCGGCGCTGGCGGTTCTCGAAGAGACGGGAGGTCATGCGATCCCAACCTTTGAAGGTTTGGCTCTGATCGCTCAGGACGTAACGAGTATCGAGCGTGATCGAAGAGTCTCCACGGCGCAGGTTCGAATGAGTGCAATGGTGATCGCGGGCCTTCCGCTCGGGTTCCTCACTTACTTGGTCCTTTCCGGCCGGTTCGGCCAAGTGGCCGAGCGGGCGCCGGTGATGCTGATGGCCGGCGGGGCGATGCTGGCGATCGGGGTTGCTTGGATGGGCTGGATGCTCAGGCCCTGGCGGCCGCGGACCTCGTCAGTACTTCAGTTCGGTGGTGGGCAGACGCCCGAAGCCGATCTCCTCCTTCCTCAGCTGGTGTTGGTAGGCCTGACCGCCGGCCTCTCCCTCGAGGCCGCCCTCCTTCACGCCGAAGAACGCTTGCCGTCCGCCGCGGCCCAAGAAGTCGATCAGCTTCTGCGCCGGGCACGCCACTCCGGTATGGCGTCAGCCTTGAGTTCGAGCGGCGGCCCCTCGCAGTCTTTCCTGAGAGTTCTGGCCCGCTCCTATGTGACCGGTGCCCCCATGGCAGCTGCGGTGGCCGTGTTCCTGAGCGAGAGCCAAGAGACCTATCGGACCGAAGCGCTGACCCGGGCTCGAAGGCTGTCCGTCAAGCTTCTCGTGCCACTCGCGCTTTTCATGCTTCCCGGTTTCGTCTTCCTGACCGTCGGGCCCGCATTCGTCGAATCAGCAACCAGGGTCCTCGGTCCTCTCTTCCCCTGAGGCGCTCCCCCCGCCGCCGGCCGGCCGCCGGCAGAGAGAAGGAGCTCTAATGCACCAAGACGAAGGTCAGGGGACGGTCGAGTACGTCCTCGTGATTCTGGCTGCCACGGCCATCGCTCTACTGCTCGTCAACTGGATCAGCGGAACGGACCTCTTCGGGTCGCTGTTCAGCGGGATCCTCGGCAAGGTCATCGAGTTCATCAAGTGACCATCGCGGTTCTTAGGGGAAGCGGTTCGGCGGAGGGACAGAACGGATCCGCGGTGGTGGAGTTCGTTCTGGTCCTCCCCGTCCTCTTCCTAATCCTGCTCGCGCTCGTGGAAATCGCAGTCGTGGCCAGGACCCAGCTGGACCTGATTCACGCCTCCCGCGTGGCGGCGCGAGAGGCGGCTGCCACGCCGGAGGTAGCTCGTGCCGTCGAAGCCGCCGTGGCATCGCTGGGCAGGACTCTTTCCGAGAATGCTCGTATCAGTGTCCGCCGCCCCTCAGTCGTCGGCCGTCGTGCCGAGGTCGAGATAACCCTTCCGTATCGAGCCTTCTCCCCGCTGTTGGGAGGCATCTCCGTCGAGTTGAAGGCGAGGTCGGTGATGCGCGTAGAGCGATGAGCGACCAAGGATCCGTATCGGTCGCCGCGGCCGCAGCTGTCGGACTGGCGGTCGTGCTCGCGACGGGATTGGGAGTCGCCGGTCAGGTCCTGGCGGCATGGTCACAGGCGGCTGCTGCCGCCGATGCTGCCGCCCTTGCCGCGGCTCCGATCACCTTCCTGGGTGGCTCCCCAGAGAGGGAGGCCGCTCGCTTCGCGGCTGCCAACGGTGCCCGTCTACAAATGTGTACTTGTCCGGTGAATACGACCTTCGATCCGAGGACGGTCGAAGTGCTGGTCACAGTCCGCACGGTGCTTCCCGTGCTCGGTCCGATCGCGCTTCCCGCGAAGGGGAGAGCCGAGTTCGATCCCATGGGGGTCGTCATGGACTGAACCAAACGGCGTAGTCTGCCGAAGGTACTTAGGAATGCGGCTCAGGCCTTTCTACGTATACATATAGGCAACGGCAAGCTACGGTTCACATATGAACGCCCAACGCGATGGGCGATCTCGCCTCTCCATTCGGATAGTCGCCGCAGTTGCGACTCTGGCCTTGGTATCCGCCGCCTGCTCGTCCAGTGAATCGGGGTCGATCACTTACCAGGACCCGGACCGCCGGTCTCTCTTCGAATTGCCCGCCAGCTGGAACCTCTACGAGGGCGATCACCTCGCCGGCGTTACTGTGCCTTTCATCACCCAAGGCGCGGACTTTCAGCTCCCGGTTCTCTCGCAGGTGGCCTTCGACGGCGCGCCCAGCCGTGACTCCGACAACCTGACCGGATCGATCTCCACCGCTCAATTCCCCGTCGGCTCGGTCACGGTGAGAGAGATCGGCGTTGACGAGCGGGACTTCATATCCCGGTTCCTCTTGGCCGAGCTGGTGGTTCCCTACCACAGCCAGTTGGGATCGCAGGAGCTGCTCAAGCAAGACTTCTCCTTCGATGACGATTTCCGAGGAGTCCAGTTGGCGGTCGCCTACACCGACGCCGTCACCGAGCAGGAAGCTGCTGTCTACCTGATCTCGGTGACCGATCCGGGAGTAACCAAGATGTACTCCATCGCAGTCGGATGCTCACTTGACTGCTTCGGCAGGAATCAGACAGAGATACTCGCCATAGTCGACTCCTACCTGGTGAACACTCGTGGCTGACCTCAAGAAGGAAAGACGCCCGCACGTCTCAGTGTGGGAGCGGATAAGGATCCTGCTCTTCCTCGGCGTAGTCCTGCTGTTCTTCGTAGCGAAGGACGTCAATCCCCCGTTCGTCACGTGGGGTGACTCCTTCTCCGACTTCGCCTCGTCAGCGTTCGGAGTGTTCTGGCTGGCGCTCATAGGGCTCGAGGTGCTGCGCCAGATTCACTATCTCGTCTCCGAGTTCTCGGCCGGCTACCACTACTTCTGGCAACACAAGGTGTTCGGCGGAGCCGAACGCAAGGTCCAGAGCAACACCAGCGAATGGTTCCGCTATCGCATGCGCCGCTTGGTGAAGATCGCCGTACTGATCGGCGTCTACGTCGTGGTCGTGATGATCATGCGAGACGACATATCCGGTCCTGCCGAGGCGATCGTCAGGTTCCCCGAGATCTTCCTCGACACGGCCCCGGTCGTCCTCCGGTTCCTGATGTTCGGCATGATCATCGTGTTCCAGTTCGTGATGATCTTCTGGTTCCTGTCCCGGGGTGGCATCGACGTCGCTTATCCCCAGGACATCGATACGCGGTTCGACGATGTCAAGGGTCAGGACAACGTCCTCGACCTGGTCAAGGAGAACATCGCCTTCCTCGAGAAGCCGGACGAGATCGAAGCCAAGGGCGGTTACATCCCGGGCGGAATCCTCTTGTGGGGTCCTCCCGGCACTGGCAAGACCTTGATGGCCGAGGCCATCGCCGGCGAGATCGGGAAGCCCTATGTGTTCGTGGATCCGGGAGCCTTCATCCAGATGTTCTTCGGAGTGGGCATCCTCAAGGTCAAGCGCCTGTTCCGCAAGCTTCGAAAGCTCTCCCTCCAGCACGGCGGCGTGATCGTGTTCTTCGACGAGGCCGACTCGCTCGGTAGTCGAGGCTCCGTCAGCCAACAGGGCCAGGGTCCGTTCCAGCCGTTCGAGGTCCCGCCCCACCTCGCTTGCAACGGCATGGCGTACATGTCCGAAGGTACGCAGGCCATGATCGCCGAGATGTACCGGCAGGCCTCCATCGACGACGGTGGTGACCAACACGAGCAACGCTGGCCGCGGATCGTCATGGGCGCCGGCATGGGCGGAGGCGGCATGGGCACCCTCCAGGCCCTGCTGACCGAGATGTCCGGCCTGAAGAAGCCGCGCGGCCTCTCCAACCGGTTGCGCCGCATCCTCGGTATGCGTCCCAAGCCGCCGCCGAAGTACCGCATCCTGATCATGATGGCCACGAACATGCCCAACTCGCTCGATGAGGCGCTGTTGCGGCCCGGGCGGATCGACAGGATCTACAAAGTCGGGTACCCCTCGAAGGAAGGGCGCAAGGCCACGTTCGACCTCTATCTATCCAAGATCAAGCACAACCTCACCGAAGAGGATGTCTACAAGCTGTCGACTGTTACTCCGTACTACAGCGGCGCCAAGATTAAGGATGTCGTCAACGAGGCGCTCATACTCGCCATTCGCGACGACCGCGACACTGCCACTTGGGAGGACGTCTGGCGGGCCAAGTCGCTTAAAGAGCTGGGACCGCCTGACGACTCAGAGTACGTGGAGCGAGAGCGTCACGCCGTGGCTATTCACGAGGCGGCTCATGCCGTTGCCGCCCACCTGATCATGCGCCACAAGTCGATCGATCTCGCCACGATCGAAAGACGAGGCACTACCGGCGGCATGGTCAAGCCGATCAATCTCGAAGACCGCTTCGTGCTCTGGAAGACGGAGTACGAGACCGAGATAAAGACCTTCCTCGCCTCCTTGGCCGGAGAAAGGATGTTCTTCGAGGATGACAGCTCGGCGGGTGTCTCCGCCGACTTGCGCAATGCCACCCAGATCGTCGCGCTCATGGAGGGCGTCTACGGCATGGGCGAAGGGATCACCTCGATGATGGGCCTCCCTCAAACCGCTATCTGGCAGACGCCCGACCCCACGGAGCGAGTAGTCGGCAAGATGGCTGATCGGGTAGAGCAGAGGCTCAGGGGAATGTACGACGAGGTATGGGAGCTGCTGGACGAGAATCGTGACAAGGTTCTGGCCGTCGCTGCCGCGCTGGAGGAACATCGCACGATATCCGGTGACATGATCACGGAGATCATGGGCTCGGATCCCGGCTCCCTCGACGCGCATTTACCCATCGGTTTTCACACGGTCGAGCACGGCGAAGAAGAACTTGCGGAAGACAGCGGCGACGGCAAAGTGGACGGGAAGCGAAGCTCCGACGGTAAGAAAGACCGCAAAAAGGACAAGGACCCGGAGCCCGCCGTGCTTCCTGCCAAGTCCGAGTCCGAGGAAGTCGAGGAAGACTGAGTTCGGCCTGAGTGTCTCCAACTCAGCCGGTTAACGCTCCCGCGTCGCCTACCGCAGCCACCGCACATCCCGTCGCCAGTGGCCTTGTCTCCCCGCCGAGCGTGTCGAGGAGCAGAAGACCATCGGTGGACAAAACGATCAGATGCCTTCCGTCGCCGGTGGCCCATAGGACTGAGCCGGAGGCGACATCGCCCGGAACTGTCACGGGGAGGGACTCTCTAGTGGTCAGATCGAAGGCAAACACACCAGCACCAGGTGGGACGGCATATAGCAACGAATCTTGGTCGAACCAGCCGACCACGAGCGCGCCGGGAGGCAGAAACGCGCCTTGATCGGGCCAGCCGGTGAGTTCCTGACCATCCGGTCCCAGGACCACATGTGCCGATGCTTCTTGTGTGCTCGGTGAACCGAGCAGTACGACCACCCGATCATGGGCGGGGCTCGCATAGGCGAACAGAGGCACCTGGTCGGGATCGGGCTCTTCCGGGGCCCAGATCCAAGCGATCTCGCCCGTTCCCGGGTCGATGGCGAGGATGACCGACTCTGATGATTCGGTTGTTTCCAGGCCGAGCGCCTCTCGGGCGATCGAGATGCCGAGACCCCCTACCGAGCTCACCAGGATTGGCACGTCCCAGCCTTCTCCCTGGAACGGCCGCTCGAAGTCCGTGCCGACGAGCTCGATCACAGCTCCGTGCGTCTCGTCGGGCCGGATGGAGTAGATGCCGTTGCTGATCGCGGCCCAAGCTCGGTTGGGCGCATCAGAGTACGGCTGCCAAGTCCCTGGAACCGGGTCGAGCAAGTAGATGATCCCTTCAACGGCGACACCACGGACGAAGGGACCGAGCACCGGGTCGGGCGGGCTGGGTAGATTCTCCGGACTGAAAGTCGCAATCGGTGTTGCGACCTCAACACCCATCAAGGCGGTGTCCGGAAGGTCAGGGTGCTCGCCCAGAACGAACTCGATGACTATCGGCTCACCTTGTCGAACCAACGCCAGCGCCACCTGGTCGCCCGGTAAGTACGACTGGATGACGGCTACGAGATCGGCGGAAGTCGTTATGCGAAACCCGTCGAGCGCAGTGATCACATCACCGGCCTCGAGCACCCCTTCAGCTGCGGTACCAGCCCGAACGGTGACAACCTCCGCCCCGCGCCCGGCAATGGCCAGCTGGCAGTCGAGCGGGGGAGGCCCGATCGTGGTCTCGGCCCGCGGAATGGAAGAGGGAAGCGGCGGCAACACGGTCTGGCGTTCGGAGCGACCTGAGCAAGCGGTCAGGACCAGCACCATGGCCGAAATGGCGACAAGGGCCCGGCGCATGACTGCCAGGGTAACGGCGTGCCGAGCCTGCGCCGGCTCCTGTCAGGCTCTGTGCGCTGCCTCCAGCATCGCCAACGCCCCATGCTTGGACAGGGGCTCGTTGAAGTTGCCGCACTTGGGCGACTGGACGCAGGAGGGGCAGCCTGCCACGCACGAGCAGGTCCGAAGCGCCTCCGCCGTGGCCGCCAGGTGCTCGTCTGCCATCGAAAAGGCAACCGGCGAGATTCCGGCCCCGCCCGGGTACGCCTCGTATATGAAAACCGAGGCCCCGCCAGTAGCAGGATGGAAGTTGGTGGACAGGCCTCCCAGATCCCAGCGGTCACAGACCGCGAAGAGAGGCAGCATGGCTATTCCGGTGTGTTCGGCCGCGTGAAGTGTGCCGAGGAGGTCTCCCTCGGACACGCCGGCCGAGGACAGCACGTCGGGCGGTACGCCGTACCAGACTCCCTGCGTCTCGAAGCGTGACGGCGGCAGATCGAGCGGCTCCAGTCCCAGCACCTTTCTGGTACCGACCTGTCTGCGCTGGAAGCCAACCACGTGTCGCTCGACGCGTAGGCGGCCGATCACGTAGGGAAGCTGTCCTACCTGACGCTGATCCAGCTCCTCCAGCGCGTCCAGGGTCTGTTCGACCCTGGGCAGCGTGTAGTAGTTGGCGTCAGATCGAGAAACGCGGACTTCCAACAAGCTGTGATCGAGATCGTCCACCAGGTAGGTCTCCCCTCGATGCAAGTAGATGGCGCCCGGATGGGTCTGCGACATGGCTCGTTCCTGCTCGACGGTGCCGAGCATCTCGCCGGTATCCCCGTCGAAGATCCGGTAGGTGGGCCCTCCGGAGGTTCGGATGTCGATGAGTGGCGCCGGCCTTTCCGTGCCGAGCCAGTACAGCTCGCCTTCACGAAGCTCGGCGCGATCCTTTTGGACCAGGCGATTGGCGGCTTCCTCGGCGGCCTCCGGCAAGAACTCGCGATCGGCTAAAGACATCGGCTTCTCGAAAAGCGCGCACCCAGTCTGGGCTTCAGCTATATGAGGATTGTCCGGATTGACCACGACTGCCTCGGGTGTTCGGTAAAAAAGCTCCGAGGGATGGCTCATGAAGTACTGATCGAGCGCGTCCTCACCCGCTACGAGCACTGCGAGAGCTTCGTCCCGGGCGCGACCGGCCCTGCCTGCCTGTTGTCGGAAAGAGGCGATCGTCCCGGGGAAGCTGTTCAAGACCGCCGCGTCGAGACTGCCGACGTCCACCCCTAGCTCGAGCGCGTTGGTAGCAACGACTCCTACCAGGTCGCCCTCGAAGAGGCGTTGCTCGATCCGGCGCCGGTCCGCGGCCAGGTAGCCCCCTCGATACGGAGCACTCCGGTCCCGAAGGCCGTTCCCCAGCCGGCCGGAGGCCCACCGATAGACCAGTTCGGTGGCTTTGCGGCTTCGCGTGAAGACGATGGTGTTCGCACCGGCCTCGACCAGCTCAACGAACAGATCCGTGACCTCCGAGAGGCTGCTGCGGCGCCGATCAGGGTTATGGGGATCCCGAGGCGGGTTCCACAAGAGGACGAGCTTGCGACCTGTGGGCGAGTCGTCCTCCGCAACAACCTCTACCGTCAATCCGCTCAGACGGGAGGCAAGCTCTCCGGGGTTGCCGATGGTCGCAGACGTGAAGACGAAGGTCGGCGACGATCCGTAGTGGGCCGCGAGTCGGCGGAGTCGACGAAGTACATGCGCCACGTGGCTGCCGAAGATTCCCCGCAGAACATGTATCTCGTCGACTACCACGTAGCGAAGCCGGAGGAAGAAGTCGGCCCAGCGGCTGTGGTTGGGCAGGATCCCCACGTGCAGCATGTCGGGGTTGGTCAGGATGGCGTTGGCGTGGCGTCGCGCCCATCGCCTTCCGTCAGGATCGGTATCGCCGTCGTAGGTGACGGCGTTGAGACCAGGAAGCCGGAGCCCTGCCAGGGAGCGAAGCTGGTCCTGAGCTAGGGCCTTGGTCGGGAAGATCAGGAAGCTGGTCGTCTTCGGATCCGAAAGAGCGGCCTCGGCGATCGGGACCTGGTAGCAGAGGGTCTTGCCGGAGGCGGTCCCGGAGACAATCACCGTGTGGCGCTTCTCCCGCACCAGCCGAATCGCGCGAACCTGGTGCCGGTAGAGCTCGGTAATTCCCCTTGCTGCTAGCCGTTCCACCAGGGCCCCCGGCAGGGGCGGATCCAGCTTCGAGTTGATGGCGGTGCGAGCCGGAGTGTCTTCGAGATGGACGAACTCGCCCTCGAGGTCCTCGCGGTCCCGCCATTGCTCGACCAGGCTCTGAAGATCCATAGTGCTGAGTATGGTGCCCGGAGCCGATAGGGACAGAGGTCTGCGTCTTGATCACTGAACAGCAACCCGCCGACCGTCTCTGGCACTCGATGGAAGCCGCCGAGGCGATTGAGCTACTTCAGACGGATCCGAAACGTGGCCTAGACCCTGACGAGGCCGACCGGCGCCTCGAGTCTTACGGCCAGAACGTCATCGAGGCCGAGCACCGACGCGGGAAGCTGTCGCTGTTTTTGTCCCAATTCAGCAATGTCCTCATCTGGGTCCTCCTCGTGGCCGCAGGAATCAGCGGAATCGTTCTGTCGGAGTGGATCGACACGTTCGTCATCCTGGCGATCGTCGTCCTCAATGCCATCCTCGGGTATTGGCAGGAATCCCGCGCCGAGGATGCCCTGGCCCGTCTGAAGGAGATGGCCGCGCCGGAAGCCAAGGTTGTCCGAGACGGCCAGGAGGTGCGGATCCCATCGGCGGATGTGGTCCCTGGTGATGTCGTGCTACTCGAGACGGGCGATCGGGTTCCCGCCGACGCACGTCTGATCGACCTAGTCCATCTCGAGACCGATGAGTCGGCTCTCACGGGCGAATCCCTGCCGGTGACCAAAAGCGTGGCACCCGTGGTCGGTGACGTGCAGCTGGGTGACCAGAAGGACGTCGTCTTCGCGGGAACAGTTGTTTCGACCGGGCGGGCACGAGCCGCCGCGGTCCGGACCGGTCGCGCCACCGAGATGGGAAAGCTGGCTGCCTATCTAGAGGCCGAAGATCCGCCCACGCCTCTCCAGATAGAGCTCGATCGGGTTGGCAAGCGGATCGCTTTGCTGGCGTTCGCCATCGCGCTGGTGATCTTTCTCTTGGGCATCGTACGAGAGCAGCCGGTCGAGTTGATGTTCTTGACCGCCGTGGCGCTGGCGGTGGCGGCCATTCCAGAAGGGCTACCGGCGGTAGTAACGATCACGCTTTCGCGCGGCGTCTCCGCGATGGCCCGCGATAACGCCATCGTTCGGCGGCTCCCCGCCGTCGAGGCCCTAGGGGCCGCCTCCGTCATCTGCACTGATAAGACGGGCACTCTCACACGCAACGTGATCCGCGTGCAGGAGCTGGCGTTCGCCGACATGCGAACGACCGTAGATGAGGTATCGAGTGGTGACGGACGCGTGCGGAGATACGCTCAGATCGCTTCGCTGTGCAACGACGCCCGTGCGACCGAGGACGGGATAGTGGGCGATCCGACGGAGGCGGCGCTGATCCGATCCGTTGATCCGGTTCTCGTTCACACTGATCGGCTGCGTGCAGATCATCCGCGAGTCGACGAGCTCAGTTTCGACTCGCAGCGAAAACGAATGAGCACCCTGACCCGGTGGGGGGATGGCTATCTGATGGCCGTCAAGGGCGCCCCCGAGGTAGTCATCGGACTCAGCTCCAGGATGGAGGGACCGTCGGGACCGGCGCCCCTCTCCAAGGAACGCGCCGGTCGGGCCTTGCTCGAGGCCTCGGAGTTCGCGGCTCAGGGCCTCCGCACGCTCGCATTCGCCTACCGGGAGCTCGACGAGCAGCCGGAGGACCTGGCCGAGGCAGAGGAGGAGCTGATTCTCGTGGCCATCGCGGCGATGAGTGATGAGGCAAGGCCGGAGGCGCTTCCGGCGGTCCGTGAGGCGCATCAGGCCGGCATCGAAGTGGTGATGGTGACTGGTGATCATCAAGTCACGGCCGAGGTGATCGCAGCCGAGCTCGAAATCGAGCGTGAGGGCGAACGGGCGATGGGGGGCGCCGAGCTGCGGGCGATCGAAACAGAGGAGCTGGCGCGCGACGTCAGGTCCTACACCGTCTACGCCCGTGTCGATCCCACGGACAAGGTGAAGATCGTCAGGGCGTGGCAGTCCCAGCGGGACATCGTTGCCATGACCGGCGACGGTGTTAACGACGCGCCGGCGCTAAAGATCGCCGACATCGGAGTGGCGATGGGTTCGGGGACGGACGTCGCCAAGGACGCCTCCGACATGGTCCTGGCGGACGACAACTTCGCCACGATCTTGGCGGCAGTGAGAGAGGGTCGGGGCATCTTCGCCAACCTCCGGAAAGTCGTCTACTTCCTGCTGTCGGCGAACGTGAGCGAGGTGATGGTCATGTTTGCCGGCTTCCTGCTCTTCGGGAGCTTCGGCCCATTGCTAATTGCCACCCAGCTGTTGTGGATCAACCTGGTGACGGACGGGCTGCCGGCCATCGCGTTGGGAATGGACTCTTCCCCGCCCGGATTGATGACGCGACCCCCGGACCGCCAAAGGGACATCCTGGGGCCGCCTCACCAGGCGCGTCTTCTGTGGCAGGGGTCCTTGTTGGCGCTGGGAGTGCTGGGCGCTTTCGCCTTTTCGGATTATGTGCGGGAGCTTTCGCCGCTTCACGTCCAGACGGTTACGTTCACGGCGCTGGTCGTCACTCAGCTGACCCATGTCTACAACGTGCGTGCCCAAGGGACATCGGTCATATGGACCGGCTTGGGGGACAATCGTTTCCTTCACCTGGGCGTGATCGCCTCGCTGCTACTTCAGATAGCCGTCATCTATCTCCCGCTCGGTAACACCCTGTTCAATACGGTGGCACTCGACCCGTTGGATTGGGTGGTGATCGCTTTGGCGGCGCTGGTGCCGTTTCTGCTGATCGATGCGATCAAGCGCTGGGGGATCCGGCGGCACCCTGAGCGCGTCTGGATAAGCGACTGAGCCCTACTGGCCCGGTTGCTGCACCGAGAAGAGCTGCCACTCGCCCTCAATGCCCTTCAGCGTGTGGGTGCCGCGGTCCTCGAAGGAGATGTCGGACCCGACGACCAAGTCGCGTACCGTGCGGGACACGAGGATCTCGTCGGCACCCGCCTCCGCCATGATCCGCGCCGCCAGATGGACGGCAATTCCCCCTACGTCGTTGTCCCGGATCTCGACCTCGCCGGCGTGAATCCCGGTCCGGATGTGGAGGTCGGCTCTGGCGAGCTCATCCTGGAGGAGCGTGGCGCCACGTATTGCTCTCCCCGGCCCGTCGAAAGTAGCCAGGATGCCGTCGCCCGTTGTCTTGACCAACTGGCCGGCGTGATCCTCCACGAGGCCCTTCGCAGTGTCGTCATGCAGATCGAGCATCGCTCGCCAGCGCCGATCGCCCAATGCCTCAGCCCTCTTAGTGGAGTCGACGATGTCGGTGAAGAGCACAGTGGCGAGCTGCCGATCCGTGGGTGCTTCCCGGCGGACGCCGGTAAGAAACTCCTCCACCGCGTCGAGGGTGAGCTCCGGGCGGTCCCAGTAGGGAGCGACGTCCGCGCCTGGCAGCTCCACCAGCTGAGCACCATCGATGTGGTCGGCCATGTACTGCCCCAAGGCCAGGGGCGAGAAGGGGCTGTCGGTGCGGTGGATCACGAGGGTCGGAACCGTGATCGAAGGCAGGAGAAACCGGGCGTCCGTTTCCTGCTCGGCCTCCATGTACTTCTGAATCGCTCCCGGACTGGTGATCGACCGCTCGAGCTTCCCGTACCACTGCTGGAAGCGCTCGTCGCCGGCCCGGCTGGGAAACAACAGGTCGAGAATCTCACCGGTGCCCCAGCTCTCCCGGAACCTCTCCTGGTGCTGCTCCAGCTCTTGCCTTGGGCGTCCAATGGTGTAGTCGTCATCCTGGAGGTATCGAACCGCGGTCTGATAGAGAATCAAAGCCCTCACCCGCTCCGGGTGGGTAGCCGCGAAGAGCAGCCCCACCGGCCCCGCATTCGCCGCCACGATCAGTGCCGCCTCGTCTGATCCCACCGCATCCATAACGGCCTCGATCTCGTCGGCGTATGACTCCCACGGGGGCAGCGCATCCAACGGGATCGGATCGGATGCTCCTGATCCCCGTCGATCGAACCGGATCACCCGGGCCAAACCCGCCATCTGCTGATAGAAAAGCCGGATTCCGGGGTCTTCCCATTCGACGTCGAAGGAGCCCCAGAAGCCGGTCGTCAGGACGATGTCGATGGGCCCGTCACCGATCACCTGATAGGCGATTCGCTGATCGTCGAGCTGGGCGTAGCCGGTGGTCGGCTCCATCCGGATCAGGCTATCGCCTTCACGCTCAGGGAAACGGCTCGTAGGTGCCGTCGAGGACGCCGTCGGCTATGTCCTCGAACATCTCGAAAGCGACCTCATCCAGGAAGACGACACTGCGGCCGACGGCCCTCCCGATCATGCCTGGGGCTACCAGGTTGTCGATCTCCGGTGGGTCCAGTTCGACCACCGCCGCGGCCATCGTCAACAGTTCTTCAGGGGTCAGATCAGTTGCTACGAAGCGCGTGAATATCTCGAGCATCGCCGGCACGTCCAGCAGCATCATGCCGCCCTCCCGGGCCTCGATCAGCATGGCAATGAGAAGCTCTCCTCCGTTGAGCTGGCGCTGGAAGTCGCCACCTTTGATCTTTCGGATCCTCGACCAGGCGAGCGCCTCGGCTCCATTCAGATGCTGCACGCCCCGGCGGAAATCCGCCTCTGCCTTCTCGTCCGTGATCCCGAACGGTATGTCGAAGGTGAACCCACCAAACGCATTGACGACGTCGATGAACCCCTTGAAGCCGGTCACGATGTAGCCATCAAAATCCAGTCCGGTGAGGTTCTCGGCCGTCTGGGTCAGAACCTCGGGTCCGACAGAGGCCATTGCATGAGTGAGTTTGTCCTCAGTTCCGTCGAGCTTGGTAACGAGGGTGTCCCGGGGTATCCCCAGCAATGAACCCCGGCTGCGCGCCGGGTCGATGCCCAGGATGTGGAGGCTGTCGGCCCGAAAGATGAGCGGGTTCTGTCCGGGGCGGGCATCGGAACCGATCATGAGCAGCAGGCGGGGCGGGTCCCCGTACCAGGCCGGAGCATCGAAGCGCGTGAGATGTGCTCCGACTACCCGCCAGCCGGGACCGTCGTCGACAGCTAGGACGACGTCGTCAGCGGCTTGGACCACTGCGAGCTGACTTCCTTGCACCTCGGCGGTGGTCGTTTGCCCTTCGATATGGAGCACCCGCGGCCCCGGCGGCTTCGCGAACGCGGCGATCAGTCCGGCAGGTAGGTTCGGCGGCTCCAGAGCTGGATCGAGGACCCAGGCGTAGAACTCCGCCACCGTGTCCGCCAGCCCTTGAGGCGTGTCGTCGATCGCGGCCGTCACCACGGGCGGGGGTAGGGTCGTAGTTGGGGCGGTCTCGATCACGGTCAAGGTGGTAGTCGGCGGCCGCGTAGTCGAGGTTGTTGTCGTCGCGATTGTCGGCTCGGCCGATGGCGTGCATGCGGTCAGCAGGATTGCAGCCACCATCAGCGCCACGGATCGCGTCATGCCTGCGGGACAATAGGAAGAGGTGGAGGCAATCAAGCATCACAATGGGTGGTGCCAGCGATCCACGTATACTCCGCCGGTTTTGGGAGATCCCTCTTGACCGCCGAACTGGCCATTGCCGCCGCGCTCGGAGCGGCACTCCTCGGCCTGTTACTGGCTGGGTTCTACGCCTCGCGGGTCCTTGGCGCGGATCGAGGCAACGCGGAGATGGTCCGGATCTCGGACCGCATCCGGGAAGGCGCCGACACATTCATGAGACGCGAGTACACCTGGGTGGCCGTCTTTGTGGTGATTCTGGCGATCCTCATCGCGGTCCTGGTCCCATGGGGAGCACCCTGGGGTGCCCCTGCCTACATCTTCGGGGCGTTGCTATCCGGCACCGCCGGGTTCATCGGGATGCGAATCGCAACGGCGGCCAATAGTCGCACGACCGAGGCGGCGCGGGCGGGCGGGGTCGCGCGGGCGCTGCCGGTGGCCTTTCGCGGCGGAGCCGTCATGGGATTCACGGTCGCGGGTCTGGGACTAGTGGGCGTCGGGGTCGGATTTCTTCTATTCAACCTCCTGCTCGAGCTGGATCAATGGGATGAGGTGATCACTGCGATTGCCCTCGGCGGCTCATCGATCGCTCTGTTTGCCCGCGTCGGGGGTGGCATCTACACGAAGGCAGCCGACGTCGGTGCCGACCTCGTCGGCAAGGTCGAAGCTGGGATTCCCGAGGAC
>JBHICV010000007.1:0-36413 GCA_046759765.1 Acidimicrobiia bacterium
GCCAAGTCCGAAAGCCCCCATCTCTCCCAGTGCAACGAAAGCCAACATCACCGGCTGGGTCGGGATTCTCTCGTCCCCTTCCGACGGCTCGGCTGTGAAGACTCGTCCGACCTCGAATAGAGCCACATCGCGTCTCCCCAGAGCAATGTTGCGAGCCGCCGATCTCAAGAGACCCGGGAGAATCGTCGAGCGAAGCACCCCTTCGGTCTCCGAAACTGGGTTTCTGATCTCGACTACGTCGCGGGCAGGATGTCCCTCTTCCAGTCCGAGTCGATCGAGATCACCCGGATTCATGAAACTAAAGGTCTGCGCCTCCGAGAAGCCGGCGCCCTCCAGCACTGAGCGGATGCGCCGGACTCGAACTTGCGCCGGCGTCAGGCCACTTCCGCTTCCGCGGGGAAGAGTCTCCGGGAACTTGTTGTAGCCGTAGTGGCGAGCTACCTCCTCCACGAGATCGGCGCTGCGAGTGAGGTCCGGCCGCCAGGTAGGGACCGTGACCGACAAGGGATCGTTCCCGTCGACCACCATGTGCAGGCGCTCCAGAATCCTCACCGTGGTATCGCGGTCGATCTCTGATCCCAGCAGCCTGGGTATATCCGAGAGTGGCAGCTCAACCGTCCATGGATCCATTGGCCTGGTCACGAGGTCGAGCATCGCCTCCGGCACTTGAGACATACCGGCGTTGGCCAGGATCTCCGCCGCCCGCCTCGCGGCCACCGGAGGCAGGTTCGGATCAACACCACCCGAGAATCGAGCTGAAGCCTCCGTTCGCAGCGAGTGACGGATCGACATTCGCATGATTGTGGGGGGATGCCAGTGGGCGGCTTCGAGCAGCACTCGGGTGGTGTCATCTTGTACCTCCGACCGTTCTCCGCCCATCACTCCCGCGATGCTGGTGACTCCCTCGCCATCCGCAATGATCAGATCTTCGGGCGACAAGGTTCGTTCGATTCCATCCAGAGTGATCAGCTGCTCACCCATCTCGGCTCTCCGCACAGTCAGGCTCTCGTCCACTATGCGGTCGAGGTCGAAGGCGTGTAACGGCTGGCCCAGCTCCAACATCACGTAGTTGGTCACGTCGACCACGTTGTTTATGGGTCGCATACCGGCGGCTAGTAGTCGCAGTCGCATCCAAAGCGGCGCAGGTGCTACCTCCACGCCGGCAAGCGGTATGGCTACGAACCGACCACAACCATCAGGATCCTCGATCGAGACGTCGGCGGCCTCAGCAGTGACCTCAGGGTCGAGCTCCACTCTCGGGACGACGAGGTCGAGTTCAGAGTAAGCGCCGACCTCTCGGGCGACCCCAAGCATCGACTGCTCGTCAGGTCGGTTCGACTCGATCTCGAGGTCAAACACGACATCTGGAAAGGGCAAAGAGGCGCCAAAGTCCGAGCCGACGGCGAAATCGCCGTCCAAAACGAGTATGCCCTCCTCCTCGTCGCCGAGCCCTAACTCGTTCTCAGAGCAAATCATGCCGTGGGATTGCACACCTCGGATGGCGACTGCGCCGACTTCGGATCCGTCGGCCAGTACAGACCCGGGCAGAGCCCACGGCACTACCGCACCTGATTCGAAGTTCCATGCACCACAGACGACCTCTTCGGTCTGTCCATCAGATGTCACCCGGCAGAGGCGTAGGCGATCAGCGTTGGGGTGACCGCGGACCTCCTCGACGCGTCCCACGACCACTCCGGTGAACGGCACTGACAGCTTCTCGACGCTCTCCGCCTGCATGCCCAGCGAGGCGAAGACGCCCTCGAGCTCATCTGAGTCCGCGGTCAAGTCGGGCAGTAGCTCGCGCAGCCAGTTCAGCGAGACTCTCACCCGAACTGCTCCAGGACTCGAACGTCTCCGGAGTACAGATGTCGGACGTGCGAGATTCCATGGCGAACCATCGCCAGACGCTCGATTCCCATCCCGAAGGCGAAGCCGGAGAGGATGGCAGGGTCATATCCCACCCCTTCCAGCACTGCCGGATCCACGACGCCGCAGCCGAGGAGCTCCAGCCATCCGTCATCCCACGACACATCCATCTCAGCTGAGGGTTCGGTAAACGGGAAATAACCGGGACGAAACCTGACCTCCCGTCCCGGTCCGAAGAACTCTCTCACGAAGTGCGCCAGTGTTCCCCGCAGATCCGAAAAGGTGATGTTGTCATCGACCGCTAGTCCTTCGATCTGATGAAACACGGGCGAGTGAGTGGCATCATTGTCGTGGCGGTAGACGCGCCCGGGCACGACGATGAACACAGGCGGATCGTGTTTCTCCATGTAGCGAACCTGCACGGGAGAGGTGTGGGCGCGCAGCAGCACCTCGTCGCGGGGATCCCCGAAGGCCAGATAGATCGTGTCCATGTCGGCGCGGGCCGGATGACCGGAAGGGATGTTCAAAGCATCGAAGTTGTAGTAGCCGAGCTCGGCTTCGGGCCCGTCGGCGACGTCGTAGCCGAGCGAAACAAAGATGTCCGTGATCTCATCCATGGTTTCCGTGATGAGGTGTCTGGTCCCTCGGGGCTGGACGCGTCCTGGAAGGGTGACGTCCACTCTTTCGGTGGCGAGCAAGCCATCCTCCGACTCGCGCTCTAAAGCTGCCCTCCTCTCATCGAGGAGCTGCGACAACTCTTGCCGAGCGGTATTCAAGAAAGCGCCGACCCGCGGTCGGTCGTCCTCCGGAAGGGAACCAAGGCCACGCTGCGCGTTCGCCAACGCAGAGCCTCGCCCAATGAGCTCTTGGGCGAGCCGTTCGAGTTCTTCTGGCGATTCGACGGCTGAGATGCGCTCAGGGGCAGCCGCGACGATCGCCGCGATTTCATCCATGGCGAGCGGAGATTAGTCAGAGCCCTCCTGGCGACCCTGGCGATTACGAGCCACCCAGTAGGCAACTACGGCACCTGCCGCGGCGGCGTTCAGCGATCCCGGCCAGCCGGCCATCGGAATAGTCGCCAGTAGGTCAACCTGCTCTTCTATGTCGCGCGGCAGGCCTCTGGCCTCATTGCCGATCATCAGCGCCAACCGCCGCTCGGTGGGCAGCGACTCGGGTGCTAAACCTCCTTCCGTTACCAATCCAACGGTGGTATATCGCCGCTCGCGTAGGTCGTTGATTGTCAGGTCAGGCGCGTGCTCAACCGGTGTCGCGAAGCAGCCGCCCGCCGACGAGCGCAGCGCTTTGGTTCCCCAAGGGTCGGCGCTAGAGCCGGCGACCACCACTCCCAGCTCGAAAACGGCTGCGGTCCTGATCAGCGTCCCGACGTTCCCTGGGTCCTGAACATCCCAGAGAACGAAGATCTGGTAGTTGGAAACCTCCACCGCGTCGGGTCGTCGCGCTACTGCCACCGGCCCGCGCGGGTGTTGAGTGTCAGAGAGATATGACATCAAGTCCTCTGTGACGAGCGTCACCTCTCCCCCCATCTCGAGGGTGCGAGCCGCTAGCTCGGACTCCCGGAGGCTGAAGAGTCTGTGGGGGGCTACGCCTGCATCCAGCGCCGCGCTGATCAGCTGCGGGCCTTCGAGGAGGATCTGATCTGATTTGCTCCTGCGGAGCTTCGCCGCTTCCACCACCGAAGGATTCCGGCGAGAGCTGACGACCTGCACTTCAGGCTTCGGTGCTAGCCAACTCCACGAGTGCTTTAAAAGCGGCCGGGTCGTTGACGGCCAGCTCGGCCAGCATCTTGCGGTCGATCTCGACGTCGGCGGCCTTTAATCCGGCCATGAGCCGCGAGTACGTCGTTCCGTTCTGCCTAGCCGCCGCGTTGATACGCGTGATCCACAGACGTCTGAACTGGCCTTTCTTGGCGCGGCGATCCCGGTAGGCATACTGCATCGAATGCATTACCTGCTCGTTGGCAGTTCGGCGGCGCCTGCTTCGAGCGCCCTTGTAGCCCTGGGCACGCTCGAGCACCTTGCGTCGCTTTTTGTGTGCGTGCACCGCTCGCTTCACTCGAGCCATTTCCGGTTCTCCTTCTGCCCTTACGAGAGCAGGCGTTTGACGCGCCGTTTATCCCCGCTCGACAACGAGGCTTCTCTCGACAGCCGACGGTATCGGCGTTTTCCCTTGGCAAGGCTGTAGTGACCGCGTCCAGCCTGCCGACGGCGGATCTTTCCTGAGCCGGTCACTTTAAAGCGCTTGGCGGCGCCCTTGTGTGTCTTGCCTCTCGGCATTGCTACTCCTCGGCGGCGGGCGACTCCTCCGCCACCTCTTCGGTCGACTTCCTTCGAGCTGGGGCCAACACCATGGTCATGTTGCGGCCATCCATGACTGGGGCCTGCTCCAAACTGACCAGATCATCGAGGTCGTAGATGAGCCGGTCCAGAATCTCCCGGCCGAGCTCGGGATGATCAACCTCGCGACCCCTGAACCAAAGGGTGACCTTGATCTTGTCGCCCTCCAGCAGGAATTCTTCGGCCTTTCTTCGCTTCACGTCGTAATCGTGCTGTGAGATCTTCGGCTTGAACTTGATCTCCTTGATGACGGTACGTGTCTGCTTCTTCCGGGCTTCCCGGTGCCGTACGGACTGCTCGTACTTATACTTCCCGTAGTCCATCAGACGGACCACGGGCGGTCGCGCGTCGGGTGCCACCTCGACGAGATCCAGTCCCAGCTGATCGGCAAGCCAGAACGCCTCAGATAGCTTCTTTACTCCGATCTGCTCTCCGTCCGGCGCGACCAGCCGCACCTCGGTGGCTCGAATCTCATCATTCACTCGCGGTTCGGCGATTTCTACCTCCTAGAACAGAAAAACGACAGCAATGCAAAGACTGCTGCCGTGATCGAAACCGCGACTCACCTGTCGGTGGCCGGGTGGGAAGCGGCAACGCCTCCGCTTGCAGACGCACGAGAAGTATACGTCCAGGCCTCATCAAGTCAACGCGCCCCGAGATCGCGGAGCGCTGTAGCTGCGCGCACCGCAGCCTCGGCGGCCTCATAGCCCTTGTTGGCTGGGCCCGGTCGGGAGCGCTCTGTCGCATGGTCAAGTGCGGTCACGGTCAACACGCCGTTCGTTACTGGAATCCCCGCGGAGAGGCTCACGCCCTTGATGCCTGCCGCGGTCTGAGTCGCCACATGGTGATAATGGTCGGTTTCGCCCTGAATCACAGCCCCGACGGCCACCACCGCGTGGCAGCCTTTGCCTGCAAGATGAAGAGCCGTAACCGGCAGCTCGAGCGCTCCTGGCACTCTGACAACTGTCACTTCCTCCACGCCCATCGACTCGAGAGCCTCGAGTGCGCCGTGTAGGAGTGCATCTGAAACAATGGCGTTAAAGGAGGAGACGGCCACACCCACGTGCAGGCCGGATCCGTCGGCATCTCCTGCGATCTCACGAAGATTCATCATCCAGTGAGATCAGATGGCCGAGCTTGCCGGCTTTGGTCTCCAGGTAGGCGCGGTTCTCATCAGTGGGAGCGGTTTGGAGCGGGACCCGATCGACGATCTTGAGCCCGTAACCCTCGATCCCCGCTCTCTTCGTCGGGTTGTTGGTGAGCAGCCTGATGGTGGTAATCCCTAGATCGACCAGGATCTGCGCTCCAACGCCATAGTCGCGGGCATCGGGAGGAAAGCCCAGTTCGACATTTGCCTCGACGGTGTCACGGCCTTCATCCTGCAATGCGTAGGCGGCCAGCTTATGCATCAGCCCGATTCCGCGACCCTCATGCCCGCGGATGTATAGCACGATGCCGCGTCCCTCCTCACCCACCACGTGCAACGCGTCGCGCAGCTGAAACCCGCAATCACAGCGCACGCTTCCGAACGTATCACCAGTGAGGCACTCCGAGTGCACCCGCACCAGCACGTTCTCCGTACCGCTCACCTCTCCCATGACCAGGGCGATGTGCTGACGCCCATCTACTAGGGACTCGAATCCGACCGCTCGGAACTCGCCGTAGGCGGTTGGTAGTCGGGCCTCGCTGAGACGCCGCACCAGCTTCTCCGTCCGGGAGCGGTGACGTATGAGGTCGGCGATCGAGATGATTGCCAGGTCGTGCTGGTTGGCAAAGGCTTCCAGCTCCTCTCCGCGAGCCATGGTTCCATCATCGTTCACTACCTCGCAGATGACTCCGGCCGGGTACAGGCCGGCCAGCTTGGCAAGATCGACTGCAGCCTCGGTGTGCCCCGCCCGGCGGAGCACTCCGCCTTCGGCATAGCGGAGCGGAAAGATATGGCCAGGCCGAGAGAGATCCTCCGGGCGCGTGGAAGGGTTGAGCACCGCTTTGATGGTGGCTGCGCGATCGGCAGCTGAGATCCCGGTTGTGGTCGCCTCCTTGGCATCGATCGAGACGGTGAACGCGGTGTGATGGACGGCTGTGTTCTCCGTCACCATGAGCGGAAGCCTCAGCTCGTCGAGGCGCTCGCCTACAACAGGCATGCAGATCAGCCCGCTCGTGTAACGGACCATGAAAGCGATTGCGGCCTCGGTGACCTTCTCCGCCGCGATGACCATGTCGCCTTCGTTCTCACGGCCGGCGTCGTCCACGACCAGGACAAACTCACCCCGACCGATAGCTTCGACAGCTTCCGGGATCGGAGTGAGCTTCATGTTCTCCCTCCGAGCATCTTCTCTACATACTTGGCGAAGATGTCCAGCTCCACATTGACTCGATCTCCTGGTCTCAGACGGCCAAGAGTGGTTGCGCTCAGCGTATGCGGTATCAGCGCCACGGAGAAACCAAGGTCTTCGCAGCCGGCAACGGTCAGGCTCACGCCATCGAGAGCCACCGATCCCCGCTCGACTGTGTAGCGCATCAGCTCCTTCGAGGCCTTCAGCGTGAGAAGGCCTCCGTCCTCCGACGGGACAGACTCAACGACTGCTACGCCGTCCACGTGGCCCTGGACCACATGGCCCCCGAACCGTCCCATCGCGGCTAGAGGAAGTTCGAGATTCACCACGTCAGAGGGCGACAGGGATCCCAGTGTGGTCCGCGCCAGTGTCTCAGCCACCACCTGGGCTTCGAAGGTGGCACCGTGGATGGTCGTAGCCGTGAGGCATACTCCGTTCACCGCGACTGAGTCCCCCTGAGACAGTTGGTCAACCGTCCTCGGAGCCTCAATCGCCAAAACCCGCGTCCCCCCGGATCCCTCCGTGCTTTTGACGGTTCCAACGTCTTCGATCAGACCGGTGAACATCACGGAGCGGGATAAGCGGTCAAGCGTAGGTCTGTGCCGAGGAGAGTGGCATCCGAGATCCGCCAGGCGGTTGCGTCACTAAGGGTCTCGAAGGTCCCGTCGAACAACGGAAGCCCTCTTCCTCCAGCCACTTTTCCGCCCAAGTAGACAATGAGACGGTCAGCCAAGCCCGCATCCAACAGCGACTTGAAGATGGCGCTCCCACCTTCGACGAGCAGATCCAGAAGGCCTTCCTCCCCGAGAAGCTCCACTGCCTTCTGTAGGTCGACGCGTCCTCCCATCTCGTCGGGGACGACGAGTGTCCTTGCTTCTATCTCTGGCTGTTCGATAGGGGAAACAACGAGGAGGTCGTGGCGGTGCAAGAGAGCAGCGTCAGGTGGTACAGGCTGGCGGCCGAGAACAACAACGGGTGTGGGCTGGGGATCGGAGTAGGACTCCAGTCGAACGGTAAGCCGTGGGTTATCTGCCCGTAGAGTCCCGGCACCGATCACTACCCCGTCGGCCTCAGAGCGCAGCCGGTGGGCATCTCGTCTTGTCTCTCGAAGTGTGATCCACTGGGAGGATCCATCGCTCGCAGCAAGCTGCCCATCCAGCGTGAGCGCCGCCTTGAGGGTCACGAGCGGCCGCCCAAAGCGCCGGTGGTGGAAATAGGCTCGATCGGAAGCCTCGACCTGCTCAGAAAGAACGCCAACCGTCACCTCGATCCCGGCCTCCTCGAGAGCCGCGACGCCGCGACCGTCCACCCGTGGGTCGGGATCGACCGAGCCGATGACGACCCTCCCGACTCCGGAGTCGATGATGGCAGCCACGCAGGGAGGAGTCCGTCCGAAGTGGACGCACGGTTCCAGAGTCGTATACAGGGTGCCGCCGGCGGCGCGAGGGCCAGCGTGCCGAAGAGCTGCTACCTCTGCATGCGGCTCTCCCACGCCGACATGTGATGACACGGCAAGCAGGTCTCCGTTCCGATCGATTACCAGGGCGCCGACGCGCGGATTGGGATGGGGACGAGTCTCAGCAGCCTCCCCGATCGCCTCCGCCATCCACCTCGCGTCCACTCGGCTCCTCGATCAGGGGTGGGCTCGCATAGGAGCGCGAGGTCGCCACCCGCCTTCTCTCATCCGGACTATCACCGTCGGTCCGGGAGTTTCACCCGGTCGGCCCCGTAGGGTTCGCGGACTGTCACCGCCGGTCGGGAGTTTCACCCTGCCCCGAAAACGGGCACCTACATTGTACGCGGGTCGCGAAAAGTCCACCTCGCCATGCTCGCCACGGGCACCGTGCTGGTGATCAACAACAGCGTCGCGTGGCCGTCGAGCCTCGAAGCTCCATAGCAACGAGAGCACCAGCCGATTGGACGGTGCGATCACCTGATCCCGCCTCCCAACGACTGACCGGCCCAAAGGGCCGCCGATCCTGTGATGTCAGCTCGTCCGACGGTCGATCTCGTAGGAAGATCCGGTCTTGCGCTTGGCGAATTCCTTCATCTCCACCGCGATGGCGGACGCCTCCCACTGCGACGTGACCTTGCGGTCCAAGTTGGTGACCACCCCGATCGAAATGGAGACGAGGGGAAAAGCGTGGCGCTCGCCACGACGGTCCGTCACCTCTATATACCCCCGTAGCGCATCAGAGGTGTCATAGAAGTCCAGAATCCCGTCGTCGAAGAGGCGGATGGCTGCTTTGCAGAACTCCTCTACTTTCACGGGATCGATAACCGCTACGAAGTCATCGCCGCCGACGTGACCAACGAACGCTTGGGGTCCGTCCACTTCGGCGCCGGCCTCGAGCAATACGTGGGCAGTGAACTTGATCACCTGGTCGCCCCGCATGAAGCCGTAGTGGTCGTTGTAGGCCTTGAAGTTGTCGAGATCGATGTGCCCCAGTCCGATCGGCTCGGAGCGGGCAATTCTCTCCTCGAGCTCCCGCGTGATGTGGAAGTTTCCTGGCAGCCCTGTCAAGGGTGAAACATCCCGCATCGCCTGACTGCGGCGGAGAACGGCCTTGACCCTCGCCATCAACTCGGTGACATCGAACGGCTTGGTGACGTAGTCGTCTGCGCCCAGCTCCAATCCGGCAACTCGGTCGTCGGGCAGGGCTCTGGCGGTCAGAAGAATCACTGAGGTATTGGCCGCGGCCGGGTGGGCGCGCATTCGGCGCAGAGCTGACAGCCCGTCCATCTCCGGCATCATGATGTCGAGCAGAACGAGATCCGGCGGGTGCTCAATGACCCGTTCGAGAGCTTCCTTGCCGTCCGTCGCGGTAACGACCTCGAAGCCCTCGAGCTCGAGGTTCACTCGCACGAACTGGACTATGTCCGGGTCGTCGTCGGCGATCAGGATCCGCTCTGCCATCCTTGGTCCACTGCTTCCCTGATACGACGGACCGCTTCGACGGGATCAGGATCCCGAAAGATTGCCGTTCCCGCGACCAAGATGTCGGCCCCGGCCTCCCTGGCTAGAGGCGCGGTCTCCGCAGTCACGCCGCCATCGACCTGTATATCGACCGCTAGTCCTTGCCTCTCAACCGTTTCCCGAGCCTGACGGACCTTCGGTAGGACCTCGGGCTTGAACGCTTGGCCGCCGAATCCAGGATTGACGGACATCACCAATAGCAAGTCGCAGAGCTCGAGATGAGGCTGAGCTGCCTCGAACGGAACGTGGGGGCTGAGAACCAAACCGAAGTCAAGGCCGGCTTCGCGGGCCTGTTTAGCTGCATCCGTCGGGTCAGGAAAGGTCTCCAGATGAACGGATACCAGATCGGCTCCGGCCTCTGCGAACTCGCCGAAGTAGGAGTCGGGGTTGGTCATCATGAGATGGCAGTCGAAGTAGAGCTTCGTCGTTTTCCGTAATGAGGCGATGACCGGTAGACCAAAGCTCAGGTTGTGGACAAAGTGTCCATCCATGACGTCGACGTGGAGAAGATCGACGTATGGCTCGACCCGGGAGACTTCGTCCGCGAGGTGGGCAAAATCGGCCGCGAGGAGCGAAGGGGCGATGCGGACGGGATTCACCACGGCGATGCTACCTGAGGCCGTTCTCGCACCTGCGGTTGTCCGCCGAGGCTATCTTGCGCCTGCCCGGAGCACAGGTCCTCGCACCTTATAGACGGCTCATTCCAGGCTTCCGAGTGGACCTCGTCGTCCTCGCGCCCAGTCAGTTCCGGTCATGCGGCGTCCGCCTGCCGGCTGCACTTCGACCAGCTCTAGCGTTCCTTCTCCGGTGCCGACAATGAGTCTGCTCTCCTCGATGCGTAGCTCTCCTGGAGCAAGCTCCTTGTCCGGCCCTAGCTCGACAACCCAGAGTTTCAGGGGCTCACCGCGCCAGTGGGCAAACGCTCCGGGACGGGGATTGAAGGCTCTAACTGCGCGCCAGATCGCGGAGGCCGAGCCGGCCAGCTCGAGTCTCGCTTCGGCCCGATCCAGCTTCTCCGCGTAAGTGGCTTTGCCACTTTGCGGGATCGGCTCGAGCTCTCCGGCCATGTAGTCCGCCAGTATCTCAGTGAGAAGCTGCGCTCCGGTGGCGGCAAGACGTGCAGCCAGGGTCCCTGCGGTGTCGGACCGACCGATCTCCGATTCTCGGGCTGCGACAACCGGTCCGGTATCCAGGCCTTCGTCCATGCGAATGATCGTGACTCCGCTGACAGAGTCTCCCGCCAGGATGGCTCGCGCGACGGGCGCTGCACCTCGCCAGCGCGGGAGGATCGACAAGTGGACGTTGAGTATGCCCCGCTCGGGTATCTGCAGAGCGTCAGCCGGGATCAGCATCCCGAACGCGACCAAGACTGCGACTTCGAGGGGAGCGGCTTCGGTCAATGCATCCACAAGCGCCTCTTTGGAGGCGGGTTGGGCGACCCGCAGCCGGAGGTCGAGCGCTGCTTCCCTAACAGGGGGCGGCTGAGGGGTACCTGACCTGCCGCGGGGCCGGTCTGGCTGGGTGATCACGAGGACAATCTCAGTCATCCCCGCCAGTGCATGCAGTGCTGGGATCGCCTCGGTCGGGGTTCCTAGGAACGCGGCGCGGGTCACGCCGGCGGCTGGAGCCCGAGTGCCTCCTCGCGCAGTTCCTTGAACGCCTCTTTGCGAAGCCGTCTCGGAAGTCGATCGAGCACGATCTTGCCCTCGAGATGATCTAGTTCGTGTTGCAGCACCCGGCCCAGTAGCTCGTCGCCTTCGTAAGTGACCTCATTGCCGTCCTGGTCGACTCCGGTTACCTTCACGTAGGAAGCTCGAGTAACTGGCCAGTATCGGTTGGGGACAGATAGACAGCCCTCGTCCAACTCCCACTTTCCCCTTTTCTCGATCAGTCGTGGGTTGACTATGACCCTGGCACCTTCCTCGTCCTGGGTGTCGAACACAAAGACGCGCTTCGAGATCCCTATCTGTGGCGCAGCCAGGCCAACTCCCTGAGCGTCGTACATGGTGTCGATCAGGTCCGCCACTAGCCGGCGGATGGTGTCATCGACCTCTTCTACGCCTACGGCCTGAATCCGTAGGACCGGGTCGCCGAAAGTTCTTATGGGATATACGGCCACGACGGCGCGCAGGATAGCCCCCGGCTCATAGGTCAATTGGGTCGGCGTCGATACGAACGCGAGCACCGGCGTCCCGAGCGTGCTGGACCAGGTCTCGCAGCTGGGATCGCGCCCCGGCCAGCCGGGTGCCCTGGATGAGCCAGCGGCTACCTCGGGGGCTTTGAGAAGGACCTAACACGGCAGCTCGTTCCTCCAGCGCCTGGCGGAGACGCTCGTCGAAGCCAGTGGGCTCGTGGCGCGTCTCCAGAACAATCAGCTCTCCTGTTGGTGGGAGCCCCAGGAGACCTCGTTCGGAGATCTCCTTCTCTAGGAAATCGAGTGGGTCTCCTCGAAAGACAGCTCGGATGACTTCGTGAGATGGCATCAGGGTCTGCACCATGGCACGCCGACCAGTGCCCTTCTGAACTGCACTCGCCACCCGGACCAGCGTCCGCAGCGCCTCCTCGGAAGCTCGATAGTTCGTTCCCAGTATGAGCCCGTCTGCGTCAACCACGACGGCGAGATCGAACGGGTGCGCGCCGGCCAGGTCTCGCTCCGTGCCAACTGCTATCCGCCCCAACGGAGCGAGAGCTGCCTCTCCTACGATCCGTTTTGCCTCCTCGGCCACCCTCCCGACCCCCGCTCCGAGCGCCACGAACGCCCCTCCGCCGCAGACGGCGCAGTCCCCGAGGTCGGCTCCACATCTGCGGCAGCTCGTCCCGGGATCTGGACGGGCCCCGCACTGTTGGCATACCCGCAGCTCACCGCACTGGCGGCACCTGGCGGCAGCGGAGTACCCGTGCCGGTGGCTGAACAGGAAGACGCGGCTCGCGGCGGCGGCCGCCGTTCTCAGCGCAGCCTTCACCCTCTCGCTGAACAACCCCGAGCCTGGTGGGTCCTCACTACGGTCCACGATTTCCACCAGAGGCCACGCCCGGCGGCGACCCGGTGAGCGAACGATCGCCGTGCCGGCCGCGATCACCTCGCTCGTCGGCACTCTGCCCATATAGGCGAGCGCGATTCGCTCGACGGCAGCTCGGCGCGCTAGCACGTCCCTGACGTGGAGTGTTGGAGTCTGGCGTTCTTTCATCGCCCGTCGTCCCTCCTCGATCACGATCAGCAGACTGAGACCCCGCACTGGCCAGAGGGCGACTCGCGGCGTCCCAACCACGAGGAAGCCCGAAGTGGACGCGGCCCGCGACCATGCTTCGGTGGTGTCGCGCGCTGAGGTGTCGGGTGCTACCACCAGCAAGCGGTCCCCGACGCGGTCGGCGAGCCTCGCCGCCATGAATCCCAGCTCGGCAGCAGTGGGAACGACGACGAGCCCGGAGCGATCGGCGGCCAAGACAGGTTCGGCCACCGACGCGACCTCGTCGTCCCAGGGCCCGGAGCTCATGAGGTAGTGAGGTCTCGTGTGTCGGCCTGCTCGAGCATGCAAGGCGGTGGTGGCGAGCGGTCCGACGGGCAGAGCGTCGAGACGCACGCGTGAGGACACCTCTACTTCCCTCGGGAGGTTCGGAGGTGCGGTACGTCCCAGCATGACGGACAGAGGAGCCACGTAATGATGCGAAGCCCACCTGAGCACTTCGAGGAGCCGGCGTCCAAAGACACTCCCGTGACCCGACACAGACCGAATCTCCTTGAGCCTCTGGGCGCTCGGATCTCCCCGCCCGACGACATAACCTCGCACGGTTCGGCCCCCCAGGGGAACTCGTACGATCGCTCCCGTGCTTACGGTCATGGGAGCCAGGTAGCTGAATCCATCATCGACCGCGAAGCTTGGGATGTCGGGAACGATCCGGACGATGTCTTCGTTGGTCAGAGGTCTGCAGCCGCCCGGGCCAGCTCACCCGCCCGGGCCGTTGACTCCCACGTGAAGCTGTCTTCGGTACGCCCGAAGTGGCCGTAGTTGGAGGTGGCGACGTAAATCGGGCGTCTAAGGTCGAGCCACTCGATTATGGCCGCCGGCCGCAGGTCGAAGAAGTCCATGAGTAGCCCCTCGAGCTTGTCGGGATCGACCGATTCGGTTCCGAAGGTTTCGATGTGAACTGAGAACGGAGACGCTCGGCCGATCGCATAGGACACTTGAATCTCACAGCGCCGAGCGAGACCGGCTGCTACCACCGTCTTCGCTACGTGACGAGCCGCGTAGCTGGCGCTCCTGTCGACCTTCGTCGGGTCCTTCCCCGAGAATGCCCCTCCGCCGTGGCGGGCAGTTCCCCCGTAGGTATCCATTACGATCTTGCGACCGGTGAGGCCAGTGTCCGCGACCGGCCCACCCAGCTCGAACCGGCCGCTTGGATTGACAACAAACTCGGTATCGGGGTCGAGGAAGGGATCCGCGATCGGCTTGACGACCTGCTGCATGAGGTCGGTTGCCATCTGCTCGTTCGAGGCGGAGGGATCGTGCTGAACCGACATGAGGATGCGGGCTACGCGGATCGGACGATGCCCTTGGTAGCTGACAGTTACTTGGGTTTTGCCATCCGGGCGCAGATAGGCGACGCTCGCGTCTCTTCTCACAGTCGCCAGCTGTGCCGCGAGTTGATGTGACAGCTGGATCGGCATTGGCATGAGCTCGGGTGTCTCATCCACCGCGAAGCCGAACATGATGCCCTGGTCACCGGCCCCCAATGCGTCCAACGGATCGGTGGACCCGCTACGCGCCTCGAGAGACGTACCTACGCCCTCTGCGATGTCCGGACTCTGCTTATGCACGAGAACATCGACCCGAACATCATCACCCGAAAACCCGAGGGAGGCATCGTCGTATCCACTGGCACGGATTGACGCTCTGGTGATCTCCTCGACGTCAACCTTGGCCTCGGAAGTGATCTCACCGGCCACGATTGCGACCCCGTCGGTGACTAAGGCCTCGCACGCCACTCGGCTGAAAGGATCTCGCTCCAACATCGCGTCGAGAACCGCGTCTGATATGCGATCCGCCACCTTGTCCGGATGCCCCTCGGTGACGCTCTCAGAGGTGAAGATACTGCGGCGCACTGTGGGCGATTATAGAAAGGGCCCTAGACCCTCCTAAGCGCTCCGTAGAGCGGCAATCCGGTCCCAGAGCCGGCGGGCAACCTCGCTCTTCGGGAGCAGGGGCCATGGCTCGATCGATCCATCGGGATCAATGAGGGTGACCTGATTGGTGGCCGTGCCGAATCCAGACCCTTCGGAAGTCACGTCGTTGGCCACGAGCAGCTGGACTCCTTTGGTGCGCGCTTTGGAAACGGCACCCTCTGCCGGCCCGGTCTCAGCTGCGAAGCCAACGAGGAAGACGTCCGGCGCCTGTTCTCTGACACCGGCCAGAACGTCGGGCGTCGGCTCCAGCAGGATGTCCGGCGGACCGGCCTCACGTCGATACTTCACCTCCTGCTGGGCTTTGGGTCGAAAGTCAGCCACGGCAGCAGCCATGATCACAACGTCCTGGGACGGGCTGCGGCTCCAAACCTCGGCCGCCATCTCCTCAGCCGTTTCAACTAGCACTGTCTCGACTCCCGAAGCGGGGACCACCTCCGCCGAAGACACAAGCACGACGTCAGCTCCCCGGCGGGCGGCTTCGGCGGCAATCTCCCTTCCCATTCGTCCCGACGAGCGGTTGCCGATGAATCGAACGGGATCAATGGGCTCACGAGTCCCGCCGGTGGTCACCAAGACCTTCCAGCCCGAGAGGGAGCCCGCCAGTATCCCTTCCAGTGCGGCAATGATCTCCTCCGGCTCTGACACTCGCCCCTCGCCCTCGTCGCCCCCGGCGAGAGCCCCGATTCCGGGACCGACCGTGTGGTGACCGTCCGCAACCAGCGTCGCCAGGTTTCGCTGCGTAGCAGGCTGCTCCCACATCTCGGTGTGCATGGCAGGGGCAATCAGCACTGGAGCCCTGGTAGCCAGAAAGGTTGCCGACAGCAGGTCAGAGGAAAGCCCGTGAGCAAGCTTCGCCAGGGTGTGGGCAGTGGCCGGGGCAATAACCAGCGCGTCCGCCCAGGAAGCCAGCTCTGTGTGTGGGCTGACCACGCGAGGACCAAATAGGCCCACGTATGGGTAATGGCCCGTCACGGCAGCGAAGGATTGGGCACCGACGAAGCGGCGGGCGCTGCGAGTGAGGATGACCCGCACCTCGGCTTCACGCTCGGTCAGTCTGCGGGCAAGATAGATGGACTTGTAGGCTGCGACTCCCCCCGATACGCCCAGCAGGATCCTCCGTCCGGAGAGCACTACTCCTCGGCGTGCTCGAAGCCGACCTTGTCGTCGGCGATCTCTTCCAAAGCGATCGTCAGCGGCTTGCGGCTCATGGAGTGAACCTGCGGCGGCACGTAGTGGCCGATTCCCTCGCCGAGCTGGTTGAAGTAAGCGTTGATCTGCCGTGCACGGCGGGCGGCAACGACGACGAGCGAGAACCTCGAGTCGGTTTTCTTGAGGACGTCTTCGATGGGTGGGTTGATCATGGAGAGGGACCTCGGGTCTCACCCAGTATACGCCCGATCTCACTCACCGCAGTCTCCACCTGGTGGTTGACCACGAGGTGATCGAAGCTGGTAGCCGCGATAGCCATCTGCCCCTGGGCGATTTCGAGACGGCTTTCCACCTGTTGGCGAGTGGTGTCGCCCCGTGTCCAGAGTCGTCGCTCTAAATCCTCGAGCGACGGAGGCATCAAGAAGATCGTCACCGATTCTGGAACCGCGGCCTTGACCTGCATTGCTCCCTGGACCTCTATATCCAAAAGCACGTCCGATCCGGCCGCCAGGTGCTCTTCGACCGGTTGTTGGGGCGTTCCGTAGAGATGCCCGCTGTAGGTGGCCCATTCGAGAAGCTCGCCTCGATCGCGAAGTTCTTCGAATTGCTGAGGTGTTACGAAGCGGTAGTGAACCCCGTCGACCTCGCCGGGCCGGCCGTCCCTAGTCGTTGCAGATACCGAAAAGTGAAAGTCTCGCCGTTCCGCGAGAGCTCGGATGACGGTCGTCTTGCCCACCCCCGACGGACCCGAGACGACTATGAGGGTGCCGCGTGCTTTAGGCGAGGTTCTCGAGGAGGGCGGCACGCTGACGATCTCCGAGTCCCCGCAGGCGCCGGTTCTCAGCGATGCCCAGCTCCTCCATCATCCGCTTGCCTTTCACCTTGCCGATGCCAGGCATCGACGGCAGTACGGCGGCTACTTTCATTCCGGCAATGATCTCGTCCGTGTCCGCCCGCTCGAGTAGCTCAGGAAATGTGATCGCCCCTGTCTTGAGCAGCTCTTTTACTTCGGCGCGTTCTCTTCGTGCCGCGGCTGCCTTCCGGAGGGCGGCGGCCCGCTGCTCGGCCGTGAGTTCCGGTGGTGCCATCTTGGTCCTCCTCCCCGCTACCCGAGCCGCAGCATAACAACGCTCAATGGGAGGCCACTGCCGTACGGGCTTCCTCTGCGATTGCTTCTGCCGCTTTCAGTGGGTCGCTCGCTCCGGTGATTGGCCTCCCGACGATTATCAGATCGGCTCCTCTCGCCACGGCCTCTCCCGGGGTCATGATGTGGACCTGATCGGCGGGTTCAGCGGCCTCCGGTCGGATTCCCGGAACCGCTCGCAGCAGGTCCGGTGCGCTTTCAGCCACCACACCCAGCTGGGTTCCCGGGCAGACGACACCCTCGCATCTGGATAGTTGCGCCAGCTTGGCGAGCTTGGCCGTCTGCTTCCCGACGCTCGCAGGGATGCCTACCTTCGCCAACGAGCTCGGAGCCGTGCTGGTGAGGACGGTCACTGCGAGGACTCCGGCGTCGCGCCCACCTGCTCCTGACTCGAGTCCTTCGACGGCGGCGGTCAGCATTTCTTGTCCACCCAGTGCATGGACGGTGAGGTATCTCGCACCCAGGCGGCCAACCTGCTCTGCCGCTCGATGGACGGTCGAGGGGATGTCGTGCAGCTTGGCATCCACGAACACCGGGCGGTCCAGGGACGAGACGACCTTGGTAACTGCCGGACCCGGCCCCATGAGCAGCCCGAGCCCGACCTTGAAAGCGCCCACCGCGGGGGCAACTGTGCGCGCCATCCGTATCGCGTCCTCGGCCGTGGGGAGATCCAGCGCGACTACGACCGGGTTGGCCTTCAAAACTCGGCGGCTCCGATCAGCTGGGCCACGGTCTCATAGCCGTGATCACGGCAGTAGCGGTCGAGCCCGCGTCTGATCCGCGCACCGACCCTAGGAGATTCGAAATGGGCGGTCCCCACACCCACGGCACTGGCACCGGCCAGCAGATACTCGACCGCGTCCTCGGCGGTGCGAACGCCGCCGCAGCCCACTATCGGCAGCTCAGGTAAGGCACGGTGCACCTCGATGACGCAGCGCATTGCGATCGGTTTGAGGGGAGGTCCCGAGAAACCGCCGACGCCTCCCGACACGACGGGACTCCGAGTCTCGATGTCTATGCCCGCACCCCATATCGTGTTGGTGAGCACTACCCAATCTGAGCCTGCTTCCGCCACGGCACTGGCCACCGCGACGATGTCCTGCGCATTCGGCGAGAGCTTGGCCGACACGGGAATATCGACGGACGCCTTGACCGACCGGACCACCTCGGCGGCGGCTACAGGATCGAGGGCGAATAGCCCCGAGCCGCCCTCGACGTTGGGACAGGAGAGGTTGAGCTCGATGGCCTGGACGTCGGTAGTCTGGAGGCCTTTGGCCACCTGTACGAACTCGTCGGTGGTAGTGCCAATCGCCGATCCCCACGTGGGAACGGAAGCAGCCGAGAGCAGCGGACCGTAGCGCTCCAGCCAGTGCTCGATCCCCGGATTCTGTACCCCAACCGCATTCAACATCCCCACACCCGCAGGAGCCAGGCGGGGTGGTGCATTCCCGGGCCAGGGGTCACGGCTCACCGACTTGGCCACCGCCGCGCCATAGTTCTCGAAAGGTACTGCTTCCAGCTGGTCAACAACGGCGCCAACCGTCCCGGAAGCCGCTACCAGCGGCGTCCGCAGCTCGATCGGCCCCAAGGCGACGCGCAGATCGATCATGCGTGCCATGCCTGCAAGCTTCGAACCGAGGAGACCGCGTCGCCGGCAGCCAGGCTCCTCACGAGTGCCAGGGCGCTGTCGACAGTGGTGACGCACGGAACTCCATGGCGCCTTGCGCCCCGCCTAATGGCAGCTCCGTCGCCTCGCGCACGCCGACCGCGAGGCGTGTTGACAACGAGTTGGATCCGACCCTCGGAGATCAACTGCACTGCATCGACGGGGCCTTCTCCCACCTTGTCGACTCGGCGACAGTCGACCCCGTGATGCCGGAGGTATCGAGCGGTACCTTCGGTCGCCATAAGTTCGAACCCGGCCATATGAAGTCCCTGGGCGATGGCCAACCCGCGGCCCTTGTCACGGTCGGCCAGGGATAGGAACGCCGTGCCCTTCTGCGGCATGGCCTGACCGGCCGCCAGAAGGGCTTTGGCGTAGGCGGCACCGAAGTCCTCGGAGATACCCATCACCTCGCCGGTGGCCCGCATTTCGGGACCAAGCACAACGTCCTCGGAGGGAAACCGATCCCAGGGAAGAACGGCCTCCTTAACGGCCACGAACCCGTGACCTGTCGGCTCCACGAGGAGCCCTTCCTCTCTTAGCTCCGCGAGATCGGCACCCATCATCACTCTGGCCGCCAATCCGGCGAGGGGCAGGCCGGTCGCCTTCGAGACGAAAGGGACGGTCCGGGACGAGCGAGGGTTGGCTTCGAGCAGGAACACCTCGTCGCCCTTCACCGCGAACTGCAGGTTGATCAGCCCTCGAACTGCCAATGCCTCTGCCAAAAGGCTGGTTACCGTCAGCATCTCCTTCTGAGCTTCCTCCGAGATCGTCGGCGGGGGAATGACGCAGGCGGAGTCTCCCGAATGAACACCGGCCTCTTGGACGTGTTCCAGGATTCCGCCGACAAGCAACTCATGGCCGTCATAGACCGCATCGACATCCGCTTCTGTAGCTGCCTCGAGGAAACGATCCAGGACGAGAGGAGAATCCGGGGAGATCTCGAGGCCCTGAGACTCCAGCTCCCTTACATGGGAGGCGAGCTCGTCGATCGAATAAACGACCCGGACAGCTCGCCCTCCGAGAACGAACGAAGGCCGAACGAGAAGGGGAAACCCGAGCGAGTCCGCGATATCTTCCGCCTCGCCAAATGAAGCTGCGGTCCCGTGGGCAGGCTGCGAGATGCCCAATTCCTTGCACAGCGTCGAGAATCGTCTCCGATCCTCCGCTCGATCAATGGAACCCGGAGGCGTACCGCCGATTGGCACCCCCCGCTCGGCCAGCTTGGCTGCGAGGTTCAAGGGCGTCTGGCCTCCTAGTTGAACCAGAACCGCCACCGGCTGCTCTCGCCCGATGACGTCCAAGGTGTCCTCGAGGGTGAGCGGCTCGAAGTACAGGCGGTCGGAGATGTCGTAATCAGTGGAGACCGTCTCCGGATTGCAATTGACCATCACAACTTCAAAGCCTGCTTCCCGTAGGAACTGGGCCGCCTGGACGCAGCAGTAGTCGAATTCGATGCCCTGGCCGATCCGGTTGGGTCCGGAGCCACATATAACGACCCGCGGTCGCGGCCCGTCCGGGAGCGGCTCGTCCGAGGTCTCGAAGGTGCCGTAGAAGTATGGCGTTATGGCTTCGAACTCCCCGGCACACGTATCCACCGGTTGATACGTCCTGACTACTCCGTAGCGTCGCCGCAGCTGCCTGATGTCGTCCTCCGAGGTCTTTAGAGCAACGGCGAGCTGTGCGTCGGAGAATCCCTGTCGCTTCGCCTGCCTCAGAAGGTCGGGGGATGGCCTGGGCGATGCTTCGAACTCCTTCTGCAAGTCGGTGACGACTCGGATTTGGTCCACAAACCAAGGGTCGAGGCCACTCAAGTCCGCAATATGCTCGGGCGACCATCCCCGCCGAAGAGCTTCCGCGATGGCGAAGATCCGAGCGCCGGTCGCCGTCCGGACCGAGGAGGAAAGATCCTGGTCGTCGAGTCCTGGCCAGGAGTCTCCCCGCCCAACTCCCGAGAGCCCAAGACGCCCATCTTCCAGGCTGCGCAGCGCTTTCTGAAGGGCCTCAGGAAACGTACGCCCAATGGCCATCGCCTCCCCGACGCTCTGCATAGCCGTTCCGAGAAGGCCGGAGGCGGACGGGAACTTACCGAAGTCGAATCGGGGCGCCTTTACAACCACGTAGTCGAGGGCGGGCTCGAAGGAAGCGGGAGTCACTCCCGTGATGTCATTAGAGATCTCATCCAGCCTGAACCCCACCGCGAGCAGCGCGGCGATCTTGGCAATGGGGAACCCGGTCGCCTTGGAGGCAAGGGCCGACGACCTCGATACGCGGGGGTTCATCTCGATGAGAAGCCGGCGGCCGCTCCCCGGATCGACCGCGAACTGCACATTGGAGCCACCCGTATCGACGCCGATGGCTCGTAGGCAAGCCAAGGCGTCGTTACGCATGGCCTGGTACTCCTCATCCGAGAGAGTCTGAGCCGGAGCGACGGTAATTGAGTCACCTGTGTGGATACCCATGGGATCGAGGTTCTCGATCGAGCAGACGACCACCGCGTTGTCCGCTCGGTCGCGCATTACTTCGAGCTCGAATTCCTTCCAGCCGAGGACCGACTCCTCCACGACGATCTCCGACATAGGGGATGCCGCCAGTCCGCGGGAGGCGATGATGCTCAGCTCGTCGTGGTCGGACGCCAGGCCCGTGCCCCCTCCACCGAGGACAAAGGACGGTCGCACCATGGTGGGGAACCCCAGCTCGGCGGCCGCCTCATGTGCCTCATCGGCCGAAGAGGCTCGCCTGTTCTCTGGCACTCGAAGACCGGCGTTCGACATCACTTCGGCAAACTCTCGGCGGTTTTCCGCCTTTCGTATTGCCTCGAGACTCGCACCGATCAGCTCGACGCCCTGTTGATCCAAGACACCTGAGGTCGCGAGCTCCACGGCCACGTTCAGCGCGGTCTGCCCGCCCAGGGTCGGAAGGAGCGCGTCCGGCCTTTCAATCTCACAGATCGCGGCGACCGTCTCCGGAGTAATCGGCTCGACGTAGGTGACATCGGCGGTCTCGGCGTCTGTCATGATCGTGGCGGGGTTCGAGTTGCAGAGAACAACCCTATATCCCGCCCGGCGCAGGCTTTTGGCCGCCTGGGTGCCTGAATAGTCGAACTCACAAGCCTGGCCGATGACGATCGGACCCGATCCGATCAGCAGGATCGTATGAATATCAGTCCTGGCCGGCATCTATCACCATTTCCGAGAACTCCCGGAACAGATACAAGGCGTCCTGTGGTCCCGGCGCCGCCTCGGGGTGATACTGGACGCCTAAGGCAGGCACGTCGCGGCAGGCCAGACCCTCCAGCGTTCCGTCGTTCAGGTTCTGATGCGTCGGCTCGACGACGCCAAATCTGGTGGTCACCTCGTCGGGGAGAAGGTCGCGGCCCGGCAATCCGCTGACGGTCGGCTGGGACTCTCCCAGGAGACTCCACAAATCGACCGCGAAGCCGTGGTTCTGGGAGGTGATCTCGGTCTGCCCGTCGGACAAGCGCCGCACCGGGTGATTGGCGCCATGGTGACCGAAGGGGAGCTTGAACGTACGGGCGCCAAGCGCCAGTCCAAGCACCTGATGACCGAGGCAAATCCCGAAGATCGGGATCAAGCCCAGCATGGAACGCACCAGCTCGGTTGGGCCCGAGAGCGGCTCGGGGTCGCCGGGACCGTTGGAGAGCAGCAGCCCGTCGGGCCGGCTCCCGAAAACGTCTGTTGTGCTGGCGGTTGCCGGGAGGACCCTGACGTCGAAGCCGCCGCGCGACAGTTGCCGCACGATCTCCCGCTTTACTCCGAGATCCAAGACGGTCACTCTCCCCCGTCTCGGACCCTCGGCTCTGACATCGTATGGCTCGTTACAGGTGACTTGTGAGGCGAGGTCCTGCCCGGCCATGCTCGGAGCTGACTGAGCCAACTCCAGGAGATCGGCCTCGGTTGCGTCGGTCCCGATGGCAGCAGGCATCGCACCGCGGTCGCGCACGTGAAGGGTCAGGTGGCGAGTATCGACCTCGGAAAGTGCCACCAGGCCTTCCGCAACGAGATAATCGCCAAGGTTTCCTTCAGCGCGCCAGCTCCAGGAGCGCGGCGACAAAGCACGCGTTACGAGTGCCGTCGCCCGTACGGGATCACCCTGCGTGTCCTGCGATGCGACGCCGTAGTTGCCTATGTGAGGTGACGTCATCACGACGATCTGACCGGCATAGGACGGATCGGTGACAACCTCCTGGTAACCGGACATCGCGGTACAAAAGACCACTTCGCCGGTTCGAGCTCCGTCGGCTCCAACCGACTGGCCGCGAAAGGCCTCACCTGCTGCAGTCACCAGCAGGCCTTCCTTCACCGGATCACCTTGCCCTCTCTGAAGGTGGGCTTACCTCCGAACACTGTGAGCCGAACTACCCCGCTGAGCGTCATCCCGGAGAAGGGCGAGTTCTGCGATCGAGAGTGGAAACCGTCGACAGTGAAGGGCTCGTCGGGGGCGAAGACCACGAGGTGGGCCGGGTTTCCCACCTCGACCGGTAGGCCGTGGTTCTCCAGACCCGCGATGGCGGCCGGAGCGCTCGAGAGCCGGTCAAAGAGTTCGTCAGGACCCAGCTCGCCGAAGGTGCGGGCTGCGGCCGCGGCGGTCTCCAGTCCTATTACGCCGCGGGGTGCCTCCTCGAAGGGGACCTCGGTCTCGTGGGCGGCGTGGGGAGCGTGATCCGTAGCAACCGCATCGATCGTCCCGCTCCTGAGAGCCGCCCGCAGTACCTGACGGTCTGACATTCCTCGCAGGGGTGGATACATCTTGAACCGCGGATCGACGTCCTCGATCGCAGAGTCGTCGAAGGCCAGATGATGAGGAGTGACCTCTGCGGTTACGGGCAGGCCTTCGGCCTTGGCAGACCGTATGAGGTCAACCGTGCCCTCGGAGCTCACGTGCTGCACGTGGTAGCGAGCTCCCGTTAGCCGAACCAGGGCCAGGTCTCTCGCCACCACCAGCTCCTCTGCCAGAGCAGGGATTCCTTCGATTCCGAGACGCGCCGAGCGCGCGCCTTCGTTCATGTGTCCCCCCGCGCTAAGTCCGAGATCCTCGGCATGCTGAGCGACTATTGCCCCCTCGGAAGCCAGGTAGTCCATTGCCCGCCGCAGCAGGCCGGAGTCGGCGACCGACCGGCCGTCGTCGCTGAAGATCGTGACTCCCGCGGCCAAGAGCTCGTCTAGATGAGCGAGTCGCTCTCCTTCCTGGTGCTCGGTGACCGCGCCCGCGGGTACGACATCGACCATTCCGACTGACCGGCCCCGATCTTGGATGTATCGAGCCAGATGCCCGCGATCAGTCACCGGATCGGTGTTTCCCATGGCCACCACGCCGACATAGCCGCCGGCCGCGGCTGCTTCGGAGCCACTCTCGATGTCCTCTTTCCACTCACCTCCTGGCTCACGTAGGTGGGCGTGCAAGTCCACGAAGCCCGGCCCTATCCACGACCCGCGGCAATCGACTATCTCCTCCCGGGTCCCGGCGATGGAGGAGGCGACCTCTGACATCCGTCCGTCCGAAACCCGGACGTCGGCCGGAACCATTCCCTCGGGGGTCAGAACCGTGCCGCCTTGAAGCAGGAGGTCAGGCATGGTCCTCTCCTCCCAGGAGCGAGAACAGGACCGCCATTCGCACCGCCACGCCCATTTTCACCTGGGTGGTGATCAGCGAACGCGGGTGGTCCGCGACATCAGCTGCGATCTCGACCCCTCGATTCATCGGTCCCGGATGCATGACCACGGCCTCCGGAGGCAAAGCCCTGAATCGCTCGGTGGTCAAGCCGAAGCGATCGAGGTATTCGGGCAGTGAGGTGAGGACGGAGGCTCCGCCGCGCTCTGTCTGGATACGCAGCACGTAGGCGACATCGACACTCGGAAGCACCTCATCGATCGTGCCGGCTACATCCACTGGCCAACCCTCGAGACTTACTGGAAGCAGTGTCGGCGGCGCCACGAGCACGACGGAGGCGCCCAAGGTGGTTAGAAGGAAGACATCGGACCGAGCAACGCGCGAGTAACGAATGTCCCCGACAATGGCAACGCGGAGCCCCTCCACCTTGCCGAAGTGACTGCGGATCGTCAAAGCGTCGAGCAGACCTTGGGTCGGATGTTGGTGGGCCCCATCACCTGCGTTGATGACCGGCAATCCCGTCCAGGCCGCCACCAGCCTGGGAGCTCCGACGGCCGAGTGCCGAACGACCATCAGGTCAGGGCCAATCGCTTGCACCGTCAACACAGTGTCCTTGAGCGTCTCACCCTTCTTCAGTGACGAGGTACTCGGTGAGAAGCTCATGACATCGGCCGAGAGAGCCTTGGCCGCTCGCTCGAACGACAGCCGGGTTCTGGTGGAAGCTTCGAAGAACATCAGTGCTGCGGTCTTGCCTCGGAGGGTGGGCACCCGCGGTATGGGACGCTCGAGAACTTCACGGAAGTGATCGCCGAGATCGAGCAGGGCTTCGGCCTCGGCGCGCGTCAGGTGCTCGGTCGACAGCAGGCTCATGCCACCTGCTTCCGCTCGATTTCTACCTCGTCGGAACCGTCGGTCTCGGTGAGGTGGACCGTGACTCGCTCGTCGAGCGAGGTCGGGACGTTCTTGCCGACGAAGTCAGGGCGGATCGGCAGCTGGCGATGTCCCCGGTCAACGAGCACCGCCAATTGAACCCGTGTGGGCCGACCCAAGTCGGAGACAGCGTCGAGTGCTGCGCGAATCGTTCTCCCGGTGAAGAGAACGTCGTCCACCAACACGACAACTTGCTCGGTGAGATCGCCGGGAACGTTTGTCTCCTGGAGAACGGGTGTTGGTCGCGTACCGAGGTCGTCGCGGTACAGGCCGATGTCAAGCTCCCCTACCAGAACTCGGGTTCCTTCGATCTCGGCGATGTGGTGCGCGATCCGATGTGCCAACGGCACGCCTCGGGTGTGAATTCCGATCAGCACTGCGTCGCCGGCGCCCTGATTGCGCTCCAGGATCTCGTGGGCGATGCGCCTCACCGCGCGCCCGATCTCAGGTGCATCCATTAGAACCGGCACGAGCGCGCTCCGTGCCATGAAAACGGTCTCCTTGGCGGCCTCACAGGACCTTCCTTAAAGGACCCTCCGACCATAGCACCGTCAAGACGTGGCGCTGCGTTCCCTTCGGGCCAAGGACCCCAGCACTCCGTTGACGAATGCTCCGCTTCGCTCCGTTGAATAGGTCTTCGCCAGCCTGACCGCCTCTGACACGACCACGGCGGTCGGTACCTCGGGGCTGTTGCGCAGCTCGTACAAGCCCATACGGAGGATCGCTCGATCGACCGCCGGCATCCTGTGCAAGCGCCACGTATCGGACGCATCCTCCAGGGTCTCGTCTAGGTCTGCTTGCTGGGCCGCGACACCGCCGGCCAACCGCTTGGCTTTGGGCGAGAGACCTCTCAGCTCGGGAGCTCGCTCGAGGAGGTCGGCTTGATATAGGCGTTCGAGCGCCTGATCCCGCGGCTCCCGGCTCACACGCGCGTCTGGTATTCGCCGTTCCGGGTATCAACCCGGATCGTGTCGCCTTCTTCCACGAAAAGGGGCACCTGCACAACCAGGCCCGTCTCGACCGTGACGGGTTTGGTTGCGCCCGAGACGCGGTCGCCCTTTACGGCCGGCTCGGCCTTGGTGACCTTCAGCTCAACAGACGCGGAAACCTCGACGCCGATCGGCCGATTCTCAAAGAGTGGAAGTACGACGGTGGCACCGTCCGCCAAGTACTGAGCGGCCTCACCAACGTCGGATACATCGACGGTGAGCTGGCCATAGGTGTCGAGATCCATGAAGTGGAAACCAACGTCATCGCGGTAGAGGTACTGGTGCTCTTTGCGCTCGATGTACGCCAGCGACACATCCTCATCGGCCCTGAACGTACGGTCGAGAACCGCACCGCTGTCCAAGCGCTTGAGCTTCATTCGGACGAAGGCCTTTCCCTTTCCCGGTTTCACGTGCTGGTGCGTGATTATCTGGAAGAGTCCATCCTCCAGATCCAGGGCCATGCCTGGGCGAACGTCGTTGGTCGAAACCATGAATCACCTTTGCGCATAGAAACGTAGAGGGTTGAGCGCTGTCCGGCTACTTGAGGATCGTCTCGCCGACGCACAACTCGAACGCGTTGTCCCCGAATAGGAACACACCGCAGTCGACGTCGAGGCTCACGACCATGAAGTTCCCGGCGAAAGTGTCGCCCTCGGAGACGTCGTAAGTGATTCCGTTGACCTGGATGGTTGCTCGTTGGACTCCGTCAACGTCTCGAATCTCGAGCAGTGTCACAGTGATGCCAGCGGGGGTGAAGCCGCCGCCTCCGCCGATCGGTGAGTCCTCTGTGATGAGCGGACGGAAAGGATCGCGGGGCTGCGAGACCTGAAACGACTGCGTGATGCGCATTCCTTCGATCAGAGCCGCCGCGGTCGGCGAGGCTTCTTCCGTCCCTGGCAGGGGTCCGGAGAGAATCGTGTCGCCGGATCCGAAGATCTGAGGAGCGATTGCCAGCCATGTGAGTGCGATGGCGACTCCGACCAGGACAATGCCGGTAGCCGCCGCGGTGCCGTTGTTGTGTCTGGTCACTCTTCACCTCCGGGCTCAGTCGTCGTCGTGGCTGCTCCTTCCTCCGGCTGTTCTCCCTCGCTGGGCTCGGGAAGGATGAGTGGAGACGTGGTGTACGCCTCGGCGACGATGTTGACGCGGAGGATTGTGAACCCGTCGTCGTTCTCCGAGGTCGAGATCGTGACGTTCTTTATGACGACAATCCGGTCCAGATCCTCGAGTCCGTACACGAATCCGAGCACTTCGAAGTACTGGCCTTCGATCACCATGCTCATGGGTATGACGCTGTAGTCCTCACCTTCGATGTCCTGGGGAAAGGAGAGGGTGACTCCTTCTAGAACCACTCCGGATTCTGTCTCGAGGACCGTCAGCGCATCGAGCAGCGCGGCTTCCTGGGGAGTCGGCGGCACGGCCGTCTCGACCGTGCCCAGGGCCTCCACATACAAAAGCTGGTTCTCTTGGATCCGCTGGAGCCGCTTGAGCTGGCTCTCGAGTCGGAGCTCCTCGTTCTGGGCTTCGGAGAGCTCATCCTGGGCGGAAGCGATGTCGTCGTTGACCGAAGAGAGAAACACGACATACCAAAGGCCTGTGACCAGGATCACGGCGAGAGCTCCGATGAGAATGGCGGTGCGGTTCATTCCGGCACCTTGGGTATCCGAGTCTCGGATCGCTGAGATAGCGCTTCTTCCGTGAGGCCTGCGCTCGAGCTGAAATCGACCACGGGGACGCCGTCAAACAACTCCGATCGGCTTGATCCCTCCAACCATCCTGCCCCTACCGCAGGCCAGCGATTCGAGTTGAGGGTTCTGACCCAAGTGGCCGCATCCGGATAATCAAAGGCCGTACCTCCCATCTGGAGCCCTCCGTATACGTTCGGTGCCTCCTCGGTGCGCTCGGCCGCGCCTGCGAAGGTGCTCAGCCAAGTGCGATCAGGCATGACACGTCCGAGGTCGTTCAGCAGCCTTCCCCAGGCCACGTCGACCGCCAGGATGGTCTCGATTCGGTCGACGCCGTCCTCGAAGCGGCCCCGCAAGTCTTGGGATTCGGAAAGCTGGGCGATCCTCACATTCAGGCTGTCATTGATCGCCAGCTGTGCCTCGGCGTCCTCCTGCGCCGCCTCCGCTTTCGATTGCCACCAAAACGTGACCAGAACGAGCAGAGCGATGTAGGCGACGCCTAGCAGTATGTAGCCGAACCGCAGGCGTCTTTGCCGGGATCGGGCGGCTTCTTCGGGTGGGAGAAGGTTTATCTCGCGCATCAAACCTCTCCCCAAAGACCAAGTCCCACCGGCACCGGCGCCGTGGGCTGCATCTGCGCCAGTTCAGCTTCGGAGAGGCCCACCTTTCCCATCTTCACCACGCCGTCGAAGATCTTGACCGGTTCCACTTCGGCACCGAGGGCACGGCCCATGCGATTGGCTAGATGCGGGAGGCGCGCGCCGTTGCCCGAGATGAGAAGGCGACTGACCGTTGCGTCGGTGGCCTCCGCCATGAAATAGTCGATCGATCCGCGAATCTCGTCGATGAGTGTGTCCGCGTGTTGCGTCAGCAGCCTGCGCGCAAGGTCATCGCCTTCCGATCCCGAAGGTAGGCCTTCGATGGCGACGCCTATGCCCCGCTTGTACGTTTCAGCTTGCTCCCCGGAGAGGTCCATCCCTGCTGCGAGAGCGTTGGTGAAGTCCTGACCGCCTATCGCCAGGATGCGCAGGAACTGCACGGCGCCGTTCTGAACCAGAAGCACCTGCGTGACACCTCCCCCGATATTCACGACAGCTCGGGGCTCGGTCTCCAGCGTCAGATCGGCTCCGTAGATAGCTCTCACTAGGGCAAGGGCCTGAAGATCCACGGCAAGGACCTTCAGGCCCGCCCCTGCCACCACTTCCAACGTGTGGGTGGCCATCTCCCGCTGTGCGGCTACGACAAGGACCGACATCATCGGTTCTCCGTTGGGCGTCGTGAATTCCTCCAGCGGGATGAAGTCCAAGATGGCGTCCGCCACCGGGATAGGCAGGTACTCCTGCGTCTGGAACGGCAGCGCCTCCTCGAGCTCTTCTTCGGGCATGTAAGGCAGATCGACGCGCCGGACGATCACCCGGGGGTTTGCCAACCCAACGACTACCCTTTTGCGAGGCAGGCGGGCACTCCGAAACAGCTGCACGAGGGCGTCGGCCACGACTTGATCGTCTGTGATTTCACCAGCAACCACCGCGCCCTCCGGCACGGGTATTTGCGCCAGCTTGCGAAGAACTGGTGCGTCTTTCTTGCCGACTTCGATTGCGGCGGCCCGGACGGCGCTGGTACCGATGTCCAGCCCAACGTTGATGGCCATCGTCACTCCGCTCCAGTGGCCTCTGAAGACCACTCCCTTGTTTCACATAAGAATTACACCAATGTGATTAGCGGCAGGGTAACGGCCGGCCCCCGCCGACACAATCACCGCCCGAGGTACGCATCCAGGATGCTCTGACCCCAAATCAGCGCGACCCATGCACCTGCGATGAGCGACGGACCGAACGGGATCTGATCCTTGCGACCCTTTTGTCTCGTTGCGAGAAGCGCCACCGCGATGACTCCTCCGATCAGAACCGCCAGAAAGGCCCCAACCACGAGTGTGCGCCAGGACTCGAACGCGAGGTATAGGCCCAGTAGGAAGGAGAGCTTGACATCTCCCATGCCGAAACCGCCCCGCGTGAGCATCGAGATGACAAACCAGCCCGCAAAGTAAGCAAAGGCGCCCAGCAGAGCTCGCCACAGGTCCTCGATCCTGCCCTCCGTCAGCGCGCCGAGCGCCAGGAGGGCAATGGCTACCGGGACAGACGGGTACAGGATCCGGTTGGGGATCCGCTTGTGCTCGAGATCGGTGATGGTGAGTGTGATCGTGACTGCCACGAAGAAAAGTGCGGCCGGGAGCAGCCACGTGATGCCCACCACGAAGACGGTTCCCGCGAAGGCGAGACCCGTGGCGAACTCGACGAGAGGGTATCGGATCGAGATCCAGCCGCCGCAGTTCCGGCATCGTCCTCTCAAGACGAACCAAGAGAGAATCGGAATGTTGTCCCGGGCCTGAATGGGCTTCCCACAGTGTGGACAAGCCGAAGGTGGGCTCACGATCGACTGATCCCGCGGGACCCGGTAGGCCACGACGTTGAGGAAGGACCCGACGGCGAGACCGACGAAGAAAAGAATGATGGCGACGAGGGTCATACCTACTCAGCTATCAGCAGTCAGCATTCAGTAGTCAGTAGTTTCCAGTCTCCAGTTCAGGGTTCCAAGGACTGACGGCTGAAAGCTGAAGGCTGATAACTGAAAAGCGGGCCCCGTGGGGCCCGCTTTTCATCTTCGTTCCTACGGTCTGTTACCAGGACGTTGCGACGCACTCAGCGTTGGTGTCGACGGAAATCAACGTTGCGCCTGAGTCGTAAGTCGTCCCGCCACCCGAGGATACGTCGTCTGCAATGCAGAAGAACGTCCCAGAGGTGCTCTCCCTAGCAAACAGGACGACCTGGTCGCCCGGACGAAGCCAACCACGGAAGTGGACGTGCTGCCCACGACCGCGAAATCGAGACTGGGCTCGATTGACTCCATGCTGGTCTCAAAGGCCGCGTCAGTCACCGCGGCTCCGTAGTCCTCGTTGTCCACGTAGTACACCTTCGCAGCCGTCAAGGCATTCCGAAGGTCGCTCTGCGCTGCCCGGTCCTGGGCGCGATTGCGGGCACCGAGGAAGGTCGGGATGGCGATGGCAATCAGAATGGCAATGATGAGCACCACCACCATCAACTCGATAAGGGTGAAGCCTTCCTCACGATCGAGGCGGCTTCTGATCAAGCTGATCATGTGTTTGACCTCCCGGTCTGGATGAGACCCGTTCGGGCCTCTGGCAGGAGATATCGGCGGCTTCGGTAATGGTCTTGAGGAGGGTGTTGGCGGTGCCCGCGGGGCTAGTCACAAACAGCCATCAGCCTTCAGCTTCTTCGCTGACGGCTGACGGCTTCTCTAACATCGCGCCATGCCTGGCGCCCGCATTGGCGACGTTCTCCGCGCCACTTCCCTCTTTGCCGGACTGAGCGAGGAACAGATCTCGCGCGTTGAAGGCCACCTGAAAACGCAGAAGTTCCTTCCCGGAGAGACGGTTGTGCGAGAGGGCTCCTCTGACGAAACCGGGATGTGGATAGTCCTGGAGGGCGAAGCGGAAGTCCGTAAGGGAGGCGCCGCCGTCCACATCTTCCGACCCGGTGACTTCTTCGGCGAGCTGGCCCTGCTCTCGGAACCTCCCACCCCTCGCTCTGCGGACGTCAAAGCGTTAGGCAGGCTCAGTGCTGCCGAGCTTCGTCGGGACGACCTGCTCGAGTTGCTGAACGATGCACCCGGTGTCGCCTTGGCGATGCTCACCGAGCTCGCCCGCCGCCTCCGTCATACAACCGAGCGATTGCAACAACAGCAGCCCGACGTCTCCGAAGGTGTCTCCCTCGAAGACGACGAGCTGTTCGGATCGATTGCCCGGGGCCTGATCACGCCGCCGATCAGCCGGTTCGGCCCCAAGGACGAGTGAGGACAGGGTCCTCTGCTATCCAATCAGGTTGATCACGTTGAACATCGGCATGTACAGCGCCACGAGCATTCCCCCGACCGTCGCGCCGAGGATCACGATCAGAAGGGGCTCAATGAGAGAAGTGAGTCCCTCCACCATGGCGGTCACCTCGCTGTCGTAGAACGTCCCGACCTTCTCGAGCATCGTGTCGAGGGCACCGGTTTCCTCGCCGACGGCGATCATCTGTATCACCATCGGCGGAAACACTGGGTGCTGGCGGAGAGGATCTGCCAGCGACTCGCCTTCTTTGATCGACGTTTGGGCGTCTCGCACGGCTGCGGAAACGACGGCATTCCCTGAAGTCTCGGCGACGATGTCCATCGACTGCAGAATCGGCACACCCGTTTTGGTTAGCGACGACAGTGTGTGGGAGAAGCGGGCGATCGCGGTCTTGTGCACCAGACCGCCGAATATGGGCAGGCGCAGCTTCACGCGGTCTATGAAGTCGCGGCCCTGTGGCGTCCGTTTCCACTTCCGCAGGCCGAAGAACCCCCCTACGCCCACCAGCAGTAAGACCCACCAGAGGGACTGAACCAGCCCTGAGACTTGGAGCAGGAGCTTGGTCGGCAGCGGCAGCGTGCCACCGAGGTCGGCGTACAGGTCTTGGAACATCGGCACGACGAAGAGCAGCATCGCCGAGACGATGAACCCGACTAGCGCGAAGACTGCGGCCGGGTACATCATTGCCGACCGGATCTTGCCTCGGAGTGCCATCTGCTTCTCGAGGGTGTCGGCAAGCCGAATCAACGTCTCATCCAACACCCCACCGATCTCGCCCGCCTTGACCATGGCCACATAGAGCCGGCTGAAGACCTTGGGGTGCTTCTCCATCGCGGCGGACAGAGACGCACCGCCCTCAACGTCGACCTTCACCTCTTCGAGGACGGACTGCAGACCGCGCGAATCCGTCTGCTGGATCAGGATGCTCAAGGACCGAAGCAAAGACAGCCCCGAGTTGATCATCGTGGCGAACTGGCGGCTGAAGACTGCGATGTCCTTGAGCTTTACGCGGCCGGAGAACGGGAGCCGAATCTCGGTTCGGAGCGCCGAGCGTTTCTCCTCTTCGATCGTGATCGGCGCATAGCCCTGCTCCCGCAGTGCTTGCGCGACCGCGGCGGCCGAGGCGCCCTCTATCTCGCCGGTCTGGACCTGACCCTGACCGTCCCGAACTTTGTAAGTGAAAGTCGCCGCCATCAGGCAACCCTCCCGATGATCCGCTGGAAGTCTTCGACGTTGGCGCACCGATCGAGCGCCGTCTCAAATGACACCTGGCCCCGCCTGACGAGTTCGGCCAGCGCCTGGTCCATGGTCTGCATTCCGTACCGGCCACCGGCCTGAAGCGAGCTGGCGATCTGATGAGTCTTGCCATCCCTGATGAGCGCGCGGATACCCGGCGTGGCGACCAGCACCTCCACCGCCGCGAGGCGGCCTCGAGAGTCAGACGTGACCAGCAGCTGCTGCGAGGCGATGGCCTGGAGGCTGCTGGCCAGCTGGACTCGAATCTGCTGCTGCTGATGCGCCGGGAAAACGTCGATGATTCGATCGACAGTCTGGGCCGCGTCCCTCGTATGGAGCGTCGCGAACACCAGGTGACCCGTTTCCGCCGCGGTTAGTGCCGTCGAGATCGTTTCCAGATCTCTCATCTCACCGACGAGAATGACATCGGGATCCTGACGGAGTGCATGTCGAAGCGCGTCTCCGAAGGACTCCGTGTCGCTTCCGACCTCGCGCTGATTCACAACCGAGCGCTTGTGATTGTGAACGAACTCGATTGGATCCTCGATCGTCAGTATGTGCTCGGCCCGCTCCTGATTGATGATGTCTATCAGCGCTGCCAGGGTGGTCGACTTGCCGTGCCCGGTGGGTCCGGTCACTAACACCAGCCCGCGCGCAAACGTTGCGAACTCCTTCAGCACAGGCGGAAGACCCAAACCCTCGATGCTCTGGACGTTGTCGGGTATGGCACGGAAGACCGCGCCGATCGCATCGCGCTGAAAGAAGACATTGACGCGGAAGCGACCTGCTTCAGCCACCGGATGGGACGTGTCCAGTCCTCGTTTCTCCTCCAGCCTGTTCCTCTGGCTCTCGGTCAGAAACGCATATACGAGCTCGCGTAGCTGGGCCGGCGTCATGACGGGATAGCCTTCGAGCGATCTCAGAGTCCCGTTGAGCCGGATCTGGGGCCTGGTTCCGACGGTCAGATGAAGGTCGGAACCGCCCTGGCTGACCAGATCCGTCAGCATGTGGTTCACATGGAAGTGTTTGGGTGAGCCCACCTCCTCCTGCTCGGGCCCGCTATCTACGTCTTTACCGAATAGGAACTGGGCCGCCCGATACAGCATGTCCTGGCTCGACAGCCCCAGCTCGACCCGGCCGCCGGTGGCCTCCTCGAGCTTGGCCTTCAGGGCCCCGTCGAATGGGTCGGCAACTGCCACTACCAGAACGCCGCCTTCGTAACGGACGGGAATGGCGCCCAGTTCGAGCACTTTGTCGACCGGCACTGCCTCGAGGGCAGCGGGGTCGAACAGGATGTTGTCGAGGTCGATGAACTCCATCCCGACTTGCTCGGCTACCGCTCTCAGCAGGTCCTCCTCCCGAACCAGGCCTTCCTCAATGAGGATCTTGGGCAGAGGTCGGCCGGTTTCCTGCTCGCGGCTAAGCGCTGACTCGAGCGAGTCCTTGGTAAGCAAGCGACGGTCGACCAGTAGCCCACCGAGCCTTCGCGATACGTCCAACATCACCTGGACTTACTTCGGCAGCCCCGCCGCGGTCCTTGAAGTCTTAGACGACGACTCTGAGGACCTCTTCGATCGAGGTGATGCCCGTCCTGACCTTCTCCATCCCGTCTTCGCGGAGTCGGCGCATTCCCTGGCTCACGGCCATCTTGGCGATCTCGTCGGTGGCTGCGCGCTCGACGGCCATTCTCTCGATCTCCTCAGACACGACCATCAGCTCGTGTAGGGCGACCCGTCCGCGATAGCCGGTCCGGGCACAAGCTTTGCATCCCTCAGGGCGATAGAGCGTCGGCAGCTCCTGTCCTTGCTCCTCGAAGGACCAGCCCGTCTCCCGAAGAGCTTCGATCGAAGGTTCGTAGGCGACCTTGCACGAAGTGCACAGCCGGCGAGCGAGGCGCTGGGCCAGGATGCCGTCGACCGCGGACCCCACGAGGAAGGGCTCGACATCCATCTCCGTGAGCCTGCTGATAGTGGAGGGCGCGTCGTTCGTGTGCAAGGTCGACAGCACCAGGTGGCCCGTCAGGGCCGACTCCATCGCGATCATCGCCGTCTCCTGATCGCGGATCTCCCCGATGAGCATGATGTCCGGGTCCTGCCTCAGAATGGATCGCAGCGCAGAAGCAAAGGTCAGTCCCGCCTTTCTGTTGACCTGGACCTGGTTTATTCCGGACAGTCGGTACTCGACTGGATCTTCCACCGTCACGATGTTCACCTCGGGACGGTTGATCATGTTCAGGGTGGCATAGAGGGTGGTCGACTTACCTGAACCAGTCGGGCCGGTGACTATGACCGTGCCGTAGGGAAGGTTGGCGAGCTTGCTCATCCCGTCGAATGTGTCCTGCAAGAATCCCAGCTCGGCGAGATCGAGCATCGCCGTGCTGGTATCCAGGATCCTGAGCACGACTTTTTCTCCATAGATAGTGGGGAGCGTCGAGACACGAAGGTCGAGCTGCCTCCCCGACACCTTCAGGCTTACCCGTCCATCCTGAGGAATACGTCGCTCGGCGATGTTTATGTCGGACATGATTTTCAGCCTGCTCACCACTGCAGCCGCGATCGAACGGGGGGTACGCATAATCTCGTGGAGAACTCCGTCGATCCGGAACCGGATCGTCAGGTCCTTTTCCGTGGGCTCGATATGGATGTCTGAAGCCCGGTCCGCGGTTGCGCGAGTGATCAAAGTGTTGACCAGCTTTACGACAGGAGCGTCTTCCGCCGCCGCCTCGATGATTCCCAGGTCGTCCGTCTCGACGTCGCCGGCCGCCAACTCTGCGAGGTCGGTTACCGACTCGTCGAGCGCTCCTAGACGCCTGATCGCCCCCTCAACGTCGCTGCGGGTCGCAACCTTCGGAATGACCTCCGTTCCGGAGAGTGCACGAATGTCGTCGATGGCCAGCACGTTCCCCGGATCGGCCATAGCCACGACAAGCTTGCCGTCCTCGAACCCAATGGGAATCGCGCCGTAGCGGGTGGCAAGAGATTCCGGAATGATCGAAGCAGCCGCCGGATCGACGGTCATCTCTTCGAGGTCGACGAACTCGATCCCGATGTTCTCGGCCAGAACCCGAACCAGGTCTCGCTCCGCGACCATGCCCTCTTCGACGAGAACGCGCCCGATAGGTGCGTTGGATTCCTTTTGCTTCTCGAGTGCCTCGGTCAGCGTCTCCTGGTCGATGACGCCGGCATCGAGCAGCAGCCGGGGAAGGTGCCCTGGATCGCCGTTCATGTCGGCTTTGGCACCGGGTCAGTCCTGGGAAGGTCTCACCGAGCCGAGGCCCTTGCGGCCCCGGAAGAGGGCAGGCTCGGTCTTGTCCTCGGCGGTCTCTGTCTCCTCGGAGTCCGATTCAGACTCCTCGGTGTCC